>CAYNXB010000163.1:0-1527 GCA_964401045.1 uncultured Sphingomonadaceae bacterium | reverse complement strand
GGCTGCCACCTCCCCCGGAGGGGGAGGTTCCTAGGAGCCGATATGGATTTCATCTCGATCCTCTCGATCTTCGTGCTGGCCTGCTTCGTCGGGTACTTCGTCGTGTGGTCGGTCACTCCGGCATTGCACACGCCGTTGATGAGCGTGACCAACGCCATCTCCTCGGTGATCATCGTCGGCGCCCTGATCGCCGCGGCGACCGCGGGCGCGCCGGGAGCCAAGTGGCTCGGGCTTGCGGCAGTGGTGCTGGCCAGCGTGAACATCTTCGGCGGCTTCGCGGTTACCGCGCGCATGCTCGCGATGTATAAGAAAAAGGATCGTCCGGCGGCCAAGGAGCCAGCGAAGTGAGCGTCGCGTTCCCGGCTGAGCCGACCGACCTCTCGCTCGCCGCCGACGCGGCCCACGCGGTCAATCCGTGGGTGGCGGTCGCCTATCTCGCGTCGGGCGTGCTGTTCATCCTCGCGTTGCGCGGGTTGAGCTCGCCCGCGACCAGCCGCCGGGGCAATCGCTTCGGCATGATCGGCATGACGATCGCTGTGGGCACGACGCTGGTCACGCACGGCTTCGGCTTCGATCTGCTGGTCGGCAAAAGCTCGGCCACTGTCGGGCTCTCGCTCGATCCGTCCACCTTGATCGAGATTATCGGAGCGATCGCCCTCGGGGCGATCATCGGCCTGACCACCGCGCGGCGCATTGCGATGACCGCGATGCCGCAGCTTGTCGCGGCGTTCCACAGCCTCGTCGGCCTCGCGGCGGTTCTGGTGGCGGCGGCCGCGTTCCTCAATCCGGACGCGTTCGGCATCCTCGGGCTCGATGGCAACATCCTGACCGTCAGCCGGGTCGAGATGGCGCTCGGCGCGGCGATCGGCGCGATCACCTTCTCCGGCTCGGTGATCGCGTTCGCCAAGCTCAACGGCAACATGAGCGGCTCGCCGATCATGTTGCCGGGGCGGCACGTCATCAATCTTGGCACGCTCGCTGCGATCCTGGTGCTCACCGCGCTGTTCGCCATGGCAGCCCACGCCGGCCCCGGTGAGAGCCCGCTGTTCTGGATCATCCTCGCGCTCGCCTTCGCGATCGGGTTCCTGCTGATCATTCCCATCGGCGGGGCGGACATGCCGGTCGTGGTGTCGATGCTTAACAGCTATTCGGGCTGGGCGGCGGCGGCGATGGGCTTCACGCTGCACAACAGCGCGATGATCATCACCGGCGCGCTGGTCGGCAGTTCGGGCGCGATCCTCAGCTACATCATGTGCCGGGCGATGAACCGCAGCTTCATCTCGGTGATCGCGGGCGGCTTCGGCGGCGACGCGGTCGCGGGGGGCGCAGCAAGCGCGATCGACCGCCCCTACAAGCGCGGCTCGGCGGAGGACGCGGCCTTCCTGATGGGTCAGGCCGAGCAGGTGATCATCGTCCCGGGCTACGGCATGGCGGTCGCCCAGGCGCAGCACGCAGTGCGCGAGATGGCGGACCTGCTGAAAGCCAAGGGCGTCACCCTGATCAACCTGCAGTATGGCGACTGCTCCG
>CAYNXB010000162.1:0-1537 GCA_964401045.1 uncultured Sphingomonadaceae bacterium | reverse complement strand
CCATCCACGCCGGCGTGCGCCTGCCGTACATCCCGATGACCGCGAAGCGCGTCACTGGGATCGTCAGCCGCGGCGGCTCGATCATGGCCAAGTGGTGCCTCGCCCACCACCGCGAGAGCTTCCTCTACGAACGGTTCGACGAGATCAGCGAGATCATGAAGGCGTACGACATCGCCTACTCGCTGGGTGACGGCCTGCGCCCCGGCTCCATCGCCGACGCCAATGACGAAGCGCAGTTCGCCGAGCTCTACACCCTGGGCGAGCTGACCAAGCGCGCCTGGGCGCAGGACGTGCAGGTGATGATCGAAGGCCCGGGCCACGTGCCGATGCACAAGATCAAGGCCAACATGGACAAGCAGCTCGAGGCGTGCGGCGAGGCGCCGTTCTACACCCTCGGGCCGCTCGTGACGGATATCGCGCCCGGGTACGACCACATCACCAGCGGCATCGGCGCGGCGATGATCGGCTGGTTCGGCACCGCGATGCTGTGCTACGTCACGCCCAAGGAACACCTCGGCCTGCCGGACCGCGACGACGTGAAAGTGGGCGTCGTCACCTACAAGCTCGCCGCCCACGCGGCCGATCTCGCCAAGGGCCACCCGGCCGCGAAGGTGCGCGACGACGCACTCAGCCGCGCGCGGTTCGAATTCCGCTGGCGCGACCAGTTCAACCTCTCGCTCGATCCCGACACCGCGGAACAGTACCACGACCAGACCCTGCCCGCGGAAGGCGCCAAGACGGCGCACTTCTGCTCCATGTGCGGGCCGAAGTTCTGCAGCATGAAGATCACGCAGGAAGTGCGCGAGTTCGCGGCGAAGCAGAACCAGCAGAGCGATGCGTTCATCGCCGCGGAGGACGCCGAGGCCGGGATGCGCGAGATGAGCGCGGTGTTCAGGGAAACCGGCAGCGAACTCTACATCGGCGCCAACGGCCGCGAGCATGATTGATCGCGCCCGGCGGGCGTGGCGCCTCTCCGCGGCGGCGCTGCTCCTGCCCACGCTCGGCAACGCCGCGCCGGTCGAGCTTCAGCTCACCTTCGACAATATGCGCGACGCGCGCGGATTGCTGCAGGTGTGCCTGACGCGCCAGGCCAGCCACTTCCCCGATTGCAGCACCGATCCGGCGGCCGTGAAGCGCAGCGTGGCCGCCAGCGCCCGCTCGCTGCGCCTGACGCTGCCGCAGGAGGGGCGCTACGCCCTCTCCGTGCTGCATGACGCCAACGCCAACGGCCGCGCCGACACCATGCTCGGCATCCCGCGCGAAGGCTTCGGCTTCTCCCGCAACCCCCCGATCCGCTTCGGCCCGCCGCGCTTCGAGAGCACGCTGATCGAGCTGGGACCGGGGGTGACGCAGGAAACGGTCCGGATGAAGTATATTCTCTAGGCGTGGAGCGTGCCGTGCCGCTTCGTCAGACGGCTCGTCCGCGCAGGAAATGCACGATCACCACGATGATCGCGATCACCAGCAGGATATGGATCAGCCCACCCGCGACGTGGAAACCCACGAAGCCGAGCAGCCAGAGAACCACCAGGATGGC
>CAYNXB010000161.1:0-1784 GCA_964401045.1 uncultured Sphingomonadaceae bacterium | reverse complement strand
ATTCGCGCAGCCAGTTCGACGTGCGCTTCTACCTGATCGCGATCCTGTTCATCGTGTTCGACCTCGAAGCGGCATTCCTGTTCCCGTGGGCGGTCAGCCTCGATATCACCGGCTGGCCCGGCTGGATCACGATGATGGTGTTCCTGTTCGAACTCGCCGTGGGCCTCGCCTACGCGTGGAAAAAGGGAGCGCTGGAATGGGAGTGAGCGAGAGCCACGCAATGGCGAATCCCGCCGCCAGCACGGTGCGCGGAGACGCCAACAACCCGGCGATCCATCCTGAGATCCGCCTGCCGGACGAGGGATTCTATAACCAGCTCTCGGCCGAAGTGGGCGACAAGGGTTTCCTTGTCACCACGACTGAAGACCTGTTCCAGTGGGCGCGCACCGGCAGCCTGTGGTGGATGACCTTCGGCCTCGCGTGCTGCGCGGTCGAAATGATCCACGTCAACATGCCGCGCTACGACATGGAGCGGTTCGGCGTCGCCCCGCGGGCAAGTCCGCGCCAGTCGGATGTGATGATCGTCGCCGGCACGCTGTGCAACAAGATGGCCCCGGCGCTGCGCAAGGTCTACGATCAGATGTCGGACCCCAAGTACGTTATCAGCATGGGGTCGTGCGCCAACGGCGGCGGCTATTACCACTACAGCTACAGCGTGGTGCGCGGGTGTGATCGGATCGTGCCCGTGGACATCTACGTCCCCGGCTGCCCGCCGACGGCCGAAGCGCTGCTCTACGGCGTGATGCAGCTCCAGCGGAAGATCCGCCGCGCGGGAACGATAGAGCGGTAACATGGCGACGGTGTTCCATCCGGCCCCGCGGATCGCCTCGAACGACGGCGTGCGCGAGAAGCTCGCCAAGGCGCTCGGCACGATGCTGCTCGCCTCGAAAGAAGAGCATGGCGAGATCGTGCTTGGCGTCGAGCGGGAGCGGATCGAGGACGCGCTGCGCCTGCTGCGTGACGAGCACGACTACCAGCAATTGATGGAGATCGCGGGGGTCGACTACCCGCAGCGCGAGGAGCGCTTCGAGGTGGTCTACATGCTCCTGTCGCTGACCAAGAACCATCGCGTGATGATCAAGTGCCGCGCGGCCGAGAACACTCCGGTGCCGACCGTAACTACTTTGTGGCCCAACGCCGGCTGGCTCGAACGCGAGGTGTTCGACATGTACGGCGTGGTGTTCGACGGGAACACCGACTTGCGCCGCATCCTCACCGATTACGGTTTCGAAGGGCATCCCTTCCGCAAGGATTTCCCGCTCACCGGCTACCAGGAACTGCGCTACTCCGAGGAAGAGAAGCGCGTGGTCTACGAGCCGGTCGACCTGCCGCAGGACTTGCGCCAGTTCGATTTCATGAGCCCGTGGGAAGGCGCGAACTACGTGCTGCCGGGTGACGAGAAGGCGAACGCGGCCGACGCGGGTTCGCCCGGTGCACCGCCGGTGAACCAGGCCAAAACCACGGACACCCCGGCGAAGACCGGTGCGGGCGAGCCGGCGAACAAGGAAGCGGCGAAGAAGGTCGCTCCGGCGAAGAAATCCAAGGGCTCGGTCGCAGGGCAGGGCGATGGCGACCCGGCCCCGATTACGAGCAAGATCGCGGAGCCTGGCGCGCCGGAGCCGACTGAGAGCCGGCCGGCGCGCAAACCGCGGTCGACGGCCGCCAAGGATACCCCCGGCGCCACCAAGCCGAAGGGCAAGTCCAAGTGAAGCGTGCCCTGCTATTTTCGGCGCTCGCGCTCGGCGCGTGCCAGCAATCGGACAACGCGCCGGACGGGGGCGCGA
>CAYNXB010000160.1:0-1789 GCA_964401045.1 uncultured Sphingomonadaceae bacterium | reverse complement strand
GCTCGATGGGCGGCGCGTGGCCAGGGTGCGCTGCGGCAGGCAGCGCGATCAGCGCGAACAGCGCTGCCACCAGGCCCGCGGCAAGTGTTCTAAAACCCTGTCCCGTCATCTCAGGCTGTTTACTGCGGGCAAGGTTAGTCGCTCGTTAAAGCTTGCTCACTTTTCCGGGGATACTCAGGCGAGGATTTGCTCGACCGGAACGTACGGATACCCGAGTTCCTCGGCGACCGCGGCATAGGTAACCTGGCCCGCGTGGACGTTGAGCCCAGCGGCGAGGTGGGGATTGGCGCGCATCGCCCCTTTCCAGCCGAGCGCGGCCATCTGCAGCGCGTGCGGCAGGGTGACGTTGTTGAGCGCGTAGGTGCTGGTGCGTGCGACTGCGCCGGGCATGTTGGCGACGCAATAGTGGACGATCCCGTCGACCACGTAAGTGGGATGGTCGTGCGTCGTGGGCCGGCTCGTCTCGAAGCACCCGCCCTGGTCGATCGCGACATCGACCAGCACCGCGCCGGGCTTCATGCACGCGAGCATGTCGCGGGTGACGAGCTTGGGCGCGGCGGCGCCGGGCACCAGCACCGCACCGATCACCAGCTCCGCCTCGCAGATCATCTGCTGGATGTTGGCGCGGTTGGAGAAGCGGGTCTTGGCGCGGCTTTCGAAGTGGACGCCGAGCCGCTCGAGCACTTCGGGATCGCGGTCGAGGATCGTGACATCGGCGCCGAGGCCGACCGCCATCTGCGCGGCGTTGAAGCCCACCACGCCGCCGCCGATCACCATCACCCGTGCCGGGAGCACGCCGGGAACCCCGCCGAGGAGCACGCCCCGGCCGCCATGTTCCTTTTCGAGGGCGGTGGCACCGGCCTGGATGCTCATCCGCCCGGCGACCTGGCTCATCGGCTTGAGCAGCGGCAGCGTATTGCCCGACCCGGTGACCGTTTCGTAAGCGACCGCCGTGACGCCCGATTTGATCAGGTCTGCGGTCTGCCCGGGATCGGGCGCGAGGTGAAGATAGGTGTAGAGGATCTGCCCGGGGCGCAGCATCGCCCGCTCGCCCGGCTGCGGTTCCTTGACCTTCACCACCATCTCGCACTCGGCGAAGATCGGTTCCGGTCCGCCGACGATCTTCGCCCCGGCCGCGCGGTACTGGTCGTCGTCCGCGCCGATGCCGTCGCCCGCGCCGGTCTCGACCCACACCTCGTTCCCGTGCTCGACCAGTTCGCGCACGCTCTCGGGCGTGAGCCCGACGCGGAATTCGTTGTTCTTGATCTCGCGTGGGGTGCCGATGCGCATATGGTCTCCTCGGCAAAAGCAGTTACGATTGAAACGATCCCCGCGCAATGATCCCGCGCTCAGTTGTCCTTGAACAGTCCCAGGTCGATCGAATCTCCCACCGCCTTGAGCCCGGCATCGCTGCCGTGGAGGTGGTCGCCCATGTGATAGCCTTCGCGCATCTGCCGCGGGTCGGCCGGATCGGCGAACGCGGTGTCGAGCCGCACCACGCCGTCGAACGCGCCGCCATTGACGATCCAGTCGTTGATCTTCTGCCGCGCAGCTTCGCCTTTCTCGGACCAGTAGCCCGCGCCCTTGTATGGGCCGATCGGCGATCCGATCACCTTGATCCCCTTCTCGTGGGCACGGGCGATGAGCTGCTTGTAGCCGGCGATCATCTGCTCGACCGTGATCTGCGGCTGGTCGAGGCCCGGCAATTGCGGCCCACCCGTGCGCGGGCCGAACGCGTTGCCGATGTCGTTCACCCCTTCGAACACGATCATGTACTCGACATTGGGCA
>CAYNXB010000159.1:0-1801 GCA_964401045.1 uncultured Sphingomonadaceae bacterium | reverse complement strand
GTAACGGACGGTCTCTTCCTCGGGACGAGGATCAGGCTGCGACGGCTGCGCCATGTCGATTTCTCCTTTATTCGAATCGCCCCGGGAGGGGGCGGAACTATTGCTATTGCCCATAGCGTTCTCTTTGCTATCTTCAATAGCGATCATGAAAGACCCGCTCACATCATTCCCCGGCTATGCGCTGCGCCGGGCGGCCAACGCCGCGGGCGGGGAGCTGGCGCAACGCCTCGCGCACCTGCGCCTGCGGCAAGCGGACGCTTCGCTGATGATGCTGGTCGAGGCCAATCCAGGGATCACCGCCAGTGCGCTCGGCCGCCATCTGGACATCCAGCGGGCCAACATGGTGCCGATCCTCAAGCGACTGGAAGATGCCGGCCTGATCGACCGCGCGCCGATCGACCGCAAGAGCCAGGGACTGGCGCTCACCGAAGCGGGGCAGGAACGGCTGGCCGAGGCGCGCAAAGCGATCGAGCGGTTCGAGGCGGACCTGCTGGCGCGCGTTCCCGAGGAACATCGTGCGCACCTCCTGCCGGCGCTGGACGCGCTCTGGCGCTAGAGGGCCTTGCCCGCGCCTCCCGCTCGACCTAGCGCATCCCACGAAGAAGTTGGGAGCAGACGATGAGCGAGACGATCCACCCTGTGCCGCAGGAATGGGCCGAGAATGCCCTGATAGACGCGGCTTCCTACGCGGAGAAATACCGCCGCTCGATCGACGATCCAGACGGTTTCTGGCGCGAGGAAGCGCAGCGGCTCGACTGGATCAGGCCGTTCACGCAAGTGAAGGACTGCTCGTTCGCCAAGGACGACTTCCGCATCAACTGGTTCGCCGATGGCACGCTCAACCTCGCGGCCAATTGCCTCGACCGGCACCTCGCCAGGCTCGGTGACCAGCCGGCGATCATCTGGGAGCCCGACGACCCGGAGAAAGACTTCCGCTGTCTCACTTACCGCGAACTGCACGAGGCGGTGTGCAAGTTCGCCAATCTGCTCAAGGCGGAAGGGGTCAAGAAGGGCGAGCGGGTGACGCTCTACCTGCCGATGGTGCCCGAAGCGGCGGTGGCGATGCTCGCCTGTGCGCGGATCGGCGCGGTGCATTCGGTGGTGTTCGCCGGGTTTTCGCCCGAAGCGCTCGCGGGCCGGATCGAGGATTGCGGGTCCGACATCGTGCTCACTGCAGATGAAGGGCTGCGCGGCGGACGCACGGTGCCGCTCAAGGCCAACGTGGACGCCGCGCTGGAGAAGGTGGCTGTGCGCCGGGTGATCGTGCTGCGGCACACCGGCCTCGACGTGCCGATGATCGAGGGCCGCGACATCGATTGGGCCGAAGCGGTCGCCGCGCAAAGCCCGGATTGCCCGGCGGAAGAAGTAGGCGCCGAAGACCCCTTGTTCATCCTCTACACCTCGGGCTCGACCGGCCAGCCCAAGGGCGTGCTCCACACCACGGCGGGCTACGCGGTGTGGGCGGGCATGACCCACGAATACACCTTCGACTACCAGCCACGGGCGGACGGGACCCGCCCGGTCTACTGGTGCGCTGCGGATATAGGCTGGGTCACCGGGCACAGCTATGTCGTCTATGGGCCGCTGCTCAACGGCGCGGTCACCGTGATGTTCGAGGGCGTGCCCAACTGGCCCGATTGCAGCCGCTTCTGGCAAGTGGTCGACAAGTTCGAGGTGGAGATATTCTATGCCGCGCCGACCGCGCTGCGCGCGCTGATGCGCGAGGGTGACGAATGGGTCACCCGGACCAGCCGCCAGAGCCTGCGCCTGCTCGGCTCGGTCGGCGAGCCGATCAATCCCG
>CAYNXB010000158.1:0-2026 GCA_964401045.1 uncultured Sphingomonadaceae bacterium | reverse complement strand
GACCAGCGGATCACCCAGCAGGCGCTCGATGCGCTCAACGAAGTGCAAAGGCGCTATCCGGCGACCAAGTACGCGGCCGACGCCCGGCTCAAGATCGACCTGGTGACCGATCACCTCGCGGGCAAGGAAATGGAAATCGGCCGCTTCTACGAGCGTGCCGGGAGCTGGCTGGCGGCGCAAATCCGCTTCCAGAACGTGATCGAGAAGTACCAGACCACCAGCCACGCGCCCGAGGCGCTCTACCGGCTGACGGAAACCAACCTCGCGCTCGGCATTCCGGCCGAGGCACAGAAGTATGCCTCGGTTCTCGGCGCGAACTACCCGGGCAGCGAGTGGTACGAGAAAGCCTACGCGCTGATGCGCGAGCATGCGCCGGCCGCCGGCAAAGCGGTCGCCAGCGCGGGCTGATTGCTCGAATTCGTCATGCCGGCGAAGGCTGGCGTCTCATGGATTGAAAGACCCCGGCGCGGCGTGGGCCGTGGTGGACTGCCGCCAGCCTCGGCATCTTGCCGCGCTCGCCCGATAGCGCTGCAAAGGATATTGGGGAAGCGCCGCGTCAGGCGATGACGCGCGCGGCGCGCTCCGCTAAACGGGGCGAAATGCTGACCGCGATCGCCATCCGCAACATCGTGCTGATCGAGGCGCTCGACCTGTCGTTCGGATCGGGGTTGGGCGTGCTCACCGGCGAAACCGGGGCGGGCAAGTCGATCCTGCTCGATGCGCTCGGCCTGGTGCTCGGCAATCGCGCCGACACCGCACTGGTTCGCGGCGGCGAGGAGCGGGCGAGCGTTGCCGCGACATTCGAATTCGCCGAACTGCCCGAAGCGCTGCGCGAAAACCTGACCGACGCCGATGTCGTGATCGAGCCCGGCGAGCCGTTGATCCTGCGCCGCTCGCTGCGCGCGGATGGTGGATCGAAGGCGTTCGTCAACGATCAGCCGGTGGGCGTCGCGCTGCTGCGCGAACTCGCGCCCGCGCTGGTCGAGCTGCACGGCCAGCACGATGATCGCGGGCTGGTCAATCCGCGCGGCCACCGCGTCTTGCTCGATCGCTATTCCGGTGCGGACCTGGCGAGCGTGGAGGATGCCTGGGCCAAGTGGCGCGCGGCGGAAGCGAAGCTGGCAGATGCGAAGGCTGCGATCGCGCAGGCCAAGGACGATGAAGACCTGTTGCTTGCGCATCTTGCCGAGCTGACCGCGCTCGCGCCCGAGGAAGGCGAGGAAGAGACGCTCGCGACCACGCGCGCCGACATGCAGAAGGGTGAGAAGCTGGCCGGCGACCTCGAGGAGCTGCGGCGGCTGTGGGAAGGCTCCGACGCGCCGCTCGCAGCGTTGCGCGCCGCTGCGCGAAGGCTCGATCGCATCGCGCCCGAGCACTCCCTGCTCGCCGAAGCGCTGGCGGCGCTCGACCGGGCGGTGATCGAGGCGGGCGAGGCCGAGGACAAGCTCACCGCCGCCGCCGCCGCGATGACCTTCGAACCAGCCGAACTCGACAGGATCGAAACGCGCCTGTTCGAATTGCGGGCTCTGGCGCGCAAGCACCGGGTCGAAGTCGATGCGCTGCCGGCGACGATGCGCGAACTGCGCGCGGCGCTGGATTCGATCGAGGCCGGCGATGCCGAGATCGGTGCGCTGGAGAAGGCGGCGCGGGAAGCGGGCGAAAGTTATCGGACGAAAGCGGCTGCGCTGCATGCTGCGCGGGTCGAGGCGGCCACGCGGCTCGATGCGGCGGTGGCGGGCGAGCTGGCGCCGCTCAAGCTCGACGCGGCGAAGTTTCGCACCGCGATCACCGAATTGCCTGAGGATCGCTGGTCCGCGCACGGTAGCGACAGCGTCGAGTTCCTGATCTCCACCAACCCCGGCGCGCCGTTCGGCCCGCTGGCCAAGATCGCCTCGGGCGGCGAGCTGTCACGCTTCATCCTCGCGCTCAAGGTCGCGCTGGCCGAGCAGGGCCAGGCGGCGACGGTGATCTTCGACGAGATCGATCGCGGGGTGGGTGGCGCGGTCGCCAGTGCCATCGGCGAACG
>CAYNXB010000157.1:0-2175 GCA_964401045.1 uncultured Sphingomonadaceae bacterium | reverse complement strand
TCAAGTCGCTTACCGAAGGCAAGCACAAGACCGGCGGCCGCAACAACAAGGGCCATGTCACCTCGCGCGGCATCGCCGGCGGGCACAAGCAGAAGTACCGCTTCGTGGACTTCAAGCGCCGCAAGTGGGGTGTCGAGGGCACGATCGAGCGCATCGAATACGATCCTAACCGGACCGCGTTCATCGCGCTGATCAAGTACGATGACGGCGAGCTCGCCTACATCCTCGCGCCGCAGCGCGTCGCGGTGGGTGACAAAGTCGTCGCCGGCGAGAAGACCGACGTGAAGCCGGGCAACGCCATGCTGCTCAGCCAGATGCCGGTCGGCACAATCTGCCACAACATCGAGATGAAGCCGGGCAAGGGCGGCCAGATCGCCCGTTCGGCCGGGACTTACGTCCAGCTCGTCGGCCGTGACCGCGGCCTCGTCATCGTCCGCCTGAACTCGGGCGAACAGCGCTACGTTCGTGGCGATTGCATGGGCACGGTTGGTGCGGTGTCGAACCCCGACAACGGCAACACCAACCTCGCCAAGGCCGGCCGCAACCGCTGGAAGGGCAAGCGTCCGCTCACCCGCGGCGTAGCGAAGAACCCGGTCGACCACCCGCACGGCGGCGGTGAAGGCCGCACTTCGGGCGGCCGTCACCCGGTGACCCCGTGGGGCAAGCCGACCAAGGGCGCGCGCACCCGTCACAACAAGCAGACGGACAAGATGATCATCCGTTCGCGTCATGCGAAGAAGAAGAGGTAACAATGGCTCGTTCCGTCTGGAAAGGCCCGTTCGTGGAGCTGTCCCTGCTTAAGAAGGCAGAGGAAGCCCAGGACGCGAGTGCCACCAAGCCGATCAAGACCTGGTCGCGTCGCTCAACGATCCTGCCACAGTTCGTCGGCCTGACGTTCAGCGTCTACAACGGGCACAAGTTCGTGCCCGTTTCGGTCAACGAGGAAATGGTCGGTCACAAGCTCGGCGAGTTCGCGCCCACGCGCACCTTCCCGGGCCACTCGTCCGACAAGAAGGGCAAGCGCTAATGGGCAAGGCAAAAGCTCCCCGCCGCGTTGGCGACAACGAGGCGCTCGCCGTCGGCACCACCATCCGTGGGTCGGCGCAGAAGCTCAACCTCGTGGCCGGGCTGATCCGCGGCAAGAAGGCGGAAGAAGCGCTGAGCATTCTCGCCTTCTCGAAGAAGGCGATGGCGCGCGATGCATCGAAGGTGCTTGCGAGCGCGATCGCCAATGCCGAGAACAACCACAACCTGGATGTCGATGCGCTGGTCGTGGCGGAAGCCTCGGTGGGCAAGTCGATCACCATGAAGCGGTTCCACACGCGCGGCCGCGGCAAGTCCACGCGCATCCTGAAACCGTTCAGCCGGCTGCGCATCGTGGTCCGCGAAGCTGAGGAGGCCTGATCGTGGGTCACAAAAGCAATCCGATCGGCCTGCGCCTGCAGATCAACCGCACCTGGGACAGCCGCTGGTACGCCGAAGGCGCCAGCTACGCGAAGCTGCTCAAGGAAGACATCGAGCTGCGCAAGCACATCGTCGACACGCTGCCTCAGGCGGCGATCTCGAAGGTGGTGATCGAGCGCCCGGCCAAGCTGTGTCGCATCTCCATCTATGCCGCGCGCCCGGGCGTGATCATCGGCAAGAAGGGCGCCGACATCGAGAAGCTGCGCGGGGAGCTCTCGAAGCTGACCGATAGCGAGGTCAAGCTCAACATCGTCGAGATCCGCAAGCCGGAAGTCGACGCCAAGCTCGTCGCTCAGGGCATTGCCGACCAGCTGGTCCGTCGCGTGGCGTTCCGCCGGGCGATGAAGCGCGCGATGCAGTCCGCGATGCGGCTCGGTGCGGAAGGCATCAAGATCATGTGCGGCGGCCGTCTCGGCGGCGCCGAGATCGCCCGCGTCGAGCAGTATCGTGAAGGCCGCGTGCCGCTCCATACGCTGCGCGCCAATGTCGACTATGCCGAGGCCGAGGCGCTGACCGCTTACGGCGTGATCGGCATCAAGGTGTGGGTCTTCAAGGGCGAGATTCTCGGCCACGACCCGATGGCGCAAGACCGGCTGATGATGGAGGCGCAGACTTCCGGCGTCCGTCCGGCGCGCTGAGCTGAGTAAGAACCATGCTGCAACCGAAAAAAACCAAGTTCCGCAAGGCCTTCAAGGGCCGCATCCATGGCAA
>CAYNXB010000156.1:0-2269 GCA_964401045.1 uncultured Sphingomonadaceae bacterium | reverse complement strand
CGACCCTGCTGACCAAGCTGAACCAGCTGGGCCACGACAACGGCGTCGGCCGCCTGGACCTGGTGGAGAACCGCTACGTCGGCATGAAGTCGCGCGGCGTCTAC
The DNA here is from genome assembly GCA_964401045.1 of uncultured Sphingomonadaceae bacterium. Classification (GTDB taxonomy): domain Bacteria; phylum Pseudomonadota; class Alphaproteobacteria; order Sphingomonadales; family Sphingomonadaceae; genus CAYNXB01. The sequence continues at coordinate 2,165 of CAYNXB010000156.1, read as the reverse complement.
GAGACCCCCGGCGGCACGATCCTGCTGGCCGCCCACCGCGGCATCGAGAGCATCACCCTCGACCGCGGCTCGATGCACCTGAAGGACGAGCTGATGCCGCGCTATGCCGAGCTGATCTACAACGGCTTCTGGTTCAGTCCGGAGCGCGAGATGCTGCAGGCAGCGATCGACCATTCGCAGAGCCGCGTGAACGGCACCGTGCGGCTCAAACTCTACAAGGGACTCGCCAGCGTAGTCGGCCGCAAGAGCGCCGACAGCCTCTATTCCGAGCGGCACGTGACCTTCGAGGACGACGCGGGCGCCTACGACCAGAAGGACGCCGAGGGGTTCATCCGCCTCAACGCTCTCCGGCTGCGGTTGCTTGCTCAGCGCAACGCACGCTAACGGTTGAACGCCTGCGGCCAGCCGTTGATTTATCCACTGTCGTCCACCGCTAAATCGGGGGAAAGTGGATAAGTCGCCCCTTGCCAACTTGTGCGACTCACCTTCCGAGCGCAGCTTTCAGTCATCGGACGCGAGGATTGGTCTCTCGGAAGAGAGGGGGTAAAACCCTGATCAAACAAGAGAATTTCGGAATCGCATTCGGTACGATGGCGAAAGCCGCGTTGCCCTGACAACGCGCGCACCGCGAAAGACTCTCGATGCAAATCGTGAGGCCCACGCGGAACGCGAACCGAAAGGCAGCGATGGGCGTGTCATTGGCAGGCCGGAAGGCCGGTTTGCGCGGACGGTTACGGAATGTTCGCATTCCCAGCCGGTTGAAGCGCGGACGCAGGTTTCCGACCGCGGAACCGCCGGGCGGAAGGGCGGCCTTCGGGCCACTTTCTCCTCCCGACGGAACCGGATGCCGGCGCGAGCGCCGGGCGCCATAGCCTTCTTCGGAAGGCGTAACGCCGGGTCAACGCAACCGGTGCAGTGGGGTCGGTAGCAATACCGGCCCCATTTGCACATCCGAGCCCGGCGGGCGAAATCGGCGCTGCGACTCGCGAAGAATGACATGGACCAGGTCGATTGCTGGAGGACACCGCCCGCCACGATGGGTCTCATTAATCAGTGTTGGGTTCCTTGAAGCCAGACGAATCGTGGCCGAATCGGGGCAAAGCGCCCCCGGAATTGCGCTTCCGCGAGGATTCGGCGGTATAACGGCCCCCATGACGGACCCGATCCTGCGCCCGGCCGGCACCCGCCCGCCACGCATCATCGCCGGCCTCTTAGCCGCCGCTGCTCTCCTTCATATGTCTTCTGCGTCCGCGTCTCCTGCGGGCAGCGCCTTCGCGTCTCATTTCGCGGATTACCAGACCCTGGCCGAACCGATCATTCCGGCCGAGGCGGTAGATATGGACAGTCTCGGCAGCATCGCCACCACGCCCGACGCCGATATCGATGCCGACCCGGTCGAGCGTCTGCTTGGCGAAGGCATGGCCTCATACTACGGTGCCGAGCTCGCCGGCCGCCGCACTGCCAGCGGCGAACGCTTCAATCCCGGCGAGTTGACCGCTGCGCACCGCACGCTGCCGTTCGGCAGCAAGGTCCGCGTCACCAATCCGGCCAATGGCCGCTCGGTGGTGGTGCGGATCAATGATCGCGGGCCCTTCAGCCGCGGCCGCTTGATCGACCTGTCACGCTCGGCCGCCGCCCGCATCGGTATCGTCGGACGCGGGCATGGCGAGGTCCAGCTCGCCCTGCTCGGCGGCTGAAAATCCCCCTTATTCCTTGAGCACGCCGCGCACCGCGCCATCCGGATGGTCGGCGCTGTGGATGTCGATGTAGTAATCGCCCGGCATCTTGGCGATCGCTGAGAGCACCGCGTTGTCGCCGTTGACGCAGACCTCGTCCCCTCCCGGCCCGGGCACTTGCAGCGGCAGCGTGGGCGGATCGGTGAGCGCCTGGTCCTTCTGGTGGATGTGCACCGCGTTCGCACCGGCGACCCCGTCCATGTCCAGGTAGTAGCATAGCCGGTTGCGCTTCAGATCGACCTCGCCGTTGAAGTTGGCGCTGCCCTTGTCGTCGCCCGCGCCGTTCGGCACGTCCTGCCCCAGCAGGTTGGCGGCGAGGAACGCGCTGCTCTGTGCCGCCGCCGGCGTGCCGAACAACGCCCCGGCCAACACGGCCGAACCGCAGATCACGATCATTCTCATGTTCGCTCCCCTTCCCCATTCATTGCG
>CAYNXB010000155.1:0-2494 GCA_964401045.1 uncultured Sphingomonadaceae bacterium | reverse complement strand
CCCACTGCCCTACTCCCAAAACGCCACCCAGCGCGCCTCGATGCTCTCGCGGATGTTCGCTTCGGGGAAGCTGTTGTCGCGAAACGCCGTGTGCGGGCAGCGCCAGGTTCGCGAATGATCGCTGTCGTGGAACTTGAAGATCAGCGCGTCGTCCGCCGTCATGTTCGCGAAGTACCACCAGCGGTGGCCGGGATCGTATGAGAAGATCGTCGCGGCCATCAGCGCGTCCTCGCCCGGCACCGGTTGTTTGGCCGCCTCCTCGTCCGGGAACTCGTCGACGATGAACAGGGTGTTCGATTTCTCCTCCCCGCCGAAGCTGGTGCGGCCGTCGCACAGCGCCAGCGGCACGTCCTGCGGCGGGGGAGAGAATGCGCGCCAGTAGGAGCCGACCAGGAAGCGCTTGAAGCCGGGGCCTTCGGGGAAGTGCTTCGCGTAAGTCCCGGCTGCCATGCGCTGCGCGGTGGGCGTGTTCACGTCCACGTGGGCCTCGCCCGCCGGCGGCTGGATTCCGCCCGAGTGGGTATAGCCTTCGACCTTCTCCTGCGCGTGCTGCGAGAGGTCCGCGCTGGTGCGGATCATCCACCCGCGGCAAATGACCTTCGGCGCGCCGGTCAGCTCGGCGACGTGGCGCTCGACCTCGCTTTCGTAAAGCGCGTCGACCTGGGCCTTGTCGTGGAAATCGGCGACCGCGCTCGGCTGGTTGGCGATGCGGAAGCCGTGGACGTCGAGGCTGAAATGGTCGCGGATCGGCATCCCGTCCCGCACCGTGACCTCGTGGTCCGAGTAGGTGCCGACGTTCATCTCCTCGCCCTGGGAGACGTAACGGCGGGTAAGGAAATCGCCCTCGTCGACATAGCGGATCGTGGTGCGGACGGCGCGGGCGGAATCCTCGGCATCGTCGAGCTCTGGTGCGGTGGCCATGGCGATCCTCTTGCGATTCTATCGTTCGTTACGATAGTGCCACGCCTGCCTGAAAGAGCAATGAGGGGATGAGGGATGGGGATGACGACCGGGGCGCTTCCGCCGAGCACTGACGACCGCGTGATGTGGGACATCTGGGAATCGATGTTCACCCTCCCGCTGGTGACCGTGGCCGATGAAGTCGGCACGTTCGCCGCGCTGAGCGAGGAGGCGCTGACAACCGAGGAGCTGGCAAAGAAGCTGGGCTTCGACGCCCGCGCGCTCGGCCTGCACCTTGCCGGGCTCGGGGCGATGGGGCTGCTCGACCAGCGCGGCGGCAAGTGGTCCGCCTCGCCCGAGGCGCGCCGCTGGCTCCACCCGGATGCCGAGGGCTACTGGGGCGGGTTCCTGTTCGGCTTCCGCGAACGCACCAAGATGCACGAGCAACTGCTCGAGACACTCAGGACCGGCAAGCGCCCCGCGAACACGATGAGCGGCGGCCCCGAGTGGGAGCGCGGCCACATGAGCGACGAAGCCGCCCACCGCATCGCCAGCTTCATGCACGCGCACAGCCAGGCCCCGGCGCGGGGCGCGGCGCAGCAGCCGGAGTTCGCCACCGTCAGCCACCTGATGGACGTCGGCTGCGGCTCGGGCGTCTACGGCATCGAGATCGCCCGCGCGCACCCGCAGATGCGCGTCACCCTGATGGACCTGGAGGCGATGGCCGCCGCCGCGCAGACCTACGTCGAGAAGGCCGGCCTCGCCGACCGCATCGAGCCCGCCGGCGTCAACATGTTCGAGGAAGCCTGGCCCACCGATGCTGACGCCCACTTCTTCGCCAACGTGTTCCACGACTGGTCGGAGGAGACCAACCGCCTGATCGCGCGCAAGAGCTTCGATGCCCTCCCCTCCGGCGGGCGCATCTTCCTGTCCGAGATCCTGATGGACGACGATCTCGCCGGCCCCTGGCCCGCGGCGAGCTTCAGCCTGCTGATGCTGCTCGGCACGCTCGGCAAGCAATACTCGCTGCCCGAGTTCACCGAGATCCTCGAGAGCGCGGGCTTCACCAACGTCGCCGCGCGGCGCCACGGCGGCGGATACTACTCGCTGGTGAGCGCCACCAAGCCCTGAGGCGTTAACCGCGCCCCACAACCTCGCGGCAACCCCCGCCGCCGCACCCTCCCCGCACGAACAACGGGGAGACGGACGATGCTGCGCCAGCTGCTACGGAACGAGGACGGGGCCACCGCGATCGAATACGGCCTGATCGCGGCGCTGATCTCGATGGCCTGCATCATCGCGTTCACCTCGCTCGGCCTCAACCTGACGAACATCTTCACCACCATCAGCGACGCCCTCACCGGCGCATTCGCCTGAAGGGCCGCCCAAAAACCATTTTCCTACAGCCCCTCTGACGGTGCAGGCAGCGCCTCCCGGTCCGCGACCAGCGGACCGCAAGGCCGAACGGCCGTCGCGCCTTATGGCGCGGTAGCCAAGCGGGCGGATGCCCGCGCCGGCGCCTGAGGACCAAACAAAAGATGCCCGACAAGCACACCACCCTCCCCGCCTTCGCCCCCGTCCCGCGCCTGAAGGA
>CAYNXB010000154.1:0-3031 GCA_964401045.1 uncultured Sphingomonadaceae bacterium | reverse complement strand
AAACCCCATGCACCATCCCGAACGCGCCGGTCTCCTGTTCGTCCTTGCCGGCTTTTCGACGCTTTCGATCGGGGATGCTATCGTCAAGGGCATGCCCGGGATGTGGCCCGCGACTGCTATCGCGGCGACGCGGTATCTCGTCGGTGCGGTATTCCTCGCCATTCTGCTCGCCCGCAGCGAGGGCGTGCGTGCGCTGGCGTTGCCACGCTCGCGCGTGCAGTGGGTTCGCGGCATTGCGATCAGTTGCTCGGCGATCGGAATGTTCTTCGCGGTGTGGATCATGCCGCTGGCCGAAGCGACCACCATCGCCTTCACCCAGCCGATGATCACCGCGGTGCTGGCGATTGCCGTGCTGCGCGAACCGTCGCGCCCGGCGACTTGGATTGCGACCGCGATCGCGTTCGTCGGCGTGCTGATCGTGTTGCGGCCCAATTTCGCCGAAGTCGGCTGGGGCGTGCTGTTTCCGGTGCTCGGGGCGAGCGGCATGGCCGTGACGATCATCGCCAACCGTGCCTCGCGCAGCCATGCCAGCGTGCTGGCGCTGCAATACTACATGTCAGTCACCGCGCTGATCTTCCTGAGCGGCGCGACGCTCGTCGGGCATCTCAGCGGGATCGAGCGGTTCGCGGTCCACTGGCCGCACTGGAGCGTGCTCGCGCGCTGCGCCTTCATGGGTTTCTCGGCGACGCTGGCGCAGTACCTGATCTTCATGGGGACGACCAAGGCGGGGCCGGGCACTGTCGCTCCGATGACTTACGGCCAACTGCTTGCGGCGGTTACGTTCGGATGGGTCTTCTTCGGTGAGGCACCAGATGCGACCGCACTGCTCGGCGCGGCGATCATCGTCGGCGCGGGGCTCTACTTGTGGTATTCTTCGCGCCGGCCACGGATGGCCGGGGAGATCGCTGAATGAGAGCGATTGCCGTTCTAATGCTGCTGGGCCTGGCAGCGCCCGCCGCCGCGCAAGGGCCCGCGTTGCCCGAATGGATGGCCGGCTGCTGGACGATGCGTGCCAACCACAATGGCCGCGAGGACTGGGCCGACGAATGCTGGATGAGCCCGCGCGGTGGGGTCATGCTCGGCGCGGGCCGCAGCGGAACGAGCGAGGGGCGCGAAAGCTGGGAAGCGATGCAGATTGTCATCGACGATAAGACGGCCGCAACCGACGCGGTTCCGAAGATGACATTTTGGGCCTCGCCCAACGGCAAAGAACGGACCGCGTTTGCCTGGTCGCCGGGTAGTGGGGACGGTGTTTCGTTCGTCAACCTCGCCAACGATTACCCGCAGCGCGTGCGCTACTGGCGCGATGGCGGCTTGCTTATGGCGGAGATCAGCATGGCCGACGGCAGCAACCCGATGCGCTGGGCGTTCGAGCCCGTCGGAGACGAGTGAGCGTCTAGGCGCGCTTGCGCGCAGGCTTGTCCCGGAGCTCGATCCATACTGGCGCGTGGTCGCTGGTTTTCTCCCAGCTGCGCGCCTCGCGATCGACTTCGGCCGCGACCAGCCGCTTGGCGAGGTCGGGCGTCAGCAGGAAATGATCGATCCTGAGGCCTGCGTTGCGGGCGAAGGCGTTCCGCCAGTAATCGAAGAAGGTGTAGATCACTTCATCGCCGTGAACCGCGCGGATCGCGTCGATCCAACCCTGCTTCACCAGCCGGAACCAGGCCTCGCGTGCTTCGGGGGCGAACAGCGCATCGTCGAGCCAGCGTTCGGGTTTGTAGACGTCGCGCGCGGTGGGCATCACGTTGAAATCGCCCATCAGAACGACCGGTGCGCCGCTGTCGATCAGGCCCTGGGCGTGGGCGATCAGCCGCTCGAACCAGCGCATCTTGTAGTCGAACTTGGGGCCGGGGCGGGGATTGCCGTTAGGCAGGTAGAGCCCGCCGAAGACAACCCCGTTGATTGCTGCCTCGAGGTAGCGGCTGTGATGGTCATCGGGATCGCCGGGGAGCCCGCGGCGGGTCTCGTGGATCTCGCCGACCCGGCTCAGCAGCGCGACGCCGTTCCAGCGCATCTGCCCGTGCCACACGACGTCGTAGCCAAGGTCGCGAATGGCCTTCTCGGGGAACTTCTCATCCGGCGCCTTCAATTCCTGCAGCGCGACGACATCCGGCTGGCGCAGCTCGAGCCAGCGCAGCAGCACTGGCAGCCGGCCATTGACCCCGTTGACGTTGTAGGTAGCGATCCTCACCCGCGCTCAACGCGCGAACTGCGGGCCGGTGCCTGTCAGGCCTCCACGCGTTCCGCGAGGATCGTCAGGCCGTTTTCGCCAACCTCGGCAAAGCCGCCGCGCACCTGGATTTCTTCCGGTGCCGCGCCTTCGGTGCGATAGACCTGCACCGCGCCGTCGCGAATGGTCGACATCACCGGCGCGTGGCCCTCGAGCACGCCGAAGTCGCCTTCGGTCCCGGGGACGACCACCATGTGGACCTCCTCCGAGCGGACCAGCTTCTCCGGCGTGACGAGTTCGAACTTGAGGGCCATCGGTGCTTACGCCTCGTCGGCGAGGCGCTTGGCCTTCTCGACCGCTTCCTCGATGCCGCCGACCATGTAGAACGCGGCCTCCGGAAGGTGATCGTACTCGCCCTCGACCACCGCCTTGAACGAGGCGACGGTGTCTTCGACCTGCACGAACTTGCCCGGGATGTTGGTGAACACCTCGGCGACGTGGAAAGGCTGGCTGAGGAAGCGCTGGATCTTGCGCGCGCGGGCGACGGTTAGCTTATCCTCTTCGGAAAGCTCGTCCATGCCGAGAATGGCGATGATGTCCTGCAGGCTCTTGTACTTCTGCAGCGTCTCCTGAACGCGCCGGGCGACCAGGTAGTGCTCCTCGCCGACGACCGACGGGGTGAGCACGCGGCTGGTCGAATCGAGCGGGTCCACCGCGGGGTAGATGCCGAGTTCGGAAATCGCGCGCGACAGGGTGGTGGTCGCGTCCAAGTGCGCGAACGACGTCGCCGGCGCCGGATCGGTCAAGTCGTCCGCCGGCACGTAGATCGCCTGGACCGAGGTGATCGAGCCCTTGTTGGTC
>CAYNXB010000153.1:0-3051 GCA_964401045.1 uncultured Sphingomonadaceae bacterium | reverse complement strand
GGTCCACGGCGGGGTAGATGCCCTTCTCGGAGATGGTGCGGTTCAGCGTCGTCGTCGAGTCGAGGTGGGCGAACGAGGTGGCGGGCGCCGGGTCGGTCAGGTCGTCGGCCGGCACGTAGATCGCCTGCACCGAGGTGATCGAGCCCTTGTTGGTCGAGGTGATGCGTTCCTGGAGGTTGCCCATGTCGGTCGACAGGGTCGGCTGGTAGCCCACCGCCGAAGGGATACGGCCGAGCAGCGCGGACACTTCCGAACCCGCCTGGGTGAAGCGGAAAATATTGTCGACGAAGAACAGCACGTCCTGGCCTTCGACGTCGCGGAAGTATTCGGCCATCGTCAGGCCGGAGAGCGCGACGCGCGCGCGGGCGCCCGGGGGCTCGTTCATCTGGCCGAACACCAGCGCGACCTTGGAGCCTTCCGAGGTCGCATTGCCGTCCTTGTCCTTGGCGATGACGCCGGCGTCGAGGAATTCGTGGTAGAGGTCGTTACCCTCGCGGGTGCGCTCACCCACGCCGGCGAACACCGACACGCCGCCGTGGCCCTTGGCGATGTTGTTGATGAGCTCCTGGATGAGCACGGTCTTGCCCACGCCGGCGCCGCCGAACAGGCCGATCTTGCCGCCGCGCGCATAAGGCGCGAGCAGGTCGATGACCTTGATGCCGGTGACGAGGATCGCAGCTTCGGTCGACTGGTCGACGAACAGCGGGGCGTCGGCGTGGATCGGAGCGGACATGTCGCTGCCGATGGGTCCGCGCTCGTCGATCGGCTCGCCGATCACGTTGACGATGCGGCCGAGCGTCTTCGGCCCGACCGGGACGGTGATCTGGCTGCCGGTGTTGGTCACGCTCTGCCCGCGGGTCAGGCCATCGGTCGTATCCATGGCGATCGTGCGAACGGTGTTCTCGCCGAGGTGCTGGGCGACCTCGAGCACTACCCGGTTGCCGTTGTTATCGGTCTCGAGCGCGCCGAGGATCGGCGGCAGCTCACCTTCGAAGGCGACGTCGACGACCGCGCCGATCACCTGGGCGATCGTGCCGTTGGTGGTCAGGTTGGCAGTGGGCCGGGTCGCGCGAGGCGCTTTGGCGGCCGGAGCCTTTGCGGCGGCCTTCTTGGGAGCAGGGGTCTTGGCGGCGGTAGCCATGGTGCGTTCCTAGGTTAGAATCAGGCCGCGTTATCGGCGGCGCAGGCGGTGTCGGGATCGGCGAGCTTCCACTTGCCTTCACCGGGGATGATGCCGGTCGTGCGGCGCGCAGCGTCCTCGCTGCCGAGGCGGTATTCACACACGAAGCCGTCCTTGCCGAGGCCTTCGGACTTGCACATCGAAGTCGCGACCTTCTTCGCCTTGGGACACCCCTCGGCATAGGTAGCGGCGAACACGTCCTGGTCCGGCGAGGGCATCGACGGGCTGGCGACCGGTGCGGGCGCTACCGCGGCCTGCGTCGGCGCGGGAGCCGGCTGCTCGGAGCCGCAGGCGGCGAGGGTGGCGAGAGCGAGGCAGGCAACAAACTTTTTCACAGGTGTTCGGCTCCGGTTACTCTTAACTCGGGCGCTTTAGCGCCGGCGTTCTTATTGTCGCTACAGCGCTTCCGCGCCCGCGTTCTTATTTCGCTACAGCGCTTCCGCGCCCGCGATGATCTCAATCAATTCGGTGGTGATCGCCGCCTGACGGCTGCGGTTGTACTGGATGGTCAGCTTGTTGATCAGGTCGCCGGCGTTGCGGGTGGCGTTGTCCATCGCGGTCATCGACGCGCCTTGCTCGGACGCCTGGTTTTCGAGCAGCGCGCCGAAGATCTGGGTCTTGAGGTAGCGCGGCAGCAGCTCGGCGAGGATTTCCTCCTCGTCGGGCTCGTACTCGACCGCGGCGAGGCCACCAGAGGCGCCGTCGGTAGCTGGCACCGGGATGATCTGCTGCTCCGTCGGCTCCTGCGCGAGCGCACTCTTGAAGTGGCTGAAGAACAGATGGGCGACGTCGAACTTGCCAGCCTCGAACATCTCCACCAGTTCGGTGGCGATCGTTTCGGCTTCGGCGAAGCCCGGCTCGCGCACGTCGGTGGTGTCGAACTGCTTCACGATGCCGTTCGGCCAGGCGCGGCGGATCGGCGCGCGGCCCTTGCGGCCGATCAGGTAGAACTCGACCTGCTTGCCTTCGGCCCTGAGCCGGGCGGCTGTGGTCAGCGCGGCCTTGACGATGTTCGAGTTGAACGCGCCGGCGAGGCCCTTGTCGCTGTTGGCGACGACCAGCAGGTGCCGCTGGTTCGAACCGGTGCCCGAGAACAGCTTGGGGGCGCCCTCACGGCCGGCGACCTTGGCGCCGAGCGACGTCATGACCGAGGCGAGCCGTTTGGCATAGGGACGCGCGGATTCCGCCGCGGCCTGCGCCTTGCGCAGCTTCGCCGCCGCGACCATCTGCTTGGCCTTGGTGATCTTCTGGGTCGATTTGACCGAGTTGATCCGGCCTTTGAGTTCCTTCAGCGAGGCCACTTCAGTTCCTTAAGCGAACGTCTTGCCAAACGCCTCGAGCGCGGCTTTGACCTTGTCGCGGGTCGCATCTTCGAACGCACCGCTGTCGCGGATTTCCTTGAGCACGTCGGCATGCTCGGAGCGCATGTGGCTCAGCATCGCCGCTTCGTACTCGGTCACCCGGTCGACCGGCACGGCATCGAGGTAGCCGTTGGTGCCGGCGAAAATCGACACGGTCTGTTCCTCGAACGGCATCGGCGAGAACTGGGGCTGCTTGAGCAGCTCCGTCAGGCGCGCGCCGCGGTTCAGCAGCTTCTGGGTCGAGGCGTCGAGGTCCGAACCGAACTGCGCGAAGGCCGCCATTTCGCGGTACTGCGCCAGCTCCAGCTTGATCGAGCCCGAGACTTTCTTCATCGCCTTGGTCTGCGCCGACGAGCCGACGCGGCTGACCGAGAGGCCGACGTTGATCGCCGGGCGGATGCCCTGGAAGAAGAGACCGGTCTCGAGGAAGATCTGGCCGTCGGTGATCGAGATCACGTTGGTCGGGATGTAGGCCGACACGTCGTTGGCCTGGGTCTCGATGATCGGCAG
>CAYNXB010000152.1:0-3079 GCA_964401045.1 uncultured Sphingomonadaceae bacterium | reverse complement strand
GGCAGCGGGGGCGTGGCGCGCACTTCGCCGCGCTTGCCGTCAAGGCTGTGGAGCAGCGAGGTTTCCTCACCGCATACGTAGGCGCCAGCGCCGACCCGCAGTTCGCATACGAACGGCGCGACAATACCCGCAGACCGCTCGATCGCGGCGGCCAGCTTGCGGATCGCGTCCGGGTATTCGCTGCGCAGGTAAACGTAGCCGCGCGTCGCGCCGACCGCCTCGCCGGCGATCGCCATCCCTTCGATCAGCGAGTAGGGATCGCCTTCGATCAGCATGCGGTCCGCGAAGGTGCCGCTGTCTCCTTCGTCTGCGTTGCAGACGATGTACTTCTGCGGCGCGGGCGCGTTCATCACCGTGCGCCACTTGATGCCTGCCGGGAAGCCAGCGCCGCCGCGGCCGCGCAGGCCCGATTGCGTCACTTCCTCGACAATCGCCTCGGCGCCGATCTCGCGCGCACGGCGGAGCCCGGCCCAGCCGCCCGTCGACTCGTAATCGTCGAGGCTCAGCGGGCGGGTCTTGCCTGCGCGCGCGAAGGTCAGGCGCTGCTGCCTGGCGATGAACGGGTGCTCGGCGATCGTGCCGATGCCCTTGGCAGAGCTGCCGCCAAGGATCGCGTCGACATCGTCGAGCGTGGCCGGGCCGAAGCCCTTTCCGTCGATTTCGACCAGCGGTTCGAGCCAGTGCATGCCCCAGCTGGACACGCGTTCGACGGTGGCCCCCTTCTTCGCGAAGGCGGAGGCAAGCTCGTCGGCGCCAAGCGCACGAGCGAGAGCGTCATCAGAGATGCGTACGATTTGCGTTTCGGGGGTCATGCGTTTTCGATCACTTTGGTGAGGCTCGCTGCGTCGAGCCGGGCATGGAGCTTGTCACCGACGCGCGCCGCGGGGCCCGCGCTGCACAGTCCGAGGCAATAGACGGTCGAGAGGCGCACCCGCTCACCGGCGGCTTGCTCCGCGGCACCGATCAGCCGCTCAACTCCGCGCGACTTGCATGCTTCGGCGCGGCAGATCTGCACTTCGGGCCGCTGGTCCAGGCTCGGCCGGAAGTCATGGTAGAAGCTGACCACGCCATGGATGTCGGCGCGGCTCATGTTGAGGCCCTTTGCGATCAATGCCTCGCTCTCGGCATCGACGCAGCCGAACTCGTGCTGCACATCGTGCAGGATCGGCAGCAGCGGCCCTTCCCGCCCGTGATGCTCGGCGACGATCTCGCCGATGCGCTGTTCTTTTGCGCTCATGCCTTCAGCCTTTCGGCATGCCATCTGACATGCTCGTCCATGAATGTCGAAATGAAGAAATACGAATGGTCGTAGCCGTCCCGCAAACGGATCGTTGCATCGATCCCCGCCTCGCGGCACGCTGCTTCGAGCAGGTGCGGCTTCAATTGTTCCTCGAGGAAGGGATCCGCGCCGCCCTGGTCGACCAGCAGTTCGGACACGCGCGCGCCGTCCTCGATCAGCGCGACGGCGTCGTATTCGCGCCATGCCGCGCGGTCGTTACCGAGATAGCCGCCAAGCGCCTTCTCGCCCCACGGCACCTGCCCCGGCGCGACGATCGGCGCGAACGCGCTGGTCGAGCGGAAACGGCCGGGATTGCGCAGCGACACGGTCAGCGCGCCGTGGCCGCCCATCGAATGGCCGAACACGCCCTGACGATCGAGATCGACCGGGAACTCGGCCGCTACCAGCGCCGGTAGCTCGTCCTCGACGTAGCTGCGCATGCGGAAGTTCGCCGCCCACGGCTCTTGCGTGGCATCGACGTAGAACCCGGCGCCCTTGCCGAAATCGTAGGCATCGTCATCCGGCACATCGTCGCCGCGGGGGCTGGTGTCCGGGCACACGAAAATTATGCCGTGCTCTGCACAGGCACGGCGATATTCGCCCTTCTCCATGACATTTGCATGGCTGCAGGTGAGGCCGGAAAGATACCACAGCACGGGCAGCTTCGCGCCGGCCTCCACCTGTCCGGGCACGAAAACCGCGAACGTCATCGGCGTGCCGGTCACGCGGGAGGCGTGGGTGTAGACACCCTGCACGCCTCCGTGGCTCCTCGACTCACTGACCCGTTCCATTCGATCCTCGTTGCTCGCTCCTTGGTCTACGGCCGATGCCGCTCAGTGACGCATGTGGAACGCGCAGATCTTGTTGCCGTCCGGATCGCGCAGATAGGCGCCGTGCGACTGGTTCGGCGCTGCATCGCGCGGGCCCGGGCCGCCTTCGTCGATCCCGCCGTTCGCCAGGCCGACTTGGTGCCACTTCGCCACCGTGGCGTCGTCGGGCGCCGCGAAGCCAAGCGTATGGCCGTTCGAGACACAGGCAGGCTCGCCATTCAACGGCGGCGCGACGATGAAGGTTCCGGTGGGACCGGCATAGATCAGCCGCCCCGCTTCCGGCGGAGCGACGTTCTGGTACCCCAGCACTTCCATCAGGGGATCGTAGAAACTGCGGCTCTTCTCAACATCGTTGGAGCCAAGGAAGACGTGCGTGAACATGATTAGCCTCTCCTTTGTGCGCGTTGGACCAATGCGATGACTCGCGCGGCGCAGCACACGTTTCATCGCATAGACGAATTTTTCAGTCTTGTGAAAGACCGAATATCGTTTTCAGAGGGGTCAGCCCCCCTGTCAGTAGACGACGACGCTGCGGATGCTCTCACCCGCGTGCATCAGGTCGAAGCCCTTGTTGATCTCTTCCAGTGAAAGGACGTGGGTGATCATCGGATCGATCTGGATCTTGCCGTTCATATACCAGTCGACGATCTTGGGCACGTCGGTTCGGCCCTTGGCCCCTCCGAAGGCGGTGCCGCGCCAGTTGCGCCCGGTGACGAGCTGGAACGGCCGCGTGGCGATTTCCTTGCCCGCCTCGGCGACGCCGATGATGATCGAGGTCCCCCAGCCGCGGTGACAGGCTTCGAGCGCGGTGCGCATCACCTCGGTGTTGCCGGTGGCATCGAAGGTATAGTCCGCGCCGCCGTCGGTCATCTCAACGATCCTGGCGACGGTCTCCTCACGACTCAGGCCCTTGGAGTTGAGGAAGTCGGTCATGCCGAACTTGCGGCCCCATTCCTCGCGGTCGGGGTTG
>CAYNXB010000151.1:0-3160 GCA_964401045.1 uncultured Sphingomonadaceae bacterium | reverse complement strand
GCACCACATCGGTGCCGCGCAGCGCGTCGAGCAGGCTGGTCTTGCCGTGATCGACGTGGCCCATGATCGTGACCACCGGCGGCCGCGAAACCAGCGTTTCCGCCGGATCGATGTCCTCAGTGGTGTCAACGTCGACATCGCTCTCGGACACGCGATTGATGTTGTGGCCGAATTCCTCGACCAGCAGCTCGGCGGTGTCGGCGTCGATCGTCTGATTGACCGTCACCATCATGCCCATGTTGAACAACGCCTTCACCAGGTCGGCGCCCTTCTCAGCCATGCGGTTGGCGAGTTCCTGCACAGTGATCGCTTCGGGCACGACGACGTCGCGCACCTGCTTCTCACGCGGCTGGCTCTGACCGGCGAAGTGAGCACGACGCTCCTTCTCGCGGGCACGCTTCAGCGCGGCAAGCGAACGCGCACGTGCGCCCTCGTCATCGTTCAATGCACGGTTGACGGTCAGCTTGCCGGCACGACGCTTGTCGTCGCCACGGTCACCGCCGCCGCCGCGGCCGGCGGAGCGTTTGTCGTCCTTCTTCTTCTCAGGCCGCTTGACCTCGGGCCGTTCGATCGGCGTGAACCGGCGCGGCGCCGGCGCGGTCGTCGTACCAGTCGCGGGCTTTTCCGCGTTATCGGCAGGGGCAGCATCGGCCTTTGCCTCGGGCTGAGCCACCTCAGCCGGGGCCGCCGGTACCTCCGGCTCGGCCTGGACGGCTTCCTGCTCGGTGCGGCGATTCTCTTCTGCGCGGCGCTTCTCGTCCTCGAGTGCCTGCTGGCGCGCGTCCTCTTCGCGGCGGCGCGATTCCTCGGCCTGCCGCAGGCGATCCTCTTCAGCCTCGCGCTGAAGCCGTGCGACGCGCTCCTGCGGCGTCTCGCCGGCGGGAGCGGAAGGCTTCCGGGCAGGCGGAGGCGGAGGCGGCGCTTCGACCGGCGGAGGCGGAGCAGGGGCGGCGACGGGCTCGGGCGCAGGCGCGGCCTCCTCTCCGGGACGGACCAGCTTGCGGCGCCGCTTGACCTCGACCGCCACCTTGTTGGTGCGGCCGTGGCTGAAGGTCTGCTTGACCTCGCCCGCGTCGACCGCGCGCTTGAGGCCGAGCGGCTTGAGGGTGCGGGTAGGGCTTTCGTTATCGCTCATAAACTTCGGTCAGTCCTTCAAACTTATTGGCTTGCCGCATCCGCGGGTTGCGCGGGATGCGGCTCTGCGGTTGCCCTTGCGGCCCCCGCGAAATTCAGCAAGCGCCGTAGGGGAAGCGCGGTCCGTTCGGCGGACGCCTGGTCGGCGAGCGCCAAGTGGACGACATTGTCGCGGCCCAATGCCACAGACAGGGCGGCACGGTCCAGTGGCAGGCGGATGCCGATGAGGCCAGTCCCTTCGGCATCGCTGCCGACGCGAAAGGCCTGATCGAGCTTGCGCGCGCCATCCTCGCTGGCGTCGGCGGCATGGTAGAGCGCCGCGACCCGCCCGCTCCGCGCCTGTTCGGCAATGCGGTCCGATCCCAAGATAAGGTGCCCGGCGCGCAATTCGAGCCCCAGCCGCTGCAGAAACGCACGGGACAGAGCGTCTTCGGCCCGTTCTCCGAGGTCTTCGGGAATCGCCAGCCGGCCGGTCTTGAACGCGCGGGCGAGAGCGCCCTTGAGCTTGCCGTTCGCCACCGCCTGGTCGAGCTCTGCCCTGCTCACACCGATCCATGCGCCACGCCCGGGAGCGCGGGCGAGCGCATCGGGCAGCACAGTGGTGGTCCCGTCAGGGTCTTCGGGCGAGAGCGCCAGGCGCACGAGTCCATCGCGCGCGCCGGTTCTTCCGCTGAGCACGCACCGCCGCTCGGACGCGCCTTCCGGCGCGCCACCCCGGGCCGAAATGTCGGAGCCTAGGGTCTCATTGTGCGGAGTCCGCATCGGCGGCCTCCTGAGGTTCGGCCGGAGCGGCGGCGGGTTCTTCGTCCTCGAACCAGTGCGCGCGCGCGGCCATGATGATCTCGTTGCCCTGCTCTTCGCTGAGGCCGAATTCGCCGAGCACCCCGCCCTTGTCCTCGGGACGCGCGGGACGGCGCATCGGCGGACCGGCCTCGGGGTTGCGGCGGCGCGGCGCTTCGCGCTTCTTGGCGATCAGCTCGTCGGTGGCAAGGTCCGCGAGGTCGTCGAGGGTCTTGATCCCGGCCTTGCCGAGCACGACCAGCATCTGCTCGTTCAGGTGCGGCATGGTCGCGAGATCGTCCTCGACGCCGAGCGCCTTGCGCTCCTGCCGGTGAGTCTCTTCCTGGCGGTCGAGCGCTTCCTTGGCGCGGTTCTGCAGTTCCTCGGCGAGTTCCTCGTCGAAGCCCTCGATCCCGGCAAGCTCGGCCACCTCGACGTAGGCCACTTCCTCCAGCTCGCCGAAGCCTTCCGCAACCAGCAGCTGCGACAGCGTCTCGTCGACGT
Source organism: uncultured Sphingomonadaceae bacterium (assembly GCA_964401045.1). Taxonomy (GTDB): domain Bacteria; phylum Pseudomonadota; class Alphaproteobacteria; order Sphingomonadales; family Sphingomonadaceae; genus CAYNXB01. Next base: position 742 of record CAYNXB010000151.1, on the reverse strand, counting down.
CGAGCTCTTCCTCGAACATCTTCGAGCGCTCGGCAAACTCGCGCTGGCGCTTCTCCGAGGCTTCGTCCTCGGTCATGATGTCGATCTGGTGCCCGGTGAGCTGGCTCGCCAGGCGTACGTTCTGGCCGCGGCGGCCGATCGCGAGGCTCAGCTGGTCATCGGGCACAACGACCTCGATGCGGCCTTCTTCTTCATCGAGCACCACGCGGCTGACCGTCGCCGGCTGCAGCGCGTTGACGACGAAGGTCGCGGTGTCTTCGCTCCACGGGATGATGTCGATCTTCTCGCCCTGCAGCTCCTGCACCACGGCCTGCACGCGGCTGCCCTTCATGCCGACGCAGGCGCCGACCGGGTCGATGCTGCTGTCGCGGCTGATCACGCCGATCTTGGCACGGCTGCCCGGATCGCGCGCAGCGGCCTGGATGGTGATGATGCCGTCGTAGATCTCGGGCACTTCCTGGGCGAACAGCTTCTTCATGAACTCGGGATGCGCGCGGCTGAGGAAGATCTGCGGCCCGCGGTTGTTGCGCTCGACCTTGAGGATCCAGGCCCGTACGCGCTCGCCCACGCGGGCGGCCTCGCGCGGGATCTGCTGGTCGCGACGGATCACGCCCTCGGCCCGGCCGAGGTTGACGATCACGTGGCCGAACTCGACCGACTTGATCACCCCGGTGATCACTTCACCGGCGCGGTCCTTGAATTCTTCGTACTGGCGCTCGCGCTCCGCATCGCGGACCTTCTG
>CAYNXB010000150.1:0-3283 GCA_964401045.1 uncultured Sphingomonadaceae bacterium | reverse complement strand
CCGCGCGCGGGCATGTGTGCACCACCGGGCAGGTACCTCTCAGCCGGCGCGTCGAGCGCGACTTCGCCCTTCCGAGCCATGTCGGCGAGGATAAGCGCGGTGAACACCTTCGAGATCGAACCGATCTCGAACACGGTGTCACCGTCGAACGGTGGCCCGCCCGCCGGCCCATCGGCAACCACGCGTCGGCCCGATGGATCGAGCATGCCGATGACAATGCCCTGCCCCCTGCGCGGAGCGATGCGCGCGGCGAGGAGCGCGGCGATCTCGCTGTTCGGGGGAATGCGCCATTCCGCGCCGCGCGGTTGCGCACCGGCAGGCGCGGAAATGACGAAGGCAGCGGCTGTGGCGGCGATGAGCCCGCGCACCCGCCTCACGGCAAGCGCCGCGTCAGGCCTGGAGTGCTTGCGCGAGCCGCGCGCGGATCGCGTGCAGTTGCGGCAGCAGATCGACCGCGGCGACCTTCGGCGGCGCAACAGGCGCGCCGGTTACCGGCGTTCCCGCGGTATCGGCCTCGAGCGCCTGGCGCGCACCGCGCAGGGTATAGCCCTCACGATTGACCAGCCGGTCGATCCGATCGACCAGCGCGACGTCCTCTGGCCGGTAGTAGCGCCGTCCGCCGCTGCGCTTGAGCGGCTTGAGCATCGGGAACTGCTGCTCCCAGTAACGGAGCACGTGCTGGCGGATGTCGAGCGCATTGGCGACTTCACCGATCGTGCGCAGGGCCCCGGGGTCCTTACCGTCGGTGAACCGTCCGGAAGGGCCCGAACCGGTCATGAGGCGGCCGCAATGCGGTCCTTCAATTTCTGACTGGCGCGGAAAGTCATCACCCGGCGCGGGGTAATTGGCACCTCGACCCCGGTCTTGGGGTTGCGGCCGACGCGTTCTCGCTTGTCGCGCAGCACGAAGGTGCCGAAGCCGGAAATCTTGACGTTCTCGCCGTCAGCCATCGAGCTGCACATGTGGGCGAGTATCCGCTCGACCAGATCGAGCGATTCGGCGCGGCTCAAGCCCATCTTGCGGTTGATCGCCTCGGCCAGGTCGGCGCGGGTCAGCGTGCCCACGGATCGCATCATGTGGATCTCCCTTTATCCCCCTGACCCAACACGACCCCCTATGTTTGTGAACGAAGCCTAGCCGAATCGCATGTTTTCACAAGAGCGCAGCGGGGAAAATCCCCATCGCGGGAACCTGCGTCAAACGCGCAACAGACTGGCGCCCCAGGTAAACCCGCCGCCCATCGCCTCGAGCATCACCAGGTCGCCGGACTTAATGCGCCCGTCGCGCACCGCCACGTCGTAAGCCAGCGGCACCGAGGCGGCCGATGTGTTGGCGTGCATGTCTACCGTGACCACCACCTTCTCTGGCGGCAGGCCGAGCTTCTTGGCGGTCGCGTCGAGAATGCGGCGGTTGGCCTGGTGCGGCACGACCCAGTCGAGATCGCTCGGCGACTTGCCCGCCTCGCCCAGTACTTCCTGCAGCACTTCGGCGAGGTTGACGACTGCGTGGCGGAACACCTCGCGGCCCTTCATGCGCACTTTGCCGACTGTCCCGGTGCTCGACGGGCCGCCGTCGACGTAAAGCAGCTCACGATGTTCCCCGGCGGCGTGGAGCCGGGTGACGATCACGCCCGGGCCGTCTTCCGCAACCTCCTCGGCACACAACACCATCGCCCCTGCGCCATCCCCGAACAGCACGCAGGTCGCACGATCCTCCCAGTCCAGAATGCGGCTGAAGGTTTCCGCGCCGATCACGACCGCGCATTTCGCCATGCCGGTGCGCAGCATCGAATCGGCAATGCCGACCGCGTAGATGAAACCCGAACACACCGCGCCCACATCGAATGCCGCGCCGCTGCAGCCGAGCGCGTGCTGAACCGTGGCGGCGGTCGCGGGAAATGTCTGGTCGGGGGTCGCCGTGGCGAGCACGATCAGATCGACCGCGCCGGGCTCGATCCCGGCCGCGGCAAGCGCTTTGCGCGCGGCCTCGGTCGCCAGAGTACCGGTGGTCTCGCCCTCGCCGGCGATATGGCGCTGGCGGATGCCGGTACGCTCGACGATCCACTCGTCGCTCGTGTCGACGGTCTTCGCCAGTTCCTCGTTGCTGACCACTCGCCGGGGCAGAGCGGAACCGCTGCCCTTGACCACGCTGCGGATCATGCGGTGGTTCCAGTCTTGCGCGTATCGCGCAGTCGCTCGGCGCCGAGCTTGGCAAGGTCGCCGGCAATGCGGTCGGTCAAATCTTCCTCCAGCAGCCGCGCGGTGACCGCGACGGCATTGGCCACGCCCAGCGCGGTGGCGCTGCCGTGGCTCTTCACGATCACCCCGTTCAGGCCGAGGAAGACCGCACCGTTGTGATTGTTCGGGTCGAGGTGGTGGCGCAGCAGTTCGGTCGCCGGGCGCGAGATCAGAAAGCCGATCTTCGAGCGCGTCGAGCTTTGGAAACTGCGCCGCAGCAGGTCGGTCACGAAGCGCGCGGTACCCTCGATCGCCTTCAGGGCGATATTGCCCGAGAAACCGTCGGTCACCACCACGTCGACGTCGCCCTTGGACAGGCCGTTGGCCTCGATGAAGCCATCGAACTGGAAATCGAGGCCCTTTGCCGCGCGCAATTGCGCTGCTGCCGCCTGGACCTGATCGGTGCCCTTGGTGTCCTCTGTGCCGATGTTGAGCAGGCGCACCCGCGGCGCGGCCTGCCCGGTGACGATGCGCGAATAAGCCGCGCCCATGATCGCAAACTGGACGAGGTTGCGGGCGTCGCAATCGGTGTTGGCGCCGAGATCGAGCATCACCAGGTCATTGTCGCCGAGCGTCGGCATCAGGCCCGCAAGCGCCGGGCGGTCGATCCCCGGCATCGTGCGCAGCGCGAGCTTGGCCATTGCCATGAGCGCGCCGGTGTTGCCGCCGCTGACGGCCGCGCCGGCATCGCCGCGCTTCACCGCCTCGATCGCCTGGCCCATCGATGTGCTCTTGGCCCGGCGGAGCGCCTGGGTGGGCTTCTCGTGCCCGTCGATCACGCCTTCGACGTGGAGGATCTCGGACGCGCCGCGCATGTTCGGATGGCTGGCGAGCGCCGCTTCGATGCGCGGCTGATCGCCCACCAGCAGGAACTTGAACTGGCTGTGCTTGCGTCGCGCGAGAGCCGCGCCGGAGATCATGACGCGCACGCCGTCATCGCCGCCCATCGCGTCGACGGCGATACGCGGCAGGCTCATGCGCTTACCCCTGGACTAGCTGGGCTCAGAGCCCGACGGCGACAATCTCGCGCCCGTTATAGTGCCCGC
>CAYNXB010000149.1:0-3412 GCA_964401045.1 uncultured Sphingomonadaceae bacterium | reverse complement strand
TCACGGCACCGGGTCGTAGCCGTGTCCGCCCCAAGGGTGGCAGCGCAATAGACGCTTCGTCGCCAGCCATCCACCCTTGATCGCGCCATGCTTTTCAAGTGCCTGGATCGCGTATTCGCTGCATGAGGGCTGGTAGCGGCACGACGGCGGGAGGACCCGCGAAGGGCCGCGTTGCCACCCCCGGGCGATGAGAATGAACAGGCGCTTCATGCGCTGGCCCTTTGCTCATCCGCGAGCGTCACTTCCTCTTCCTTCGCGGCGGGTCGCCTTTGCCGGAGGCGGCGCGGGCGAGTGCGATCGAGAGCTCCTCACGCAGCTTGCCGAACTCGCGCTCGATTCCGCCTTCGCGGCCGATCAGCACGTGGTCGTGGTCGCCGATGCCCTCTGCCGGGAGCGCCGCGCGCAGCAGTTCGCGGAAGCGGCGCTTCATGCGGTTGCGTACGACCGCGTTGCCGATCTTCTTGGTGACGGTGATGCCGTAGCGCTTGCCCTGGCCGCCATTGGGGTGGGCGAGCAGCACGAATCCCGGGCGTGCAACGCGCAGGCCGCGATTCGCGGCGAGGAAATCTGAGCGGTTCCGCAGAACCGAGATGTGGGAGGAGCTGCCGCTCAGCTCAGGCGCAGAGGTTCTTGCGTCCACGCCGGCGGCGCGCAGCCAGCACCTTGCGGCCACCGGGGGTCGCCTTGCGGGCGAAGAAACCGTGGCGGCGAGCACGAACGAGGTTGCTCGGCTGGAAAGTGCGCTTCATCGTAAAACGTCCTGAATGAAAAGGGCCGCCGGAGCGGCCTTGCAGGGCGCGCGGTTAGGGGAGCACCGCGCGCAAGTCAAGATATGCGAGCCTGGGATTGGCCGGTTGTTGCGCTTCCGGCAGCCAGCCGCGCATCTCCCCGGCATCGAGCCACAGCGCGCGTTCGAACGGTACCGAGTTGGTCATCGCATAGAACGCCGCCGCCCGGGACTCGTCCATGCCCATTTCGCGATAATAGGCGAGGTATTTCCGATTCTCGGGCGCGTCGGTGGCGAAGTCGGTCGCCTCGAGGCCTGCTTCGTCCTCCCACGCGTGGACGGCGAACTCGGCCCCGTCGTCGATCCGCCGCGTCGTGCCGGCGAGGAACAGCTCGACCGCGCCCGAGCGGACCGAGCCGTCCGCTGGAACGTGGGTGGCGAGCCCGGCGCGGCGAATCATCCGCCCGAGCTCAAGATTGGCGAGATCGTCGAACGTGCCAGGGCAGTCGAGCATCTCGAGCGTGGCCAGCCGCGGATGGTCGCGCAGCATTGCCGCGAATTCGGCGGGAGAGGCGCCATCGGTGATCCCGGTCAACGCGGCGCGATGTTCGTCGAGCACGCGGAACGGTCCGTAGGCGGCGCCGGGTGCGAGCGCTTCACCGCTCCCGACGACGAAGCGCTCGGCCCCCGATTCGGCCGGGCTGACCCACTCCTCGGTGATCTCCTCGTAAACGACCGTCTCGCGCGCATGGGCAGGCGCGGCGAACAGGACGCAGGGGAGCAGGAGGGCGAAGAGCCGGCGCATGCCCGCAAGATGCCGCCGGGCTCCTTCCCCGAGTGCGAAGGAACGCGCTGAACGGGTTCCTAAACGAGAGGCTTAATGCGCGCTAACCGTGAACCGGTTCCTTCTTCGCTCGACTTGGGCAACGCCCACGTTATGCGTGCCCTCTTACGGGGGTGAACGTGGTCGCACTGGTATCGACGGTAGCCTATCTTGGGCTCGACGCGCGCGCGGTCGAGGTACAGTGCTCGCTCGCGCCCGGAATGCCGAAGTTCAACGTCGTCGGACTGCCGGACAAGGCGGTTGGCGAAAGCCGGGAGCGGGTGCAGGCGGCGCTTGCCTCGATGGGCCTGGCGCTGCCGCCCAAGCGGATCACGATCAATCTTTCGCCGGCGGACCTGCCCAAGGAAGGCAGCCACTACGACTTGCCGATCGCCCTCGCGCTGCTGGCGGCGATGGGCGTGACCGATGCCGAGCAGCTTGCCGACTGGATCGCGGTCGGCGAATTGGCTCTCGACGGGCGTATCGCCGCATCGCCCGGCGTCCTGCTTGCCGCGCTCCATGCAAGCGAGGCGGGCAAGGGGCTGATCTGCCCCGCGGCGCAGGGATCGGAAGCGCGCTGGGCGAGCGGCATTCCGGTGATCGCCGCACCAGACCTCGTGAGCCTGCTCAATCACCTGAAGGGCACCCAGCAACTGCCCGAGCCCATGGCGGGCGAAGTCGAGGCGCCGAACCACGGTCCGGATTTGAAGCAGGTCAAAGGGCAAGAGACAGCCAAGCGTGCACTCGAGATCGCCGCGGCGGGTGGGCACAACCTCCTGATGATCGGCCCGCCCGGTGCTGGCAAATCGTTGATGGCGGCGTGCCTGCCCGGCATTCTGCCTGCCCTGACGCCTGCCGAGGCGCTGGAGGTATCGATGGTCGCCTCGGTCGCGGGCACGCTCGAAGGCGGGCGAATCAGCCGCTCGCGGCCGTTCCGCGCGCCGCACCATTCGGCGTCGATGGCTGCGCTGACGGGCGGCGGGCTGCGCGTGCGGCCGGGCGAGGTGAGCCTCGCGCATCTCGGGGTGCTGTTCCTCGACGAATTGCCCGAATTCCAGCGCGCGGTGCTCGATTCGCTGCGCCAGCCCCTCGAAACCGGCAAAGTCGATGTCGCGCGCGCCAACGCCCACGTGGCGTTTCCCGCACGGGTGCAACTGGTTGCAGCGATGAACCCGTGCCGCTGCGGGCATCTCGGCGATCCGGCGCTGGCGTGCTCCAGAGCGCCGCGCTGCGCGGCCGACTACCAGGGCAAGGTCTCGGGCCCGCTGCTCGACCGAATCGACTTGCACGTCGAGGTCGACCCGGTGAGCGCGAGCGACCTGGCGCTGCCGCCGCCCGCCGAAGGGTCAGAGGCGGTCGCCGCCCGGGTGGCGCAGGCGCGTACACGTCAATCGGCGCGCGGCATTCGCTCGAACGCTGAACTGGACGGCGATAAGCTCGAAGCGCACGCGATGCCCGATGAGGCAGGCAGGAAGCTGCTGCTCCAGGCGGCCGAGGCGATGCGCCTTTCGGCAAGAGGCTATACGCGGATGCTGCGCGTGGCGCGCACCATCGCCGACCTCGCGAGCGCCGACCAGGTGGGTCGTGTCCACGTCGCGGAGGCGCTCAGCTATCGCAGGGTCGCGCCACGGGCGTAGGTCACTTCGGCGCGGGAGCGGGCGCCTGGCGAGGCAAGGACTCCAGCTTCGGATCGAGCGCCGCCCAAGCGGGCTTCTCATCGGTCCAGATCGCCGTGGTCGGCGCGAGCCCGTGCGGTTCGTCGAGGAAGCCGATGCGGATGGTCCGATACTGCGGCCGGGCAGAGCTCTGCGCGTAGACCGGCGTACCGCATTCGGCACACGAATGCATCGTCAGCGTGTTGC
>CAYNXB010000148.1:0-3447 GCA_964401045.1 uncultured Sphingomonadaceae bacterium | reverse complement strand
TGAACAACGCCGGCATCACGCGCGACAACCTCGCGATGCGGATGAAGGACGATGAATGGGGGGACGTCATCAAGATCAACCTTGAGGCCGCCTTCCGCCTGATGCGCGCGGCGACCAGGCCGATGATGAAGGCGCGCTTCGGCCGCATCGTCACCATCACCAGCGTGGTCGGCGCGACGGGCAATCCGGGCCAGATGAACTACGCTGCGGCCAAGGCCGGGCTCGTCGGCATGAGCAAGAGCCTGGCGCAGGAGATCGCCACCCGCGGGGTCACCGTCAACTGCGTGGCCCCGGGCTTCATCCGCACCGCGATGACCGAAGTGTTGCCGGACGCGCAGAAGGACGCGCTCAACAGCCGTATCCCGATGGGCCGGATGGGCGAGGGCGAGGACATCGCCGCCGCCGTCGCGTTCCTCGCTTCGAAGGAAGCAGGCTACGTCACGGGACAGACGCTGCACGTCAATGGCGGCATGGCGATGCTTTCATGAAGCGGTTATCCCCAAGGAATCCGGACGGTTCGTTGTTGCGCCTTTGCCGCTCGCTCCAGCCCCGCTAAGGATATTCGCGATATTCCGGCGCTTGCGGGCGATTCCGGCCACGGCTGCGCAAAACCGGCTTGGCCTCGGGGGATGTGAAATACGATGAAGGCGACGATCGAACGTGCCACCCTGCTGCGGTGCCTCAGCCACGTGCAATCGGTGGTCGAGCGGCGCAATACTATCCCGATCCTCTCGAACGTTCTGCTCGAGGCGAGCGGCGACGGCACGCTCAAGATCACCGCGACCGACCTCGACCTGCAAGTGGTCGAAACGATGCCGGCGGTTTCGGTGGATGACGGCGGGGCAATCACCGTCTCCGCGCATCTGCTGTTCGATATCGCCCGCAAGCTGCCCGAAGGCAGCCAGGTGAGCTTCGAAACGGCTGAAAACCGTATGACGGTGAAGGCCGGGCGCAGCCGGTTCCAGCTGCCGACCCTGCCGCGTGACGATTTCCCGGTGATCGTCGAAGGCGACCTGCCGACCAGCTTCGAGCTGCCGGCCAAGCTGCTTGCAGAGTTGATCGACCGCACCCGCTTCGCGATCTCGACCGAGGAGACGCGCTACTATCTCAACGGCATCTTCCTCCACGTTGCGGAGGAGGACACGCCTGTGCTCAAGGCCGCGGCGACCGACGGTCACCGCCTTGCCCGCTTCACCCTGGCGCGGCCGGAAGGCGCGCAGGGCATGCCCGACGTGATCGTGCCGCGCAAAGCCGTGGGCGAACTGCGCAAGCTGCTCGAGGAAGCGAGCGAGGGCAGCGTCCAGATCGATCTTTCAGCCAGCAAGATCCGCTTCACGCTCGGCGGTGAGGGCGGCGTGGTGCTCACCAGCAAGCTGATCGACGGCACCTTCCCCGATTATACCCGCGTGATCCCGACCGGGAACGACAAGCTGCTCAGGCTCGATCCGAAGAGCTTCTATGAAGGCGTCGATCGCGTGGCGACAATCGCCACCGAGAAGACCCGCGCGGTGAAGATGGGGGTCGATAAGGACAAGGTGACGCTTTCGGTCACTTCGCCAGACAATGGCACCGCAGCCGAGGAACTGGCGGGCGATTATGCCTCGGATCCGATCGAGATCGGGTTCAATGCCAACTATCTCAAGGATATCCTCCATCAGATCGATGGTGACACGGTCGAGCTGCATCTGGCCGATCCGGGCGCGCCGACGCTGATCCGGCAGAACGAGAAGAGCCCCGCACTCTACGTGCTCATGCCGATGCGTGTGTGAGGCGGATCGCGCTTCCGCTGGCGGCGCTTGCACTCGCGTCGCCCGTTCCGCTTCGCGCACAAGCGCAGCTTTCACCCGAGGCCGAGGAAGCGCTCACGTGCGCGGTGTGGGCATCGTATTTCAGCGTCGAGTACCAGGGTGAGGACGAGGAAGCAGCGCTGACCAATGCGCTCAACTACTTCGTCGGCCGCTACGAGGGGCTTACAGGGCAAGGCATCGATGAGGCGGTCGACGACGCGTTGATCGTGGAGGCCGCCAACGATCTCGACGCGCTGACGCCGGTCTGCACCGCACGGATGGAGGAATACGGCGGACGCATGTTCGAGTGGGGCAAGGCGCTGGAAGATCTGGCGGAGAGAGTGCCAGGGGGCGAGGCGGTCAGTTGACCGATATCCTCGTCATCCTGCTCGACCGGGATGACGAATTCTCAGCTAATCCCGCGCCCTGATCATCGCTTCGATATCGACGAATTTCTCCCTCGGGGCGCCTTCGCGGGCGGCGCGTTCTTCGGCTTGCTCGATCTTCTTCCAATCGCGGAAGGTAACGACGTCGAGCCCGCGTTGGGCGGCGAGGGCGTCGAACCCCGGGCGGCCTGCCTTGCCCTCTGGTCCGAGGATGCCGGCGGCGATGTCGGCCGCGATCTGCTCCACCGCCCTGAAGCCGTCGGGCTTGTTGGTGCCGATCGTGCCGGAGGGCCCGCGGCGTGCCCAGCCGACCGCATAGAGGCCCGGCAGGATGCGCCCTGCATCGTTCGCGAAGCGGCCTTCGCGCTCATCGAACGGCACGTCGGGAATCGGACTGGTGCGATAGCCGATGCAACTGACCACCAGGCTCGCGGGGACGCGATAGATTTCGCCGGTGCCGATCGCCCTCCCGCCCTCAAGCCGGGTGCGCTCGACCTCGACGGCCCCAACGCGTTCGGGGACTTTGCTGTCGCCGATCAGCGCCACCGGCTGGGCGAAGAAGTCGAACTCGATCTCGATGTCGGCCGTCGCGTGGATATGTTCGGGGATGGCCGCGAAGCTGCGCAGGTGGTTGACCGATTTGCGCAAGCCGGGCTCGAGCAGCGCATCCTCGCCTTCCTCGGGCAGGTCTGCGGGCGTCAGGCGCGGGCTGGCGCGCTCGAGATGCGCGAGTTCGCCCAGTTCCTTCGGCGTCATCATGATCTGGTGAGGCCCGCGCCGGCCGAGGATCGTGATCCGCTCGATGTTCGAGTTACGGAGCGCGTCGAGCGCGTGCGACACGATATCGCTGCCGGCGAACTCCTCCTCGGTCTTGGCGAGGATGCGGGCCACGTCGAGTGCAACGTTGCCCACGCCAATCACGACCGCGCTTTTGCCCGAGAGATCAGGAGCGAGATCGGTGAATTGCGGATGGCCGTTGTACCAGCCGACGAACGCTGCGCTGCCAAACACGTTGCCGAGGTTCTCGCCGGGCAGGCCAAGCGGCCTGTCGTTGGGAGCTCCGGTCGCCAGCACCACCGCGTCATAGAGCCCTTGCAACTCACCGATCGTCACATCGCTGCCGATCGAAACGTTGCCGACGAAGCGCACGTTGTCGGCCAGTGCGGTCTTTTCGTAGCGGTTCGAAACCGCCTTGATCGACTGGTGATCGGGGGCGACGCCGGTGCGGATCAGGCCGTAGGGGACCGGCAGCCGATCGAAGATGTCGACGTGAA
>CAYNXB010000147.1:2324-3457 GCA_964401045.1 uncultured Sphingomonadaceae bacterium | reverse complement strand
CCGAAGAGCGCGGCGCGTGCCCGGATGCGGCCGAGCAGGGCGTGATGGAGCGCTTCAGCTGCAAGATGGCGATCGCGCCGACCGCCTCGATCAGCATCATCTGCGGCGGCACCAGCGCGTGCATCGAGCCGATCCCGGCCAACATCTACACCCACAAGACGCTTTCGGGCAGCTTCGTGGTCAAGAACCCCTACCTGGAGAAGCTGCTCGCCTCGAAGAGCAAGGATTCGACCAACGTGTGGAACTCGATCCTCGAGAAGGGCGGGTCGGTGCAGCACCTCGATTTCCTCAGCCCGGAGGAGAAGGCGGTGTTCAAGACCAGCTTCGAGATCGACCAGCGCTGGCTGCTCGAGTTTGCGGCCGACCGCGCTCCGTTCATCGACCAGGCGCAGAGCCTCAACCTGTTCATCCCGGCCGATGTCGACAAGTGGGACCTGATGATGCTGCACTTCCAGGCGTGGGAGAAGGGCATCAAGTCGCTTTACTACCTCCGCTCGAAGAGCGTGCAGCGGGCCGGGTTCGCGGGCGGAGTCGAGGCGGACAACACCGCCGACGCCCCGAAGATCGAATTGAGCGCCGCCGAAGGCACCGACTACGAGGAATGCCTGAGCTGCCAATAATCTGAGCAGGTGCGAACCAAATCGCATGTCGGGCGTTGGCAATGGGTGTCTCGGCGATCAGCCATCGACCGTTTCTATCCCGAGACCCGTTTCGGCGGCTTCACTCGCGATGACGGCAGCATCGAGTTCTACACGCGCATCGCCGCGCTGATCGAACCCGGCTTCCGGGTGCTCGACTACGGCGCCGGGCGTGGCGCGCAGATCGATACCGATTCCAGCGCGTACCGGCGCTGGCTCAAGATCCTCAAGGGACGGGTGGCGCACGTCGAGGGCTGCGACGTCGATCCGGTGGTGCTGCAAAATCCCTATCTCGACGCTGCCAGGCTGTTCGATCCGGCCAGGCCGCTGCCCTATCCGGACGAGAGTTTCGACCTGATCTATTCGAGCTGGGTGTTCGAGCACGTCGCGGACCCGGCAATGGTGGCGGCCGAGATGATGCGTGTGCTGAAGCCGGGTGGATACCTGTGCGCGGTGACGCCCAACAAGCGCGGGTACATCGCGCTCGCCTCGCGG
>CAYNXB010000147.1:0-2224 GCA_964401045.1 uncultured Sphingomonadaceae bacterium | reverse complement strand
CCCGGCGTTCTACCGGCTCAACACCAAGGGCGCGATCGCCCGGTACTTCGGCGCGCACGGCGATGTCGCGGTCTACGCGATGTCTAGCGAGCCTTCGTATTACTTCAGCAGCGCGGCGGCGTTCTGGATCTTCAAGCTGATCCACAAGCTGACGCCCGCCGCGCTGCATACGGCGTTGTTCGTGTTCGTGCGCAAGGCCGGCGGCGGCTGACGCCTACGGCTCGGCGGGGTCAGCCCGCCTCTTCTTCCTCGAACAGGATTGCGTTGTCGGCGTTGGCGCTGAGGCGCACCTGGTCGCCCTCGACATCAGCCACGAGGCCGAGCGAGATGTAGTGGTGATGGCCCGAATGCGCGCCGCCTTCGGCGCCTTCGATCTCGGCGCTGGAATCCTTCCTGGTCAGCTTGATCCGCTCACCATCCACCTTGTCGACCGTGCCGACGTGAACGCCATCGGCGCCGATCACTTCCATATCTTCCCTGATTGCACTTGCATCCGCCATGAGTCATCTCCTGTAAGGGGGGTAGCACCCCTGCAACGCACGGGCGGCCGAATCGATGCCATCCGTCCGGCGCAAAATACCATGAATCAAGGGGAGGACGCGATGATGACGACCGGTTCCCGCGCCGCTGTCCGTATCGCGCCGCTGGCGTTGCTGCTCGTGCTCGCGGCGTGCGCCCGGCAAAGCGCCGACACGGTCAGCCATGCCGCGCAGACGCCGGGCTTCCTGTGGGGCCTGTGGCACGGGTTCGTGTTCCCGTTCGCCTGGATCGGCTCGCTGTTCAGCCCCCAGATCGCGGTCTACGCGGTGCCGAACAACGGCGGATGGTACGATTTCGGCTTCTTCCTCGGCGTGACGGTGCTCGGCGGCGGGAGCCACTTCAGCGCCCGGCGCGGTCGCCGCCGCCGCGATTAGCCGTTCACGCGAAACGCCCCTCTCCGGGGGGCGGGGAGGGGCGTCTTCGCTCGCGCGGCGGATGGGAGGCTTTTCGCGCTCGTCCCCGCGCGGGAATGGGGCGCGGGGGCTTAGCCGCCGCCACGCTCCGCCTGTTTACGCTGGTCTTCGTCTCCCGGCTGCCGCATCGAATCGCGCGGGCCGCGCAGCTCGGCTTCGGGCCGGATGCCGGGCTCGCCCTGCTGGGGTTGGGCGTTAGACTCCTCGTTCATCGGCTGCTGCGACCATTGCCCGTCGTCCGCTTCGGGGCGCAGGCTGGGCGCCGCATTGATGTCGCCGGCGAACTCGTTGTCCTGCGCCTCGCGGCCTTCCTCGGTCGCGCGCCAGCCTGATTGTTGCTGCGACTGGCCGCCCTGACTTTGCTGTTGCTGCTGGCCGCGGGTCTCGCCTTCGCGCGGGCCGGTGCGCGGCGGCTCACCGGGCGCGCGCTGGTCGTTGAGGGTGACGTCGCGGGAATCGTCGGGTTCGAGCTCGCCCATTGGGGCCTCCATGTCAGCATTCGCTCAAATGAAGGCGCGGAACCACCCGGAGTTCCCGCCGATGCGACGAGCCGAGCCAATCCCGGTTCCAGGCTGCCGACGGTGGCCGAAAAAAACGCCCGGACTTTCCCCCGCTTATCCCCGCGTGAATCTTCGCTCTTGCCTTCGAATCGGCGGCATGATTCCCTATATCCAATGGTTCGCGCCGAACACCGGCTCGTCCACGGAGACACAACATGTCGTTGCTCGAAGCCCGCAAGACCTACAAGCCCTTTGAATACCCATGGGCCTACGAGTTCTGGAAGCGGCAGCAGCAGATCCACTGGATGCCGGAGGAAGTTCCGCTGGGGGAGGACTGCCGGGACTGGGCGCAGAAGCTCTCCGCGCATGAGCGCAACCTGCTCACCCAGATCTTCCGCTTCTTCACCCAGGCGGACATCGACGTGCAGGATTGCTACCACGACAAGTACGGCCGCGTGTTCAAGCCGACCGAGATCAAGATGATGCTCGCTGCGTTCTCCAACATGGAGACGGTGCACATCGCCGCCTACAGCCACCTGCTCGATACGATCGGCATGCCGGAGAGCGAATATGGCATGTTCCTCGAATACGAGGAGATGAAGGCCAAGCACGATTACCTCGCCCAGTTCGGGGTCGATAATGACGAGGATATCGCCCGCACGCTGGCGATGTTCGGCGGCTTCACCGAAGGGCTGCAGCTGTTCGCCAGCTTCGCAATGCTGATGAACTTCCCGCGCTTCAACAAGATGAAGGGCATGGGCCAGATCATCT
>CAYNXB010000146.1:0-3597 GCA_964401045.1 uncultured Sphingomonadaceae bacterium | reverse complement strand
ATCGCCGTCCGGTTCGAACTCGACCTCGGTCAACAGTGTCACCGGCCACCCAGGGGCGAAAGCGGGCTCGGTCTTGGTGCCGTGCTCGTCGGCGAAGCTTTGCTCCCACACGATCCGGCGCGATGGCACGATCTCGATATAGCGCGTGAGCGTATGGGCATAAGCCTCCCCATCCCGCTCTCCGCGCGCGAACAACGTCGATCCTTCAGCGACTTCGCCGGACAGAACCACCGTCCGTGCACCTGTGGGCCCGGACCATTGAGCCATCTGGTCCGGGTCCACCCACGCCGCAAAGACTCGTTCGACCGGCGCGGTGAACCGGCGCGTGATGATGAATTCGGGAGTTTTGCTCATGGGGCCGGATCCTTGCTGTCCGCGGTTTGGTCGAGGAAGCGTTGCAATCTGTCGAACCGATCGGGCCAATAGCGCGCCATGTCTTCGATAAAGCTGCGCGCGGCGACGAGGCCCTGCGGGCGCAACCGCCGCACACGGGATTGGCCGACACGCTGCGTTTCGATCAGGCCCGCGTCTTCGAGCACCTTGAGATGGCGTGAGACGGCCGGCTGACTCATCGTGAAAGGCTCGGCCAACGCGCTCACGCTTGCCTCGCCGTCGGCGAGACGCATCAGGATAGCCCTGCGGGTGGAGTCGGATAGTGCGGCGAACGCCTTGTCGAGCGGCTCATTCATAGCCACTCGTTTATATAACTATTTAGTTATGTAAAGCGTCATTCCACGAAATCGGATGCCACGATCAAGCGCTCGACGGTCCACTCCGGAACGGCGTTCGCGTGCATCGGCACCATGAAGCGCTTTCTGTCGTGTTTCTCGATCTCGATCACGTCCCCGGCACCGAAGTTCTCGACCGCGACAACCGTGCCGATCGCCTCACCGGCGTCGGAGTGGACAGGCAGGCCGATGAGATCGACGTGGTAGTATTCGCCCTCGCCCAGCGCGGGCAGCGCCGAGCGCGGCACTGTCAGCGCGGTTCCGCGCAAGCCTTCGGCGGCGGTGCGGCCGGACACCTCGGCGAAGCGGGCGATCGCGCCACCCTTGCCGTCGTCCTTGAGACTCATGAGCGTCAGCGCGCCGCCGTTGAACGCCTTGTGTGGCTTCAACGAGGCGATGCCCTCACCGAACAGCTTGAGACGGACTTCGCCCGTCACGCCGTGCGCGCCCGAAACGGCGGCGAGCGTGATCGGAAGGCCCTCCGGTTTAGGGGCGGGATTTGGGGTGGGCCTGGGTGGGCGCGTCATCGCTTCATGCGCCCACCCCTGGCCCCTCCCGCAAGCGGGAGGGGAAATGGCATCAACCCTCGGCCTTTTCCTCGCCGGCTTCGGCAGCGGGCGCTTCCTCTGCAGGAGCTTCCTCAGCGGGAGCCTCTTCAGCCGGAGCTTCGGCAGCGGGAGCTTCTTCAGCGGGAGCTTCCTCAGCGGGAGCCTCTTCAGCCGGAGCTTCGGCAGCGGGTGTTTCCTCGGCCGGAGCTTCGGCAGCGGGTGCTTCCTCGGCCTGCTGCTCGCCGCCCTCGGCTGCGGGCTCCTCGGAGTTGGGGGCTTCGGCAGCCACTTCCTCGGCCGGAGCCTCGGCGGAAACAGCTTCCTCGGCGGGCGCGTCGGTCACTTCTTCTTCAGCCGGCGCGTTGGCGGCTTCCTCGGCCGCGGCGGCCTTGGCGGCACGCTCCTCGGCGCGCTCCTTGGCCTTCTCGCCCGGCTCGGCCTTGTTCGGATTGTTACGCGCCGCGCGTTCGCGGACGCCGGCGGCGTCGAGGAACCGCGCCACGCGGTCCGAAGGCTGCGCACCGACACTGAGCCAATGCCGCGCACGATCTTCGTTCAGCTTGAGGCGCGCCGGATCGTCCTTGGCGAGCAACGGATTGTAGGTGCCGATCTGCTCGAGATACTTGCCGTCGCGGGGCGAGCGGCTGTCGGTGGCCACGATACGATAATAAGGCCGCTTCTTGGCGCCGCCGCGCGAAAGACGGAGTGCAATTGCCATTACTTGATACCTTTCCAGTTCAAACTATTCAAATTACTTCTTTTTGAGAAAATTCTGCAAATCCGGCGGTAGTCCGCCCGGTCCGCCCAGACCGGGAAGCCCGGGCGGTGCTGCGCCGGGGATCGTACCCCCGCCCATCCCGCCGCCGCCGCCGAGCAGCGCGCCCAGGCCCTTCAATCCGCCCATCTTGCGGATCTGCTTCATCGCCCGGCCCATCTCCTGGTGCATCTTGAGCAGCTTGTTGATGTCCTGCACTTCGGTGCCAGAACCTGCCGCGACGCGCTTCTTGCGCTTGGCGTTCATCAGCTCCGGCCGCTCGCGCTCCTTCGGCGTCATCGATCCGATGATCGCATCCATGTGCAGCAGCACTTTGTCATCGACGCCCGACTGCGCCATTGCCGCCTTGGCCTTCTTCATGCCCGGCAACATCCCGGCGAGCATGCCGATGCCGCCCATCTGGCTCATCTGGCGCAGTTGGGTGCGCAGGTCGTTCAGGTCGAACTTGCCCGCCATCATGCGCTTGGCGGCGGCTTCGGCGTCTTCCTCCTTGATCACCGCGGCGGCGCGCTCGACCAGGCTGACGACATCGCCCATGCCCAGGATGCGTCCGGCGACACGCTCCGGATGGAACGGCTCGATTGCGTCCAGCTTTTCGCCGGTGCCGGCGAACTTGATCGGCTTGCCGGTCACCGCGCGCATCGACAGCGCCGCGCCGCCGCGTGCATCGCCGTCCATGCGGGTCAGGATCACGCCGGTCAGCGGCACTTCCGACGAGAAGCTCTGCGCGACGTTCACCGCGTCCTGGCCGGTCAGAGAATCGACCACCAGCAGCACTTCGGTCGGCGCGGCGACGCTCGCGACCGCCTTCATCTCGGCCATCAGTGCATCGTCGACGTGGAGGCGGCCCGCAGTGTCGAGCAACAAGACGTCGACTGCCTGCAGCCTGGCCGATTCGAGCGCACGACGGGCGATGTCGACCGGCTGTTGGCCCGCGACGATCGGCAGCGTCGCGACATCGACCTGCGTGCCGAGCACCGCGAGCTGTTCCTGCGCCGCGGGGCGGTTGACGTCGAGCGACGCCATCAGTGCCTTCTTGCCGCGCTTCTCGCGAATGAGCTTACCGAGCTTGGCGGTGGTGGTGGTCTTGCCCGAGCCCTGCAGGCCGACCATCATGATCACGACCGGCGGCTTCGCGTCGAGCACAAGCTCCGCGCTGTTTTCGTCGTCGCCGGCGAGCATCGCGATCAGCTCGTCGTTGACGATCTTGACTACTTGCTGGCCCGGCGTGACCGAGCGCAGCACATCCTGCCCGACCGCCTTTTCGGTGACCGCGTCGATGAACCGGCGGGCCACGGGCAGCGCCACGTCCGCCTCCAGCAGCGCGATGCGCACCTCCCGCATCGCCTCGCGCACGTCGGCTTCATTGAGCGCGCCGCGCCCGCGCAGCCGGTCGAATACGCTGCCAAGGCGGTCTGAGAGGGTGTCGAACATGCTCTCGCGCTACTCCAAATCGGCTAAACGCCGAAAACGCCGGCGGACGAAACCTCGTCAGCCAGCGTGGCAATCAGCATTCAAAACTCGAGAATGGTGGAGCCTAGCGGGA
>CAYNXB010000145.1:0-3604 GCA_964401045.1 uncultured Sphingomonadaceae bacterium | reverse complement strand
GGATGCCGCACAAGTTCAAGATCGCCGTCAGCGGCTGCCCGCGCAATTGCGCCGAGGCGACGATCAAGGACTTCGGCATTATCTGCGTCGACAGCGGCTACGAGCTCCAGGTCGGCGGCAATGGCGGGATCAAGGTCTGCGTTACCGATCTGCTGTGCAAGGTCGAGACCGAGGAGGAAGCGCTGACGATGTGCGCCGCCTTCATCCAGCTCTACCGCGAGGATGGCTGGTATCTCGAGCGCACGGCGCCGTGGATCGAACGGGTCGGGCTCGATTACGTGAAGGAGCGGCTCGCCGATCCGAAGGCGGTGAAGAAGCTCGCCGCGCGCTTCCGTATCTCGCAGCAATATTCGCAAAACGATCCTTGGGCCGAGCGTGCGAGCGGCGCGCGGCGCGATCTTCACGCGCACCTTGCCGAGATGCGCCCGCTCGAACTGGAGACGCAGGCATGATCGGAACCTGGCTCGACATCGGCCCGACCACCCAGATCGAACCCGGCACCGCGCGCACCCTGCCGGTGCTCGGCGGGGACGAGATCGCGGTGTTCCACACCGCGCGCGGCGAGTTCTACGCGCTGGTCAACAAGTGCCCGCACAAGGCCGGCCCGATCAGCCAGGGCATCGTCCACGGCGACAGCGTCACCTGCCCGCTGCACAACTGGCGCATCTCGCTGCGCAGCGGCGAGGCGCTCGGCGACGATCAAGGCTGTGTGCCGACTATCCCGCTCAGGGTCGATGCCGGGCGGCTCTACCTGCTGCGCGAGGCTGTGCTGCCCCAGTCGCGCGCCGCCTGACCGATGCGAACGGTGCGGACCACTTGCGCCTACTGCGGCGTCGGCTGCGGGATTCTGGCGCAAGCCGGCGAGGGCCGGTCGGTCGAGATCGCCGGCGATCCGGAGCATCCGGCGAACCACGGCAAGCTGTGCTCCAAGGGCACGCATCTGGGCGAGACGGTCGGGCTGGAAGGGCGGCTGCTCTATCCCGAGATCGGCGGAAAGCGCGCAAGTTGGGACAAAGCAATCCGCCACGTCGCGCGCCGCTTCGCCGACACCATCGCGCGCCACGGACCGGACAGCGTGGCGTTCTACGTCTCCGGCCAGCTCCTCACCGAGGACTATTACGTCGCCAATAAGCTGATGAAAGGGTTCATCGGCAGCGGCAATATCGACACCAATTCGCGGCTGTGCATGTCGAGCGCGGTCGCCGGGCATGTCCGCGCGTTCGGAGAAGACGTGGTGCCGGCGAGTTACGCCGACCTCGATGAGGCCGATCTCGTGGTGCTGGCCGGATCGAACACCGCCTGGTGCCATCCGATCGTCTACCAGCGGATCGTTGAGGCGCGCGCCCGGCGCGGCACGAAACTGGTGGTGATCGATCCGCGCCGGACCGAAACGTGCGAGGATGCCGATCTCCACTTGGCGCTGCGGCCCGGCAGCGATGTGGCGCTGATGAACGGCCTGCTCGCCCACTGCCGCGATGCGGGCGTGCTCGACCGGGCATTTCTCGATGCGCATGTCGCGACACCTGAGGGGTTCTGGGACGCGCTGGGCGAGGGGACGGACCTGTGGTCTACCGCGGCGGCTTGCGACTTGCCGCCCGCCGACTTGCGGCGCTTCTTCGAATTGTTCGCCGCCACGCCGCGCACGGTCACGCTGTTCAGCCAGGGGATCAACCAGTCGATCCGCGGCACCGATCAGGTCAACGCGATAATCAACGTCCACCTCGCCACCGGGCGGATCGGCAAGCCGGGCGCCGCGCCGTTCTCGATCACTGGCCAGCCTAACGCGATGGGCGGGCGCGAGGTCGGCGGGCTGGCGACAACGCTCGCCGCGCACCGCGATTTCGCGCCGGAGAACTGCGCCGATGTGCAGACCTTCTGGGCCGCACCGCACATCGCGACCAAGCCGGGCCTCAAGGCTGTCGACCTGTTCCGCCAAGTGCGAGAGGGCCGGATCAAGGCGCTGTGGGTGATGGCGACCAATCCGGCGGTCTCGCTGCCCGACGCGGCGCTGGTGCGCGAGGCGCTGACCGCCTGTCCGTTCGTGGTGGTGTCGGACTGTATCGCGGACACCGACACCACGCGCTTCGCGCACGTGAAACTGCCGGCCGCAGGATGGGGTGAAAAGGACGGCACCGTCACTAACAGCGAGCGCACGATCAGCCGCCAGCGCGCGCTGTTCGCGCTTCCCGGCGAGGCCAGGCCGGATTGGTGGATCGTCACCCAGGTGGCCCGCGCTATGGGCTGGCGCGATGCGTTCTATTACGAACGGCCCGCCGAAATCTATCGCGAGCATGCGCGGCTTTCCGCCTTTCGCAACCCGGGCCGCCGACTTTTCGACGTCGGCTTCCACGCGGCAATCCCCAATCGCGACTACGACGAGATGGCGCCAATCCGCTGGGGCGGCGAGGCATTCACTGACAACCGCTTCCCGACGCCGGACGGCAAGGCGCGACTGGTTTCGGTCGAACAGCGCGCGCTTGGCGCCGCGCCGCCCAAGTGGCCGCTGACGCTCAATACCGGCCGCTATCGCGACCAGTGGCACACGATGACTCGTACCGGCCTTTCGCCGCGGCTTTCGCAGCACCGACGAGAGCCGCTCGCCGAGCTCCATCCCGATGATGCTGCGGACGCAGGAATCGTCGAGGGCGATCTGGTCGAGGTGCAGACCGCGCAAGGCGCCAGCGTGTTTCGCACCCATCTGAGCGAGAGCCAACGACGCGGCGAGGTGTTCGCCCCAATCCACTGGACCGACCGCCAGTCGAGCGGCGGGCGCGTGGGCCTACTGCCCCGCGCGATGGTTGATCCGCATTCCGGGCAACCCGGCTTCAAGGCCACGCCCACACGGATCGCCAAGCTCGCCATCGACTGGCGAGGGTTCCTAATCTCGCGCGAAATTCCCGACGCAGTTTCAACGGCCTACTTTACTAAAGTTAGAGTCGGGCAGGGTTGGCTGGTCGAGCTGGCCGGCAGCGGCGATCCGGCAGTCCTGGCGAAACTTATGCTGCCGAACGGCCAGTTGGTCGAAACCGCCGATGTTGCGCGTGGCGGATTGCGCATGGTGGTGCTCAATCTCGGGCGTCTCAGTGCCGCGCTCTATGTGACATCGAGCGGCCCCCTTCCGGACCGCGAGTGGCTGATCGAACAGCTCGAGGCGGCCGAGGCGCCAGCTTCGATGGAATTGCTCGCGGGGCGTCCCGCCGCGCTGCTGCCGGATCGCGGACCAATTGTTTGCGCGTGCTTCGATGTCGGCATGAAGACCATTGTTGAAGCCATCGGCAGGCAGGATTTGATGAGCGTCGAGGCGGTCGGGCAGGCGCTCTCGGCGGGGACCAACTGCGGTTCTTGCAAACCGGCGATCCAACGCCTGATCGGCGACCGAACGAAAGCGGCGCATGGTTGACGAGTTTGCGCCCGGCATGGTGTGGCTGGTCGGCGCCGGACCGGGCGATACAGACCTGCTGACCTCGAGCGCGGATATCACTATGTCCGCGCAATTCGCGTGCGCGGCCGAGCCGCGGTAGTCTCTAGCTGCTTCGACCGGCGACATTCATGATGTCTGCATTGTGGTCCGTTGATTCGGAATCCTGACGTCCGGTGTGGGCGC
>CAYNXB010000144.1:0-3657 GCA_964401045.1 uncultured Sphingomonadaceae bacterium | reverse complement strand
ATTCGGGGTCGCATGTGGCGAATTCGCGGCTCCAGTCGATCGCCAGTCCCAGCCGCTTCAGCTTCGCCTTCATGTTGGCGATGTTGGCACGGGTCCAGCCGTCCGGGTGGACACCGCGTTCCATCGCCGCGTTCTCGGCCGGCATGCCGAACGCGTCCCACCCCATCGGATGCAGCACTTCGTACCCGCGCATGCGCTTGAAGCGCGCGAACACGTCGCCCATCGTGTAGTTGCGCACGTGGCCGACGTGAATGCGCCCCGAGGGATAGGGGAACATCTCCAGCACGTAGCTCTTGGGCTTGGCCGAGGCGCTGTCGGCGGCGAAGCAGTCCGCCGCTTCCCAGGCGTGCTGCCAGCGTCCGTCGGCCTGCGACGGATTGAAGCGTTCGCTCGTCATCGGCCGATCAGCCGATCGCGGATCGCCGCAGGTCGCGCGCCTTGGTTAGGATGATGTCCTCGAGCCGTTGGACGGTCGCGGCCTGCACCGCGCCGGGTATCCAGTTGCCGCCCTGCAGCGTCTCGCGGCTTGCAGCGACGCGCAGCGCGTCGGCACGCAAGTCGTCGTCGAGGATCGTGACGGAGATCTTGACCCGCTCGTTCGGATTGTCGGGGTTCGAATACCAGTCGGTGACGATCACCCCGCCCGTGCTGTCCGCCTGCAGCAGCGGCATGAACGCCAGCGTCTCCAGGCTCGCGCGCCACAGGTAGGAATTGACGCCGATGTTGTTCACTTGCGCCGCGGCGAAATCCGCCTGCGGCCGCTTGTTGCCACCGCCGCACGCCGCAAGGCCGGTGAGCGCGAGCCCCAGCACCGCTGCACGGGCTGCCTTGCCCGCAAAAGTCCTGCTGCGCGTGCTGCATTCCATACTCGTCGCTCTTTCCTGTCTCGACCCGCCGGTTCCCGGCGCGAGCCTCTATAGCCGCCGCGTGGCGGGCGGCAAGCCTCGGGCATCTGCGGGCTCCGGCGGTGAACCACCGCTTAACCGCCCCCAAGCGTACCTTCGCGGCTGTGGACCGGATGCAACAGTCGAGAAAAAGCGCCCGCCGGAAGGGGTTAACGCGCTGGCCATCGGCCTCGCATAAATATATCAATTCTATGTCCTATGCCGACTCGTTGGCGGTTGGGCGCGCGTCAGGAACTGTTCACATGCGGGCGCGTCTAGAATTTGGATGAGGGAGAAGCAGGGCAGTGGCACGTAAGTCTGGCAGGCTGAAGCGGACCGGGGTTCTCTCCGTCGCGCTCGCTTGCGGCTGTGCCAGCCTCGCCCTCGGCGGCACTGGCATCGCGCTGGCCGCGGTTGGCGGCGCCGTTCCGCAGCTTCCCGCGGGCTTCGCGCCGTTCACCCCGGCTTCGGTTGACCCCGGCCTCGCCCGGTTCGTCGCCCAGCATGCGGACAGCAGCCACCTTATGCGCTTCACGCCGGCCGGAACCGCCAATGGCCTCGGCCGCTCGATCACGGTCGCGGTGCGTATCGATGGCGAGACGGCGCGCGCCATCTCGATCCACTCTGCGATTGCATCGGCGAAGGAGCAGCTCAGCGGCACCGCTGTCGAGCTGGCGCCGACCCGCTTCGATCTCGGCATCGCCCGCGGCTACCGCAGCTTCGCGCAGGCGAAGCCGGTGGTGGTGGTCGCACCGACGCAACTCGCGGACATTGCGATGCCCGATCTCGCCGATTTCCGTCCGAGCCCGGGAATCAAGGGCACGCCGAGCCGGTTCTCCGCCCGCCTGGCGATCGAGAAAGACCAGAAGACCGGGCGCGCCGAAGGCACGCTCGAATCGCTCGGCGAACAGACCGTCGATCTCGGCGGCGCCGTGCGCGTGACTCGCAATCTCGATGTCACCGCCGGCGTGCGTTATTCGCAGGATCGCGACCGCATCGCCCCGCTGACCGACGGCGAGCAGGACAGCCAGGCGGTCTACGTCGGCACCCAGTTCCGCTTCTGACGCGCGGTTTCCGCGAAATTTCCGAACGCCCCGCCAGGCAAACGCCCGGCGGGGTTTTTCTTTGCGCGCGTTCCGCGCATTATTAAGCGATTCGCTTCCCGCACCGGGATGCATGAACAAGGAATTGGCATGGCACGCGTGGCGATGGTGACCGGCGGCACTCGTGGGATCGGCAAGGCGATCTGCCAGCGTCTGCAAGCGGATGGCTTGACCGTGGTGGCGAACTACGCCGGCAACGATGAAAAAGCGCGCGCCTTCACGGACGAAACCGGCATCCCCGCGTTCAGGTGGGACGTGGGGGATCACGAAGCGACGCTCGCCGGCTGCCGCGACGTCGAAGCTGCGCACGGGCCGATCGACGTGGTGATCAACAACGCCGGCATCACTCGTGACGCGACCCTCCACAAGATGAGCTTCGAGGATTGGAACGAGGTGATGCGGATCAACCTCGGCGGGTGCTTCAACATGGCCAAGGCGACGTTCCCCGGCATGCGCGAACGCGGCTGGGGCCGGATCGTCAACATCGGCTCGATCAATGGCCAGGCCGGGCAATACGGCCAGGTCAACTACGCCGCCGCCAAGAGCGGCATCCACGGCTTCACCAAGGCGCTGGCGCAGGAAGGCGCCAAGTTCGGCGTCACCGTGAACGCGATCGCGCCAGGCTACATCGACACCGACATGGTTGCGGCGGTGCCGGAGCCGGTGCTGGAGAAGATCGTCGCCCGCATCCCGGTCGGCCGCCTCGGCAAGGCGGAGGAGATCGCCCGCGGGGTGTCTTTCCTCGCCTCGGAGAACGGCGGGTTCGTGACCGGCTCGACCCTGTCGATCAACGGCGGCCAGCATATGTATTGATGGGCATGGCCGCGTAACGCAGGCGTTCGCTCAGCGAACGGCAAGCTATCCGGCGGTGCAGGGCACAGCCGGGCCATGCCCAGCTCGGCGACGGCTTTCCCGTCGCCAAACCCGGCATCGGCTTTCCTACATCCGCCTCAGCTGCCAGCGTGCGTTTCTCGATCCGGGAGTGCGTCACGCCATGAATCGCGAAGGTCACACGTCGCCATGTGCGTTATTGCACACAAGCCATTGCTATTTAATGATTTTTCTGGCGGAAGGTCACATCGTTTCGATGCCCGTTCGCCGTCACTTCCGCGGCTGTTTCGATCCGTGCGCCATACGGGGTGACGCGGCGCTGCGGCGGCGCTAGAGGCGCGCCATGAGCCAGACCCGCACCGAGACCGACACGTTCGGTCCCATCGAAGTCCCCGCAGATCGCCTGTGGGGCGCGCAGACGCAGCGATCCTTGCAGAACTTCCGCATCGGCGGTGAGCGCATCCCGCTGCCGGTGATCCACGCGCTGGGCGTGATCAAGGGCGCGGCGGCGCGGGTCAACGAAGCGCACGGGCTGCTCGACAAGACCCTGGCCGATGCGATCGCCAACGCCGCGGCCGAAGTGGCGAGCGGCGCGCTCGACGATCATTTCCCGCTGGTGGTGTGGCAGACCGGCTCCGGCACCCAGAGCAACATGAATGCCAACGAGGTGATCGCCAATCGCGCGATCAAGGCGCTGGGCGGCGAACTCGGTTCGAAGAAGCCGGTCCATCCCAACGACCACGTCAACATGAGCCAGTCGTCGAACGACACCTATCCGACGGCCATGCACATCGCCTGCGCGGAGGAAATCCACCACCGCCTGCTGC
The DNA here is from genome assembly GCA_964401045.1 of uncultured Sphingomonadaceae bacterium. Classification (GTDB taxonomy): domain Bacteria; phylum Pseudomonadota; class Alphaproteobacteria; order Sphingomonadales; family Sphingomonadaceae; genus CAYNXB01. The sequence goes on along the minus strand of CAYNXB010000144.1, from coordinate 12 downwards.
CGGCGCTCGCCA
>CAYNXB010000143.1:0-3761 GCA_964401045.1 uncultured Sphingomonadaceae bacterium | reverse complement strand
GATCAACGACAAGCACATCGAGGTGATCGTTCGCCAGATGCTGCAGAAGGTCGAGATCACCGACGGCGGCGACACCACGCTGCTTCCGGGCGAGCAGGTCGATCGTGACGAGATGGACGAGTTCAACGCCAAGCTTGCCAAGGGCAAGCGCAAGGCGGCGGGCAACCCGGTGCTGCTCGGCATCACCAAGGCGAGCCTGCAGACCCGTTCGTTCATCTCTGCGGCGTCGTTCCAGGAGACCACTCGCGTGCTCACGCAGGCGGCGGTTGAGGGTAAGCGTGACTCGCTTATCGGCCTCAAGGAGAACGTGATCGTCGGTCGTCTCATCCCCGCCGGCACCGGCGCGCGGATGAGCCGCATGCGGGTCACCGCATCGAGCCGCGACGCGGCGCTGCGGGCTTCGTGGAAGCAGGCGCAGGATGCTCTGTTGATGGCGAATTCCGCCGCCGAAGAGCATGCCGCCGAGCTGCTGCGCGATCCGATGGACGACATCGGCAACGATCCGCTGGCGTCGGTCGAGGGCGAGACTCACGGTTCCGACGCGGACGCCGGCGAGTACTTGCAGGAGAGCGACGAGACGATCGAGGCGCCCGAAGCCGAAGAAGTGACCGAGGAGGCGCTGCCTGAGGACGAGTGATCGTTCCCGGCCGCATTCGGCTGACTAAACGAGACCCCGCCGGCGCAATCCGGCGGGGTTTTGCTTTGCCTGCCTAAACCCCGCTTGACCGTTCGTGTTGCAACGCCACATTCGTCGCACATCGCAACGGAGTTCCGCATGCCCGCTGCCGACGTCCTGTTCGAGCCGTTCACGTCGCCCAAGCTCTCGCTGCCCAACCGGATCGTGATGGCGCCGATGACGCGCAACATGGCGCCCGACGGGGTGCCGGGCGAACCCAACGCGGCGTATTACGCCCGGCGCGCGCAGCACGGGGTCGCGCTGATCCTGTCCGAAGGCACGGTGGTCGACCGGCCCGCCTCGCGCAACCAGCCGCACATTCCGTTCTTCCATGGCGACGCGCCGCTCGCCGGATGGAGCGGCGTGATCGAGGCGGTCCACGCCGCCGGCGGCAAGATGGGCCCGCAGATCTGGCACACCGGCGGCGCGCGCTCGCCCGACGGTTATGCGCCCGAGCCGATCGACACGCCCTCGGGGCTCAACGGGCCCGACGATCCGCGCGGCGAACCGATGAGTGAGGAAGCGATTGCCGACACTATCGCCGCGTTCGCGCACTCGGCGGCCGAGGCCAAGCGGCTCGGGTTCGACACGGTCGAGATCCACGGCGCGCACGGCTATTTGATCGACCAGTTCTTCTGGAGCGGCACCAACCGCCGCGACGACCGCTGGGGCGGCGCGACTATCGGCGAGCGGGCACGCTTCGGCGCCGAAGTCGTCGCCGCGATCCGCGCGGCAGTCGGACCCGAGTTCCCGGTGCTCATGCGCATCAGCCAGTGGAAGCAGCAGGACTTCGGCGCGCGGCTGGCGAGCACACCGGCCGAGCTCGAGCAGTGGCTCAATCCGTTGGTCGAGGCCGGAGTCGATATTCTCCACTGCTCGCAGCGGCGCTTCTGGGAACCCGAATTCCCCGAGCTCGACGGCGAGAACGGGCTCAACTTCGCGGGCTGGGCCAGGAAGATCACCGGCAAGCCGACGATCAGCGTCGGCTCGGTCGGGCTGTCGTCTGACTTCTTCGGCGCGTTCTCTGGGCATTCGTCCGAGCACACCGACCTGTCGCGCCTGATCGCGCGGATGGAGCGCGGCGAGTTCGATCTGATCGCGGTCGGCCGCGCGCTGCTCGGTGATGCCGCATGGGCGGAGAAAATCCACCAGGGCCGCACCGACGAGCTGGCGGACTTCAACCCTCCGGCGCTGGCCACGCTCGTCTGACGAGAGAGCCGACGCGGCCTTCGCATGACCAAAATCTATCTCGTCAGGCATGGTGAGACCGAATGGAATCGCGACGGGCGGTATCAGGGCGCGCTCGATTCTCCACTTACCGAGCGTGGCATCGAGCAGGCGGGCCGCATCGGAATGTGCATCGCCGCGCATCCGCAGGATTGGAGTGCGGTCTATGTGAGCCCTCTCGGCCGCGCTCGGCAAACCCATGCGCTCGTCGCTGCCCATTTAGGCTCCACGCCCGTCCGTTACGACGACCGCTTGTGTGAGGTCTCCGCAGGCTCATGGGACGGTCTTTCGCTGGAGGAACTCGATGCTGAGTGGCCGGCCATGCTGGACGGCTCCAGCCAGTTCGACTGGTATTTCCGTTCTCCCGACGGTGAAAGCTACGACGCCGCGATGACGCGCGTCAGCGATTGGCTCGCGGACGTCGACGGAACGGTCCTGGCCGTGTCACATGGGCTGGTGGGACGACTCATTCGTGGCGCCTATCTCGGGCTACCACGTGAGGAAGTGCTGCAGCTGCCCGTGCCGCAGGACATTGTCTGGGTGCTTGGAAGCGGGCGCGTCTCGCCGTTGGGCAACCTCAGGTAACGGGCCGCCTATTCTTGAACTTTTACAGCCCGATTGCTCGCAATCGCCTCGCCGCCTAAGCCGGGGATATGCCCGACACTCTTTCGATCACCCTCGCCCAGTTGAACCAGCGGGTTGGCGACATTGCCGGCAACGCGCAGACGATGCTCGAGGTGAGGAAGGGCGCGGGCAAGACCGATATGGTCGCGTTCCCCGAGATGCAGCTGATCGGCTACCCGCCCGAGGATCTGGTGCAGACCCCGGCGCTGATCGCGTGCGCGCAGGCCGAACTCGACAAGCTCGCCCGTGCCACCAACGATGGCGGTCCGGCGATGCTTGTCGGCAGCGTGTTCGTGCGCGACGGGGCGTTGCACAACGGCGTCGCGTTGCTCGACGGCGGGCGTGTCACCGCCACTCGCTTCAAGCATGAGCTGCCGAACTATGGCACGTTCGACGAGATGCGCCTGTTCACGCCCGGCCCGCTGCCCGAGCCGGTGCTGTTCCGCGGCGCGATGCTCGGCCTGCCGGTGTGCGAGGACATCTGGCATCCCGACGTCTGCAGCCACCTGGCCGAATTCGGCGCCGGGCTGTTCCTCTCGGTTAACGGCAGCCCCTACGAGATCGACAAGGACGAGCTCAGGATCGATGAGATCGCCCGCCGTCGCGCGGTCGATACCGGGGTGCCGATGGCCTACCTCAACCGCGTCGGCGGGCAGGACGAGCTGGTGTTCGACGGGGCAAGCTTCGTCATCAACGGCGACGGTTCGCTCGCCGTGCAGATGCGTGATTGGGAAGAGCAGGTGGTCGAGACCCGCTGGACCAAGACCGGGAGCGGCTGGCGCTGCGACCGCGGCGAGCTCAACCCGCTCGCCGAGCATCCGGAGGACATCTACTGCGCGATGGTCCTTGCACTGCGCGACTACGTCAATCGCAACGGCTTCCCCGGTGTGCTGCTCGGCCTTTCGGGCGGGATCGACAGCGCCCTGTGCGCGGCGATCGCGGTCGACGCGCTGGGGCCTGAGAAGGTCTGGAACGTGATGCTGCCGAGCCGGTATACCAGCAAGGCGAGCCTCGACGACGCCAGGGCCTGCGCCGAGGCGCTCGGCACGCGCTACTCCACCATCCCGATCCAGCCGGCGATCGACGGGTTCGACGCGATGCTGGAGGAGGACTTCCGCGACACCGAAGTGAATATCACCGAGGAGAACATCCAGTCGCGCATCCGCGGCGTGACGCTGATGGCGCTCTCCAACAAGTTCGGTCCGATGCTGCTGACCACCGGCAACAAGAGCGA
>CAYNXB010000142.1:0-3799 GCA_964401045.1 uncultured Sphingomonadaceae bacterium | reverse complement strand
TTGAGCCGGAGCGGATCACCGCTCGCCAGATCGAGGCGGCTCGCCGCGCGATCACGCGCCACATCAAGCGCCAGGGGCGTTTGTGGATCCGCATCTTCCCGGATGTGCCGGTGACCAAGAAGCCGGCCGAAGTCCGCCAGGGCAAGGGCAAGGGCGCGATCGAATTTTGGGCTGCGCGGGTCAAGCCGGGCCGCATCCTGTTCGAGCTCGACGGCGTTTCCGGCCCGCTCGCGGCGGAAGCGTTCGAGCGTGCGGCGATGAAGCTGCCGATCAAGACCAAGGTTATAGCCCGCCTCGGCGACACCTCGCACCTGGGAGGCGAATGATGGCCAAGTTCGCAGACATCAACGCCAAGACCGACGACCAGCTGACCACTCAGCTCGGCGAGCTCAAGCGCGAGCAGTTCAACCTGCGCTTCCAGGCCGCGACGAACCAGCTCGAGCGGCCGGCCCGCATCCGCGAAGTTCGCCGGGAGATCGCGCAGATCAAGACCCTGCAGGCGCAGCGCACCAGCGCCGCGGCCAAGGCGTAAGGAATTAACGATGCCCAAGCGAATCCTCACCGGGACGGTCACTTCGGACAAGACCGACAAGACCGTCACCGTGCTGGTCGAGCGCAAGGTCAAGCACCCGCTCTACGGCAAGATCATCCGTCGCTCGAAGAAGTACCACGCTCACGACGAGGGCAATGAGTACCATACCGGCGACAAGGTGCGGATCGAGGAGACCCGCCCGATCTCGAAGTCGAAGAGCTGGAAGGTGCTCGATCGCGTCGCCGCGTCGAAGGGTGTGGCCATCGAAGCCGACATCGAAGTCGAGGCCGCGAGCAACTGACGATCCCGCCTGTGGCGGACAAGATTTAGGAACTGCCGGGCGCGTCCCGGCAAGCCAGTGAGAAGGAAACCGGATCGATGATCCAGATGCAGTCCAATCTCGAGGTCGCGGACAACAGCGGCGCGAAGCGCGTCCAGTGCATCAAGGTGCTGGGTGGCTCGAAGCGTCGTACCGCGGGCGTCGGCGACGTGATCGTCGTCTCCGTCAAGGAAGCGCAGCCTCGCGCGCGTGTGAAGAAGGGCGACGTTCACCGCGCGGTGATCGTGCGCACCAGGAAGGACGTGCGCCGTGCAGACGGCAGCGTGATCCGCTTCGACACCAATGCCGCGGTGCTGGTCAACAAGAACGAGGAGCCGATCGGCACCCGCATCTTCGGCCCCGTGGTGCGTGAGCTGCGTTCGCGCGGCTTCATGAAGATCATTTCACTCGCGCCGGAGGTGCTGTGATGGCTGCGGCGAAGATCAAGAAGGGCGACACCGTCGTCGTCCTGTCGGGCAAGGACAAGGGCCAGCGCGGCACTGTGGTGAGCGTGCAGCCGAAGGACGCCAAGGTCGTCGTGCAAGGCGTCAACGTCGCTGCGCGTCACCGCAAGCCGAGCCAGGCCAATCCGCAAGGCGGCATCGACCGCCGCGAAGCGCCGCTGCACATCTCGAAGGTCGCGATTGCCGATCCCAAGGATGGCAAGCCGACCCGCGTGCGCTTTGAAGACCGCAAGGGCAAGAAGGTCCGCGTGGCCGTCAAGTCCGGGGAGACCATCGATGGCTGACACCAAATACACCCCGCGCATGAAGCAGCGCTATGACGACCAGGTCGTCAAGGCGATGACCGAACGGTTCGGCTATGCCAACCGCTTCGAAGTCCCGCGGCTCGAGAAGATCACCCTCAACATGGGTGTGGGCGAAGCGAGCCAGGACAAGAAAAAGGTCCAGACCGCTGCCGAGGAAATGGAGCTGATCGCCGGTCAGAAGCCGGTCATCACCAAGGCGAAGAAGTCGATCGCGCAGTTCAAGCTGCGTGAAGGCATGCCGATCGGCTGCAAGGTGACCCTGCGCCGTGAGCGCATGTACGAGTTCCTCGACCGTCTGGTGACGATCGCGATGCCTCGCATCCGTGACTTTCGCGGCCTCAATCCGCGCTCGTTCGACGGTCGCGGCAACTACGCGATGGGTCTCAAGGAGCAGATCGTGTTCCCCGAGATCTCGTACGACAAGATCGAGAAGGTGCGGGGGATGGACATCATCGTGACCACCACCGCCAAGACCGACGAAGAGGCGCGCGAGCTGCTGCGCCTGTTCGGGTTCCCGTTCCCGGCGGAAACGCCGGCTGAAGAGAAGCAGGCGGCGTAAGCCGCCTTAGGAGAAGAGCTTAAGTCCATGGCGAAACTGAGTTCGATCAACAAGAACGAGCGGCGCAAGAAGCTCGTGAAGAAGTACGCCGGCAAGTACGCCCGCCTGAAGGCGATTGCCGACGACGAGAAACTCGACGAGGGCGAGCGCCTGATCGCGCGCCTCAAGCTGGCGGAAATTCCGCGCAACGGGAATCCCACCCGCGTGCGTAACCGCTGTGCAACCACGGGCCGCCCGCGCGGCTATTATCGCAAGTTCGGCCTCAACCGGATCGAGCTCAGGAACCTGGCCAATAAAGGCCTGATTCCGGGCGTGACCAAGTCGAGCTGGTGAGGATCTAGAACATGGCATTGACCGATCCCCTGGGTGATATGCTCACCCGCATCCGCAACGGCCAGCAGGCGAAGAAGGATTCTGTCCTTTCGCCGGCGTCCAAGCTGCGTGCCAACGTGCTCGAAGTGCTTCAGCGCGAGGGCTTCATCCGCGGTTATTCCGAGGACGACAGCGGCAAGCACAAGGCGCTGCGGATCGAGCTGAAGTATTTCGAGGGCGAACCTGCGATCAAGTATGTCGCCCGCGTCTCCAAGCCGGGCCGGCGGGTCTACTCGGGCAGCCGTGAGCTCCCAAGTGTCCGCGGCGGTCTCGGCATCACCATCGTCTCGACGCCTCGGGGCGTGCTTTCGGATAACGAAGCACGCGCGCAGAACGTCGGCGGCGAAGTGCTGGCGGAGGTATTCTGATGAGCCGCATCGGCAAACGGCCGGTGACGATCCCCAGCGGGGTCACCGCGCAGATCGAGAACGGCACGCTCTCGGTGAAGGGCCCCAAGGGCACGCTCACCCTGGGCCTGTCGGACCAGGTCACCTATAATCTCGACGGCGACGCGATTTCGATCACGCCCGCCAACGATACGCGCCGTGCGCGCGATAACTGGGGCATGCAGCGCACGCTGGTGTCCAACCTTGTCGAAGGTGTGACCGAGGGCTTCACGAAGGTTCTCGAGATCACCGGCGTCGGCTACCGCGCGCAGGCGCAGGGCAAGAAGCTCAAGCTGCAGCTCGGCTTCAGCCACGACGTCGAGATCGAGGTGCCCGAGGACATCGAAGTCAAGACCCCCGACCAGACCACGGTCGAGGTGACGGGCATCGACAAGCAGAAGGTGGGGCAGTTCGCCGCCGAGGTTCGCCGCTGGAGGAAGCCGGAGCCCTACAAGGGCAAGGGCATCAAGTACCGCGGCGAGTATATCTTCCGTAAGGAAGGGAAGAAGAAGTAAGATGGCTCATCTCACCCACTTCGAGCGCCGTCGGCGCCGCGTGCGCACTGCGCTGAAGACCCGCGCGGGGGGCAAGCCTCGCCTGTCGGTGCATCGCACCGGCCGTCATATCTACGTGCAGATCATCGATGATCGGGAGGGCCGCACGCTGGCCGCCGCCTCGACGCTCGGCGCGAAGAATTCGGGCGCGACCGTCGACGCTGCGACCCAGGTCGGGGCTGACATCGCCGCCGCCGCCAAGAAGGCCGGCGTGACGTCCGTCGTGTTTGATCGCGGCGGGTTCCTGTTCCACGGCCGCGTCAAGGCGCTCGCCGAAGCGGCCCGCGAGGGCGGGCTGGAGTTCTGAT
>CAYNXB010000141.1:0-3813 GCA_964401045.1 uncultured Sphingomonadaceae bacterium | reverse complement strand
CCGCCAATACCCCGCTGTAGAAGCCGAGAGAGTTCCGAGGTTTTGCCGCGGGCGCGCATTCCCGCGGGGTAGCGGACAGCAATCCGTCGCGGAGATCAGGCCGTTCTGGAAATTCCGGAGAGACTGACAACACCGTCCGAACGGCCCTTGTGACCGAAGCGCTTTCAATCTCTACCTTTTCGCGCTCGGGCTTTTCGATCCGGGCCTTTCGATGGTCAGCACGACGCGGCGATTCTTAGCCCGCCCGGCTTCGTCCGGCGTTCCATCGAGGTGCGCGTTCGGCGCTGCCGGGTTCTGTTCGCCGAGTGCGATTACCGCGATCTGGTCCTCCGCTACACCATGATCGACGAGATAGTTCGCCACCGCCTTCGCCCGTCTGCTCGAGACGGCGAGATTGTCGGCATCGTTGCCGGCGGTATCGGCGTGCCCGCGCAGGACGACGGGCCAGCCCTCGGCGAGTTGCTCCGAGGCGAGAACAGTGGCCAGATCAGCCCGCGCGGCCTCGTCGAGCTCCGCCCCGCCGTCTGGAAACCCGATGGTCGCCATGAGAGGCGGGGGAGGCAGGTCGACCACTGCGCTCGGCGTCGCCACATCCGGGCGAATGATCGAGACACTCGGTGAGGCCGAGACCGTTTCGCTCGGTTCAGGGGAAGGCGCGGGTTCGGCAGCGTTGTCGCAAGCGCCGAGCGCGAAGAGTAGTACCATGGCGGCGCTGCAATGACTTTGTCGCATCATCATTCCTCTTCAGCCGGTTGCGCCCTGGCCTTCATCTGCGCGTGCCTGTATCGCCGCGCGACTTTGTCGGCCGCGCCTGGTCGAGGGCGGTGAATAGGACACCACCGTATCGCCCGCGCTCGGCTCCGGCGCCGAGGCGTGCGTAAAGAAGAGCATGGCACCGCTCCTCTTGAGCAACAGCAACTGGTGTGCGCCATCGGGCAACGCGTTGCGCGCGTCGTCAGCGCCGAACTTGTCGGAAATCCGCGTCTTGCGGAACTCCCAGCCTTGTCGTTGCCGCTCCTGCACGTCGCCGATCCCGAAGCCGGCGGTGAACAGCGCGCGGCCGCGCAGGCTCGCGGGCAGGCGGCGAAAGTCCTCGGCACTCTGGTCGTCGTCGCCCAGTTGGTAGACTGCGTCGCGGCCGATGGTCGCGGCGAACTCGTTGCACACCAGCGCGTTGTAGGCTTCGTTTTCGGTCGCCGCGACGAGCACCTTGTAGGGGGCGAGATCGAGATCGGGGCCGCTGGCCTCGTTGAGTATCTCGCCATGGAAGGTGGGCAGACCATCGCGCCTTGCGGGAGCCAGCCGCTGCCAACTGGTGTCCGCAATCATCACCGGCGTGTCCAACGCCGTCATTTGCTTGGCGAGAGCGATGGTCCAATCATTGCTGCCGACGATCAACAGGCCGGGCTTGGTCGTGCCCAGCACGCCGAGCCAGCGCGCGATCGGTCCGATCGTGAACCCGTGGGCCACGATCGTGACGACCACCACCGCGAAGCTGAGGCCGATGAGAATCGAGCCGTCGCCGTAACCCAGATCCGACAGGCGTAGCGCGAACAGGCCACCGATCGCCATCAGCACGATACCGCGCGGCGCGATCCAGGCCACGAACAGCCGCTCGTTCCATGGAATCCTGGTGAACAGCAGGCTAAGTAGGACGGTCGCCGGGCGCACGAGGAAAATCAGCACCAGGACAAACAGTCCGAAGCGCCACTCGAACTGGTGCAGCTGTTCTACGTCGAGCGACGCCGACAGCAGCACGAAGATGCCCGAAACGAGCAACACGGCGATGTTCTGTTTGAACGGATGGACGCTACGCAGGGATGAGACATTCATGTTCGCCAGCGCCACGCCCATCGCGGTCACCGCGACCAGGCCAGCCTCGTGCTCGATCATGTTGCAGACCACGAAAACCCCGACGACCGCGACCAGGAGAACCGGCACCTTCAGGAATTCAGGGATGTGCCCACGCGGAAATGACCACGCAATCGCCCAGGCAGCCGCCCAGCCCAGACCGCCCGCGACGAGCGCGCCGAGGAGCATCGGCGGGACAACCTCGATCAGCGTTGCTCCGCCGGCCGAAAGCCGCAGATATTCATAGGCGACGACCCCGCACAATGCCCCGATGGGATCGTTCACGATCGCTTCCCACCGCAGCAGCGCCGCGGGCCGTTGCTGCACGCTCGATTGCCGGAGCAGAGGCAGAACCACTGTCGGGCCCGTCACTACGAGAATGCCGGCGAACAGGATCGCCACCGGCCATACCAGTCCGGCGACGTAATAGCAGGCGAGGCTTCCCAGCAGCCAGCCGATCGGCACCCCCAGGAGGACCAGGCGCCAGACCCCCTCACCGTATTTATTGAACTCTTTGAATTCGAGATTGAGGCCACCCTCGAACAGGATCAGCGCGACCCCGATCGTGATCATCGGCTCGAGCATCTCGCCGAATGCAGCGTGCGGATCGAGTACGCCAAATATCGGTCCGGCGAGAATTCCCGCGACGAGCATCAGGACGATGGCCGGCAGGCCGCTGCGCCAGGCGACCCACTGCGCGCCGATCCCCAGCACCCCGACCAGCGCGATGACGAGCGCGAAATATTCCATCGAAGGGGTTTGGCCTCCCACCCGTTTCGGGATCAATGCCGCGGGGATAATTTCTTTCCCTGTTCATATTGGCGATAGCTGCGTCGACCGGAGACAAGTTGCAGTAGACTGACAGCACCGCCACCGGTGTTCCATGTGGGTCCGCAGAAGGCCCCCTGAAGCGACTTTTCTCCTCATTACCGGTGCTTAGCCGATCAGCTTGGCGGCGGCCGCCGATGTCCATCCCCCACCTGATCGATCGGAGATATGTGGACGTGATACGCGCGTCGAAAAGGGGGGCGCACAACGCTGACCGATGCGAAGGCTCTCGCCGCCAAGCCGCGCGCAAAGCCTACATGCTCACCGACGCCAACCGCTTCTACCTGCTCGTCAACCTAAGCGGCGGTAAACTATGGCGCTGGAATTATGATTATGACGGCAAGCCGAAGGGCGTGACATGGCGCTGTCCTCAAGCGCCTCCGCAAAGGCCGGCAACCGACGATCACCGAACTGGTGGCACGCCTTCTCGCATTGACCGCGATGCGCCCGGCGAGCCGCCGCCATCCCGGTCGATCCGGAAGGCGCTCGAACGCCGAAGCCATTGGGAAAGACCAGCCACTCGCTGCTCGTCAGCAATGCAGGCAAGCCCGGGGGGCCTCGTGGCGACCGATCGGTGGGAACGGTAGCTTATCCTTCCGCGGACGAGAGCGGGCCATGAACCGCTTCAGGCGGTCGTTTGGACGGTTTCGGACCGCTCGCGTGGCGCTCCGCCGTCGGCGCCGCCCCGCGCAGCCGTTCGAGATCTTGTCCGGCGTCGCTTACGAAATCGTACAGCGCCCGTGCGGCGGGGGTGAGTTGACGGTTGCTCAGATTGATCAGGCCATAGGGCTCGACAGGGGCCTGCAGCTTCACATCGACCTGGCCCATGACCTGGAACTTGGCGAAGTAGTGATACATGCTCTGCGGCACGATGGCCAAAGCGTCGGTAGCGCCGACAGCGGTCGCCGTGGCAATCATCGATGCCATGCCCGTCGAGTTCGACGGTAGCGGCAGGCCGGCTGCATTGAAGGCCGCCTCGATCGACCGCAGTTCGGGCGCGCCCGTGGGTGGAAGGATCCAGCGTCTGGAGAAGACATCCTTTAGAGTCAGGTTGCGCTCGCGCAGGATCGGGTTGGTGCTGCCGGCGACGACGACGGCAACGTCCTCGACCAGCGGCGAATAGGTCAGCGGCTC
>CAYNXB010000140.1:0-3929 GCA_964401045.1 uncultured Sphingomonadaceae bacterium | reverse complement strand
CTCTCGCGCGCGGCGCGCCAGAGCCCAGCCATCCGGACCATCCGCCAGCTTGATATTGGTGACCAGGGCATCGAACGACTGGCTTCCCTCGAGCGCCGCCAAGCCGTCATTCCCGGTGGTCAGTGTGAGCACGTCGTACCCGCAGTCGCAAAGAGCTTCCTCGACGAGCCAACACAGAAGAACCTCATCCTCGACAAGCAGCACGGACTTCTTGCTCATGGGTCCCCTGTCAGCTCTTTGAACAACCCAGTAAAAGCGAGTTCGACGCGAACGGTTTTGAACTGTGCGCCCAAGCTGCGGTTCCCCGGTTCGGTTGGAAAGCCAGCGCGCAAGTGAGCAGACCGCATCGGTGACTAGCGAACGTCCGCAACGGCTCATTAGCCGACAGCCCGCTTTAGCGACGTACCCACGGATCTGCGGTCCGGTCGACTACCATCGACTCGGGATAGGGTCGGCAAAGCAGGCCTGCCGCGTCAGGAGGCCCATCGAGCCAGTCGCCCCAATCCTCTCGCCGCAGGATCACTGGCATTCGATCGTGCACATCGGCAACGTGGATGCAGGCCTCGGTCATCACCATGCTGTAGGCCGGCCCCCATTCGTCGGTATCGCGCCAAATTCCTGCGACGGCGAACACGTCCTGACCGGGTAGCGAAAACCAGGTGCGGGTCTTGCTGCCCTTCTCGCCCTCGGCTTCGGCAAATTCCGTTACCGGGATCAGGCACCGCCGCTCGGCGAAGCTGAAGCGCCACATGAAGCTGTCCAGCTTGTCGGCTCTAGCATTGTTTACCGGCTTGGGCTTGGCATCAGGCTTCGTGCCTTTCAGGCGCAGCGGGAAACCCCAAGCCATGCTCCGCAGCTCGCCCCCCGCAACCACCAGGCCGGGGCGGCCAGGGTAGACCTCGCCCCCGCCCGCGTTGCCGATATTGCCCACGACGGCGTCGAACAGGTGCGCGATCTCGTCGGTGGCCTTGCTCATGCGGTAGAGATTGCACATCAACCCAGGCTTGCCGTCGCTGGGCGCTGAGTCAATGCTACGGTTTCGGCTGCGAGGCCCCGCTCGAACCTCGCTGCGCGATCTCTGCGGGGGCCAGGAACTTGATGGCCTGTCTGGTCGCGCGTCGCGAGCCCCAGCTTAGCGCGGTCACCCGTCCCTCGCTCATGTTCGCATTCACGACCGCGTCCGCGTCGAGCACTTGGGCTTCGCCCACACTTCTTTTGCTTCACCGCTCGCTTGGCACCGACCTTCCGACCGGCATGCCAGGCCGTCCGATCTGACCGTCAAAGGCAGAGTAGCCCATCGTATTTCACCCTCGGGTCGAAGTGACACCAAAAGCGAATACGGAATTTGCCCCCGTTGGCGCCGATTGGCCGTTAGCGGAAGGTCCGCTATTGGTGGGCACACCGCCAAGATTTGATGGTCCGCTCTCGGCTGGTGCCGCGATCCTCAATGGCCGGAACCGGCGGAAAGCGAACATCTGGGAAGTGTTACGCGGCGCGAGGCCCGAACAAGATGATCGCCGCGCCGCCAAGGCACACCACCGCGCCAATTAGGTCCCAGCGATCCGGTTTCGCGCCTTCGATGAGCCACAACCACGCAATCGCCGACACGATGTAAACGCCACCATAGGCCGCGTAAGTGCGACCAGCGTGTTCAGCGTCGACTAGGGTCAGCAGGTAGGCGAAGAGCGCCAGCGCCAGCATTCCCGGCGCAATCCACAGGGGCGACTTGTCCATCCGGAGCCACGCCCAAAAGGCGAAGCATCCGGCGATCTCCGCAATGGCGGCTCCAATGTAGGCGAAGGCGGTCACGCAGCCTGTGTCGCAGGCGCGTCGACTGTCCGCAACGGTTCGAAAGCGGGTCTAAGCAGGTGTCGCCCGGAGTTCGGGAACTGCCTTTTTCAAAACGCGGTAGGCCGAACGCAACACCAGGACGGCCATGGCCGATCCAATGAGAATGTCAGGCCATGGAGAGGCTGTCAGGGCAACGGCGCCAGCGGCAAGCAGAGTGCCGCCATTGGAGATAATGTCGTTTCGTGAACATTCGAACGAACTTGCCATGTTCACGTCCTGCCCCCTGAGCCGCCAAAGCAAGGACAGACAAACGAGGTTCGCGACCAACGCCGCTCCCCCGAAAACCAGCATCAGGAATGATGACGGCGGGATGCCACTGCTGATCTTCACGGCAACGTTGATGACGATACCAACACCCAGCAACAGGATGACAGCGCCTTTCAGGGTTGCGGCGCCGGCTTTCCAGCGGTCGCTACGGGAGATGGCGTAAAGGCTGACCGCATAGACTAGAGCATCGCCCAGGTTGTCAGAGGCATCGGCCATGAGGGCGGCTGAACCTGCAACGAGGCCCGCGCCGAACTCAACGACGAACATGATTGCATTGATCAGCAGGACCGCGACCAGAACACGGCGTTGGTCGGCTTGCTGTGCCAGCTTTTCGAGGTCCTGGCCCTTCGAGGCGCAACATTGATCAGCCATCGAGTATAAATGGATGACGGCGCGAATGTCCGCAATGGGTCGTGGATTCAGGTGATCGACGCAACACTCCGGCGCTAGCGCATCCGGTGCTTCGGCCTGGCGCGGCGGGGCGCTGCCTTTGCGGTGCGAGCCGGAACGTTCGTCGATGCCAGATGCCGCTGAAGCGCGATGTCGGCATTGCGCACGCGCGCATGCCACTTCGCAGCGAATCGCTTTGGCGCCAGCGCAATGGCCAGTCCACCATACTCGACGCGGTGGACCAGCCTGGTTCCACCCGGGACGGGACCAAGCGCGTAGGATTCAGTGAAGGTGAACAGGAAGGGGATGCCCACCCGCCATTCGAGAACCTCGGCCGGCTCGAGCCGGGTGATCACGGCGTCGGCCGCGCCTGTTTCCCAGCCCGTCCGTGCGTTGACGTAGCCAAAGTCGAATGTCTTGCCCACCTCGGGTTTGCCGCCGAGCCGAAGCGAGGGATGCCACGCGGCGTAGCCGGCGAAGTCCGTCAACGCCGTCCACACGCGTTCCGGCGACACGCGAAGCGTGACGTCGTGCTCGACCGCAATCATGCCGTCTGATCCCGATAGCGCAGCAAGCGGAGCGCGTTGAACACCACCAGCAGCGTCGATCCCTCGTGCGCCAGCACAGCGGGACCAATGCCGAGACCGAGAATGGTGGCGGGCACCAGCAATCCGACCACGCCGAGGCTGACCACCAGGTTCTGCAGGATGATCGCACGCGTCGCCCGGCTCAGCCCGACGGCGAAGGGCAGGTGCGCCAGGTCGTCGGCCATCAAGGCGACATCCGCCGTCTCGAGCGCGACATCCGATCCCGCTGCGCCCATCGCTATGCCGACGGTCGCGCTAGCCATGGCGGGCGCGTCGTTCACGCCGTCGCCGACCATCGCGACCTTGTCGGTCGCCCGGAGCTTGCGGATCGCCTCGACCTTGTCCTCGGGCATCAGGTCGCCCCAGGCCTCGTCGAGCCCGACCTCCCTGGCGATCGATTCGGCGACCTTCTGGTGGTCGCCGGAGATCATGATCATGCGCGTGATGCCGAGTGCACGGATGCGGGTGATCGCGTCGCGGGCGGACGCGCGCGGCGTGTCCATCAGGCCGATTGCGCCGAGGTCGGTGTCCCCGCGGCGCACCACCATGGTCGTGCGCCCGCCATCGCGCAGCCGCGCGATCGCCTCGGTCATGGCCGGCGAGAGCGGTGCGACCCCGTCGGCGCCGAACATCTCCGCCTTGCCAATCAGGATCCGCTCGCCATCGACCGTGGCCGACACGCCCCGCCCGGTCAGGCTCTCGAGATCGGTCGCCTCGGGCACGGGAGCCCCGCCGAGACGATCGAGCCCATCGCCGGCGATGGCGCGGGCAAGCGGATGGTCGCTCAACCGCTCGACCGCCACCGCCACCGCGAGCAGTTCGGCTTCGCCCAGG
>CAYNXB010000139.1:0-3980 GCA_964401045.1 uncultured Sphingomonadaceae bacterium | reverse complement strand
CGGCTGCAGGGGTGTAGCTCAGCTGGTAGAGCATCGGTCTCCAAAACCGAGGGCCACGGGTTCGAATCCTGTCACCCCTGCCATTCCCCTTTGGCGGCGGTTTCGTGTCCGCTGCCCCAAAGACACACGCTCACAAAACTCGCTTTCGCCGGGAACCCGCGGGTTTCCTTCGCCTTTTCACGCTCCGCGCGAAAGTGTCCCATTGTGGAAAGTCCGCCGGGAACCGCGCGACAAAGCGTTCATTTTGAGCGACGGGTGGGTGATGTGAGGGAATTCATATGTCGAGCCTGACTTTTCGCTCCAGTCGTCCGGACAACTGGACTTCGCCGCGCCCGTACAGCGACGCTTCTCTGCGCCGCCACATCCATGGCCGGATCCAGCCGATGGAAAAGCCTACGCTGCTGCAACGCCTGTTTCGCACGGTCTGAGTACGCATTGACGTTTCGGCCAGGGATGCGCCCGGGCCGTTCGGGCGCGCCGCGCAGGCTTGCCATCGCCCGGTGGCCTCGCTACATCGCCGCCGTCTTCCGACATCGGTGACGCGCAGCCCCTCCCGGCATATAAGCCGGGGCGGCGCGAAGCCCTTGGCGAAAGGCACGCAACGACTATTTTGAGTCCAGGCGAACCAGGCGAGCGAACGAACGATGGCGATCAATCCCGGCGAATTCATGCGTCAGGTGCAGGCAGAGGGCCGCAAGGTCGTCTGGCCGAGCCGCCAGGAAACCGTCACCACGGCGATCTTCGTCGGCATCATGATGGTGCTGCTGGCGGTGTTCTTCCTCGGCATCGACTCAGTGTTCGGCTCACTCGTCAAATGGCTGCTGTCGCTCGTCTGAGCCTAACCGAAAGCTTTCCATGTCCCGCTGGTACATCATCCACGCCTACTCCGGCTTTGAGAACAAGGTCCGCGATTCGATCATTTCGGAGGCGCAGCGCATGGGCCTCGCCGAAGCGGTCGAGCAGGTCGAAGTGCCGACCGAGACGGTGACCGAGGTCAAGCGCGGCAAGAAGGTCCAGGTCGAACGCAAGTTCATGCCGGGCTACGTGCTCGCCAAGCTCGTGCTGACCGACGATGTCTACCACCTGATCAAGAACACCCCGAAGGTAACCGGCTTCCTTGGCTCCGGCGCCAAGCCGCAGCCGATCTCGGAGCGCGAGGCCGCCCGCTATTTCGGCGCCCGCGAAGAAGCGGCCAGCGCGCCCAAGCGCGAGGTCCACGTCGATTACGAGATCGGCGATCAGGTCAAGGTGCTCGACGGCCCGTTCGCGAGCTTCAACGGCCTCGTCGAGGAGCTCGATTTCGACAAGAACAAGGTCAAGGTCTCGGTCTCGATCTTCGGCCGCGCGACCCCCGTGGAGCTCGATTTCGAGCAAGTCGAACTGAGCAAGTAAGCCGACGCTTAGGCCCGTGGGGCCGCAGTTGCGCTTGCTGTAACGACCGGTAACCGTAAATCTCTTTCGAGACCGCGCTGCGCGGGATAGGCGCAGGCGATGAAGGAGAGTTTATGCGAAACGCCATCGTGATGGTTGCCGGGAGCGTGTGCCTTGTCGCCTGCAACCAGGGCCCGCCGCCGATGCCGATCAAGAATTTCATGGCGGAGAAGGTGCAGCCCACAGCGCAGACTTATTGGGATGCGGTGCGCTTCGTCTCCGACGAGACCGGAGACCACGAAATCCAGCCGCGCACGGATGCGGAATGGGAAAAGACCCGCAAGGCCGCTGAAGACCTCGTTGCCTATGGCGAACTTCTCAAGACCGACGCTTATACCGAGGGCCGCGGTGAGGACTGGAACCAGTTCGCCCAGGGCATGATCGACATCTCCAGGCAGGCCGAGCAGGCCGCGAAAGACAAGAGCGTCGATAAAGTGTTCGAAGTCGGCGGCACGATCTACAGCGTGTGCAGCGCGTGCCATCAGGTTTACCCACCCGCCGCTGGCGAAGTTCCTGTCCCCGCTGCGTCCTGAGCTGCCGAGCGTGTTTCACTTGCTGATCAAGGCCGCGATCTCCGGCGTGCGTGCTGGCGGTGGGCTGCATGCTACGGCGGTGCTCTACTCGCTCATGGTGTGGACCGGGCCGAAATCTGGACTGCGGCTGTGACGAGCCGGCTTTTCATGCTGCGCCCGGCGCTTTTGCTACTCGTAGTCGCGATGCTCGGGCTGTGGGCCGATGCTGCGTTCGCGCATGACGTGGCCGAAGGCGACAAGGCATTCGTCCAATCGATCGACGGGCCGGCCTTCATCCCGTTCCTTTACCTCGGCGCCAAGCACATGGTGACCGGCTACGACCACATCGCCTTCCTCATCGGCGTGGTGTTCTTCCTGCGACGGCTGAAGGACGTGGTGCTCTATGTCTCGATGTTCACCATCGGCCATTCGGCCACGTTGCTTGCCGGCGTGCTGCTTGGGACCGGCGCCAATTCGTATATTGTCGACGCGATCATCGGCGTCTCGGTGATCTACAAGGGCGTCGAGAACATCGGTGGCTTTGCCAAGCTCGGACTCGCCATCAACACAAAACTCGCGGTGTTCGTATTCGGCCTCTTCCACGGGCTCGGGCTCGCGACCAAGCTGCAGGATCTAGGCATGTCCGACAACGGACTGCTGACGAACCTGATCGGCTTCAACGTCGGAGTCGAGGTCGGGCAAGTGATGGTGCTCGCCGTCGTTGTCACGTTGCTCAACTTGTGGCGCACCCGTCCGAGCTTCACGCGCTGGGCGTTCTCGGCCAATGTCGCGCTGATCGGCGTCGGCGTGCTGCTCACCGGTTATCAGATCGCGGGGTATTTATCGTCATGACCGAGCCGACGTCATCGCCGCCCTCGAAACGCCGGTTGTTGATCGGCGGCGGCATCGCAGCGGTCGCGGTCGCCGCGATCGCGGTGCTGTTCGTGCTACCCGCCGAGTTCGGCATCGATCCGACCGGCGCGGGCAAGAAGATGGGGCTGACCGAGATCGCCGCGCCGGCGAACCAGTATCTCGTCAAAGGCTTGGAGCGCAAAGGCGTGTTCACGCGAAGCGATACCGCGCCCACGCCCGAACCGGGCGCCAAGGATCATTGGGAGCATGAACTGGGCCCGTTCGAGGGCATCGAATTCAAGTATGTGGTGGAAGAGGGCAAGCCGATCACGTTCTTCTGGAGCGCGACCGGCCCTCTCGATTACGACATGCACGCCCATCCCTTCGCAGGCGGCACCGCCGCCACAGAAAGCTACGCCATCGAGCAGGCCGATCATCTGGGCGGCCGGTACGTCGCGCCATTCACCGGCATCCACGGCTGGTACTGGCAAAACCGCACGCTCAACCGCGTCAAGCTGACCCTCGACGCCTCCGGCGCAATAACCGGCTCGAAAATCTTTGACATGTTCGGCGAACACGACCGGGCGCTGGCCGGTCATTGACTTCGGAGCACCTGGTTCCGCCAACTGGCTAGGTCGAGCCGATGTTCGCTTTCCTGCGTTGATTTTTGCGGCGCCTGCGCCTATCGGGCCACCTTCCCAGCGACAGCATCGGGAAATCCACGCGGGAGGCGTTCTTGGGGCGCCGTTTGCACCGCTTACCATGAGGGCGAGCCGCACAGCACGCCCGACAGTGTGAAAGGAGGCCAGCAATGGCCAAGAAGATCGAAGGCTACATCAAGTTGCAGGTGCCCGCGGGCGCCGCAAATCCCTCCCCGCCGATCGGCCCTGCGCTCGGTCAGCGCGGCGTCAACATCATGGAGTTCTGCAAGGCGTTCAACGCCGCGACGCAGGAACTCGAGAAGTCGATGCCGATCCCGACCATCATCACGGTCTATGCGGATCGCAGCTTCACGTTCGTCACCAAGACGCCGCCGGCGAGCTTCCTGATCAAGAAGGCCGCCAACCTCAAGTCGGGCTCGAAGGAGCCGGGCAAGGTTTCGGCCGGAACGATCAAGCGCAGCCAGGTCGCCGAGGTCGCCCAGGCTAAGATGAAGGATCTGAACGCCAACGACATCGAATCGGC
>CAYNXB010000138.1:0-3994 GCA_964401045.1 uncultured Sphingomonadaceae bacterium | reverse complement strand
GCCGACGAAGCCGAACTGGTGCATATGGTCCACACCGCGGCGCTGCATGACAGCGGCCCGATCGCGTTCCGCTATCCGCGCGGCAACGGCACCGGCGTGGCGCTGCCCGAAACGCCCGAGCGCCTTGCGATCGGCAAGGGCCGGATCGTGCGCGGGAGCGACAAGGGCGGCAAGGTCGCGCTGCTGTCCCTGGGTACGCGCCTGGGCGAAGCGCTCAAGGCGGCGGATCAGCTCGAAGCAAAGGGGTTGGCCACTACAGTCGCCGACATGCGTTTCGCCAAGCCGCTCGACAGCGAGCTGATCCGCAAGCTGATGGCCACCCACGACGTGGTGGTGACGGTCGAGGAAGGATCGATCGGCGGCCTCGGCGCCCACGTGCTGACCATGGCGAGCGACGAGGGCCTGACCGATGGCGGGCTCAAAATCCGCACCCTGCGCCTGCCCGACCTGTTTCAGGACCACGACGCGCCGGACCGGCAATACGACGAGGCGGGCCTCAACGCCCCGCACATCGTCGATACGGTGCTTGCGGCGCTGCGCCACAACAGCACCGGTGTCGAGGAAGCGCGGGCCTAAACAGGTCGTTCATCCCGCCTGCAGGTCCATCGCAACATCCGTGCAAAGTACGACAATTTGCGTCCCGCGCGGCAAACCCGTGCGACACCCGTCGCCTATCTCTCTCCTCAGGCCACTCACGGCTCTCTCTTGAGGAGACAATATCATGAAGAAGGTTCTGCTTTCACTCGCCGCCGCCGCCACGGCTTTCGCGATTCCGGTTTCGGCCAGCGCGGCCGACTATCACAACCACGACCGTGGCAACCGTTACGAGCAGCGCTACGACCATGGCCAGAAGCACCAGTCGAACCGCTACGACAACCAGCGCTACCGCCAGTTCGCCAAGGGCCAGCGTTTCGACAGCCGCTATGCGCGTAACTACCGGGCGATCAACAACCCGCGCGCATACAACCTGCGGGAAGCGCCGCGCGGCCAGCACTGGGTGCAGTCGGGCAACGACGCGCTGCTGGTCGGCCTCGTCGGCGGGGTGATCGGTGCGGTGATCGGCAACGCGTTCTAACGCCGCGAAGAGTTCGGGATCGAGGGTCTAACTCTCGATCCCGAGCAGTTCGATCTTGAACAGCAGGGTCGCTCCCCCCGGGATCGGCCCTGCGCCTTTTGGTCCGTAGCCGAGGCTCGAGGGAACGGCGATTTCAATTGTGTCGCCCACGCCTGCTTGAGGGATCGCCAATTGCCACGCGCGGATCAGGCCGCGCAGCGGAAAGCTCACCGGGTCGCCGCCGTAGGAGCTGTCGAACTCGGTGCCATCGACCAGCGCGCCCGCGTAGTGGACCTTCACCGTATCGTCGATCGTAGGGTGCCGGCCTGTGCCATCGCCGGCCACGCGCCGCCACAGCACGCCGCCCGGCAGCCAGCCCCAGCCGTCTTTCGCCTGCCGGCCCGCCAGCGCCGCCATCTGCGCGTTCATCCACGCGGCGTCCTGCGAGTGGTCGACGGGCTTGTCCTGCGCGGCGGCAAAGGCGGCGGCGCAAACCAGGGCGAGCGCCGCAAGCAGCGCGGGAAATGTCGGTCGCATCGATGTCAATCCTTGGTGGCGGGCCGCAGTCCGGCTTCCATCGCTTCGATACCCGCTTCGCGATCGCCCGCAAGATGGGCTTCGCCGTCCCCGTCCTGGAGCTGGTCGAGGTGCATCAGCCTGGTGACGAGCCAGCTGACCGGAATCGCGATCACGCCGATCACGATGACGTACCAGCCGATCGACTGGTAGACCTCGAGCACGCGGTCCGGCCCCGCGCCTTCGCCGCCGGTCATCTGCGCGATCTTGGCGGCCAGGAAATTGCCCGCCGCGGTCGAGAGGAACCAGGTGCCCATCATCAGCCCGACCATCGATCCGGTCGAGAGCCGCGTCATGCTCGACAGGCCGACCGGCGAGAAGCACAGCTCGGCGGTCGAGTGCAGCAGGTACAGCAGGATCACGAAGATCATCGGCGTCAGCGCCCCGTCGGTGCCCGCGCCCCCGACCAGGACGAGGAACCCGAGCCCCACCTGGATCAGCCCGAACGCGAACTTGAGCGGCGCGCTCGGCTCCAGCCCGCGCTTGCCGAGCCAGGTCCAGATCATCCCGAACACCGGCGCGAGAGTGATGATCCAGAAGCTGTTGACCGACTGGAACCACGAGGCCGGCATCTCCCAGCCAAGGAAATGGCGGTCCACCCGTTCATCGGTGAAGATGTTGAGCGAGGAGCCGGCCTGCTCGAACAGCGCCCAGAACAGCGGGCACAGCGCAATCAGGTAGAGCGCGGCGAAGACCCGGTGCCGCTCGACCTTCGGCAGGGTGAACAGCGCGCGGTAGAAGATGTAGATGAAGGTCACGCCGAAGCACGCCAGCAGCAGGGTGCCGACCGTGCCCTCGTCGCGGATCAGCACCCACGACACGCCGACCGTGATCAGCGCGCCGAGATAGATCAGCACTTCGCGCGACAGACCGACCGCCGTGCGGGAGCGGAGCAGCACCGGATCGGGCGGTTCGCCCGCACCGCGCAGCTCGCGCCGGAACAGCACGAACACCACCAGCCCGAGCAGCATGCCGATGCCCGCCGCGCCGAAGCCATAGCCCCAGCCGACCCGCTCACCGAGGTAGCCCACCATGATCGGCCCGAGAAACGCACCGAGGTTGATGCCCATGTAGAAGATCGAAAACGCGCCATCGCGGCGCACGTCGGCGCGCGGATAGAGCTG
The DNA here is from genome assembly GCA_964401045.1 of uncultured Sphingomonadaceae bacterium. Classification (GTDB taxonomy): domain Bacteria; phylum Pseudomonadota; class Alphaproteobacteria; order Sphingomonadales; family Sphingomonadaceae; genus CAYNXB01. The sequence continues at coordinate 1,240 of CAYNXB010000138.1, read as the reverse complement.
GCCGACCAGCACCGAGATGTTCGCCTTTAGGAAACCGGTGCCGACGATGATGAAGGCAAGGCCGGCGTAGAACCCGTTGAGATATCCGCCCTGTTCTCCCGTCGGCCCTTCGACCAGCGCGATCAGCAGGTGGCCGATCGCGATCAGCACGCCGCCGACCAGCACTGCCTTGCGCGCGCCGAGGTACCGGTCGGCGAGATATCCGCCGATCACCGGGGTGATGTAGACCATCGAGGTGTAGGCGCCGTACACGCCGTAGGCCGGGTCGTTGTCGAACAGGAAGTGCTTGGTGAGGTAGAAGATCAGGATCGCGCGCATCCCGTAGTACGAGAAGCGCTCCCACATTTCGGCGAAGAACAGGACGAACAGGCCCTTCGGATGGCCCAGGAAGGTGCCGCCAGCGGTTTCGCTTGCGGCTGATTGGCTCGCCATGATTTCGTGCAACCCCGGTCGTTTCGACTGAAACGCCGCAGACTAGCGCCTGCGCGGGGCATGTGAAGCGGTTTCACACGAAACCGGGCGCGACGAAACTTGACCCGCAGCGCTGTATTATGGCACTGATGCACCGACGTGTTTCGGAGTCTTCATGAGCCAATCGTCCCGCCCCGTTTACCTGCGCCTGCGTGAGCTGATCGCCGCTGCGATCATCGATGGGCGCTATGGGGAAGGGGAGATGTTGCCGTCGGTGCGCGCGTTCGCCGCCGAGCAGGGCGCCAATCCCTTGACCGTGGCGAAGGCCTATCAGCAGTTCCAGGCCGATGGACTGGTCGAAGTGCAGCGCGGGGTCGGTATGTACGTCGTGCCGGGCGCGGCGGCCAAGCTGCGCGCAAGCGAGCGCCAGCAGTTCATCGAGCACGAGTGGCCGGGCATTCGCGAGCGGCTCGATCGGCTCGGCATCGACTCCGCCGAGCTGTTCGACAACGTTTGATCCTTTCGGCCCCATTTCGGGCCTGCGGCGCACAGGCGCCCTACCAAAAACAACATTTCCTAATCTTTGGCCGATTGCCTTGCGCGCCCGCCTCTGGCAGGTTCGCGCCGCGGGTCGCGCGCGCCATCGCCACGTGCAGCGGGGGGATGCCAAAAATGGGCGCATTTGCGTCCGCCAACTGGCCGTTGCCCATGCGGGACGGGCCGGGAGTGAGGGTGATGATCAGATCGGAACTGCTGCAGGCTCTGGCGAAGGACAATCCGGGGCTGCGCGCCGAGGAAGTCGAGCAGGTGCTCGACATCTTCTTCGAGG
>CAYNXB010000137.1:0-4120 GCA_964401045.1 uncultured Sphingomonadaceae bacterium | reverse complement strand
GGCACCTCGCGCGGAAGCGGGACCGAAGCGCCGCTGTGGCTGAGGCCACTCGCGGGCCTGGCGGCGGCCGCGCCGAACGCCCCGGCGGTGTATGAGATGCTCCGGCTGCCCGCCTCGAGCCCGGCGGGGAATTCCGGCGCGGCGGTCGCGGCGGGGAGCGGCTCCGCACGGGCTGGTATCGGACGTTCGATACGCGGCTCGGCGGCGGCGTAACGCTTCGGTCCCTTGCGACGCAGCGCGAAGAACCCGATCACGATCAGCGCCAGCGCTGCGAGGATACCGAGGACTACTGCCAGGGTGTTATCAACCGAGCGGGTTTCAACAGGTGTCGGCGCGAGTTCAGGCGCCGGCAGCGGCGCTGCGGCGACCGGCGGCGTGACGGGCGCTGTTTCGGTCATGGTCGTATCGACCGGCGTTACGTCAGGCGTGGCGGGCTCCGGCGCAGCGGCGACCGGAGCGGGAGCGGGACGCGCGGCCGGCGCCCGGGCGGTGCGGTTGGTCGTTTCAGCGCGCGGCGCGGCCAGGGCGGGCTCAGCCGGGGCAACGGCTTCCGGCTCGCTCACAGCGGGCAGCACGACCGTCGGCGCGGGAGCCGGCACGGGTGCAGGAGCGATATCCGGCACGATGATCGTTGGCGGCGGCGCGGCCGTTACCGGCGGTGCGGCAACATCCTGCGCGAGCAGCGGGGGTGAACCAAGCGCAAGGGTCGCGGCAATCGCGATCGTGGCGCAGCGGGTGAGGTGTGGCTTGCTGGTCATAGTGCCAATTAAAACGGCGGCGAGTCCTCGCGGGTTCCCTGAATATCCATTCAGCCATGCATATATTTTATTGATTCGACACAATTTTTCTAAATCGGCCTGCCGATGGTTCGGGCGCGGTTTACGATGAACCGTGACCTGCCGAACGGTTCGCCGCACCCGATGTTGCCTTTCCGTTCCCTTTGCCGCAGGGTTGGCGGGTGACTTCGCTCGCCCTTCCCGCGCTCCATGCCAGCCATGCCGGAAGCTGGCTGCGCGGACCCGGCGGGCCGACGCGCGGCGTTGGCAAAGGCGAGGCGGTGATGGCGGTCGCCGACACGCCCCACCTGCTGCTGAACGCGCCACTGGCGGCGACGCGCCTCGGCTATCCCGATCTTTCCGGGCTCGACCTGCTTGAGCTGTTCGCTTTCGTTCACCCGGCGCGGTTCTGCGTGCCGACGCCAAAGGGCCTCGCCCACGCGCTCGGCATGCCCGAGGCGGCGAGCGACGATGCGGTGCCGGAACTGCTCCAGGCCGCCGCCGCGAAGCTGCTGGCGACTTGCGAGAGCGCCGAGTGGCCCGAACGCGAAGGCGCGTGGATGGCGCTGCAATCGCTTACGCGCCTGCGCTGGCCGTGGTCGACGCTGCTCGGCCCCCATATCGCCAGGCCTGAGCGGGCAGAGCGGTGGCTGTTCTCGCGCCTCCCCGAATGGGAGGAAGCTCCCGAGCGTCCGCAGCCCGCGCAAGTCGCCTTGAGCGCCGAGGACGTCCTCGCCCGGCTCGACCACCTCACCGGCCAGGACGCCGAGCGGCGCGAGGGCCAGCGCGCCTATGCCGGCGACGCCGCCGGCGCTTTCGCCCCGCGCCGGGACAAAGGCGCACCGCACATGCTGCTGGCGCAGGCGGGCACCGGTATCGGCAAGACGCTCGGCTATCTTGCCCCCGCCTCGCTATGGGCCGAGAAATCGGGCGGCACGGTGTGGGTATCGACCTACACCAAGAACCTCCAGCGCCAGCTTCGCCGCGAAAGCGCCCGCGCCTGGCCGCCCGAGCGCGCCGATGGCAGCCAGCCCGTCGTGGTGCGCAAGGGGCGCGAGAACTACCTGTGCCTGCTCAATCTCGAGGACGCGCTGCAAGGCGGGTTCGGTGGGCGGGCGGCGGTTCTGGCGCAACTGGTGGCGCGCTGGGCCGCCTACAGCCGTGACGGAGACGTGGTCGGCGGAGACTTGCCCGGCTGGCTCGGCACGCTGTTCCGTCAACGCGCGATCCGCTCGCTCACCGACCAGCGCGGCGAATGCATCTACGCCGGCTGCCCGCACTACCGGAAATGCTTCATTGAGCGCAGCGCGCGGGCGAGCGCGCAGGCGGACCTGGTGATCGCCAATCATGCGCTGGTAATGGTCAACGCCGCGCGCGGAAGAGACCACGCCCAGCGCCCGACGCGGATCGTGTTCGACGAAGGCCATCACGTGTTCGAGGCGGCGGATTCGACCTTCTCCGCCGCGCTCACCGGGCAGGAGACGATCGAACTCAAGCGTTGGATCGTTGGCCCCGAGCGCGGCTCGAAGGGTCGCCGCCGGGGCCTCGCCGCGCGGCTCGCGGACGTCGCCAGTTGCGACGACGCGGGCGCCAACGCGATCGCCGCAGCGCGCGAAGCGGCCGAGGCCTTGCCCGGCGACGGCTGGCTGCAGCGGCTCGCAGAAGGGTCGCCCTCGGGCGAGATCGAAGCGCTGCTCTCGGCGGTGCGCAGCCTCACCTATGCGCGTGATGAAAGCGGTGGCCAGGAAGCGGGCTACGGCATTGAGACCGAGGCGGCGCAGCTCGACGGCAACTTCGTCGAGCTGGCGCAACAGGCGGCGGGCGCGCTCGCAGCGATCCGCCAGCCGCTGATGAAATTGGGAAACCGGCTCGAAGCACTGGCGGAAGACGCGCCCGACTGGCTCGATGGGCCCGGCCGCGCCCGCATCGAAGGCGCACGCTTTTCGCTTGCCTGGCGGATCGACATGCTGACGGCGTGGGAAGCCCTGCTCGGCAGGCTGGGAGGCCCGGCGGACCCCGATTTCGTCGATTGGCTCGCAGTCGAGCGATCCGAAGCGCGCGAGTTCGACGTCGGCATCCACCGCCGGTTCCTCGATCCGATGAAGCCGTTCGCCAAGACCGTGCTCGAGCCGGCGCACGGGGTGATGCTGACCAGCGCCACCTTGCGCGATGGCGACGACTGGCAGAGCGCGATCGATCGATCGGGTGCCGCCTATCTCGCCGGCCAGCCGAAGATGGGCGCGCACGAAAGCCCGTTCGATTACGCGGGCAATGCCGAAGTGCTCATCGTTACCGATGTGAAAAAGGGGGAAATCCCCGCGCTCGCTGGCGCGTACGGGCGCATCATCGAAGCCTGCCAGGGCGGCGTGCTCGGACTGTTCACCGCGATCCGCCGGTTGCGCGCGGTCCACGGACGCATCGCGGACCGGCTCGCGCGCGAGGGCCTGCCGCTTTATGCCCAGCACGTCGATCCGATCGATACCGGCACGCTGGTCGACATCTTCCGCGACGACCCGCGCGCCTCGCTGCTCGGGACCGACGCCTTGCGCGATGGGGTCGACGTGCCCGGCCATTCGCTGCGCTGCGTGGTGCTCGAACAAGTACCGTGGCCCAAGCCATCGATCCTTCACCGCGCGCGGCGGATGGCGGGCGGCGGCGGCGCATATGACGATCGCATCATCCGCGCGCGGCTGGCGCAGGCATTCGGGCGGCTGATCCGCAGCCAGGATGACCGCGGCCATTTCGTGGTCCTCTCGCCCGCTTTCCCCTCCCGGCTGCTGACCGCCTTCCCGCCGGGAACGCCCGTGCTGCGGGTGACGCTGGACGAGGCTTTACAACGCCTTGCCGCGAGTGCTTCATCCGCCGGCGACGCGCGGCATTCGCCGCCGGGGGAGGATATGCTGACCGATGAAGCTGCTCGGCCTCCTGCGCCACGCGAAATCTGACTGGAACGACGCCGGGCTGAGCGACTTCGACCGCGGCCTCAACGCGCGCGGCCGCAAGGGCGCGGCCCTGATGGGCCGGCACATCATGGAACATGGCGTGGCGTGGCAGCGGATCGTCGCCAGCCCGGCCGAGCGGGTTAAGCGCACGCTCGAGACGAGCGGGCTCGATCGCGATGTCGTGTGGGACGAACGGATCTACCTCGGGACGCCGGCCACCTTGCTCGACGTGCTGCGCGCGGTCGATGGCGATCCGCGCAGCGTGCTTGCCGCCGGCCACAACCCGGGCTTGCAGGAACTGATCTTCGAGCTTGTTGCGCCCGAATCCGAGGAGGCGCTGTTCGACGCGGCGGCCGAGAAATTCCCCACTGCGGCCTTCGCCGTGCTCGAATGCCGGATCGA
>CAYNXB010000136.1:0-4181 GCA_964401045.1 uncultured Sphingomonadaceae bacterium | reverse complement strand
CGCAAGGTGATGAAGATCGCCAAGGAGCCGATCTCCCTCGAAACGCCGATCGGCGACGAAGAGGATTCGCACCTCGGCGATTTCATCGAGGACAAGAACGCGGTGATCCCCGTGGACGCGGCGATCCAGTCGAACCTCAAGGAAACCGTCACCCGTGTGCTGGCGTCACTGACGCCGCGCGAGGAACGCGTGCTGCGAATGCGCTTCGGCATCGGCATGAACACCGATCACACGCTCGAGGAAGTCGGCCAGCAGTTCTCGGTCACACGCGAACGCATCCGCCAGATCGAGGCCAAGGCGCTGCGCAAGCTCAAGCACCCCAGCCGCAGCCGCAAGATGCGCAGCTTCCTCGATCAATAGATCTCAAGATGCGAGGACCGATCAAGCACCAAGCGCTACGTGTGCTACAGAACCGCGGGGTTGCAATCCGGACCGTGCTCGACGTCGGCGTGCTGACCGGCACGCCCGAACTGGCGCAGCACTTTCCGAATGTGCCCCACATTCTGTTCGAACCGGTCGTCGAATTCAACAAGTCGATCGAGCAGAACTATCGCGATATTCCGCACGAGATCGCAAATGTGGCGATTTCAGATTCGACCGGCGAAACGCTGCTGGACCTATTTCAGCTGGTCGATGTGCTCGGCCACGAATTCTCACACAGTCAAGTCACCTCTCAGGTTAATGAGAATGGGATTCAACGGACGGTGCCGAAGGTCACGCTCGATGAGTTTTTGAGCGGGAAGGATTATCCGAAACCTTACCTGCTAAAAATAGACATCGATGGACACGAACTGGCCGCGCTAGCAGGCGCCACACAAACGCTCGAACAGACTGCTGTGGTGATCATCGAAGCGCAGGTTTCCGAGTTGCCACAGAGAATTGCAGCGATTGTATCGCAGGGCTTTGTCCTGTTCGACCTTGTCGAGCCCTGTTACTACGATAATGCACTCTGGCAGTGTGATGCGATCCTGATCCGAGCCGATTTGCACAAGCAGCACTTCGCTCAGCTCCACGTTGGATTCGACGCGACCAAATACACGATGTTCCGACCCTCGCCCATCAGGGTCGAGAATCCGCCGGGACAAGGTCGGCCGCGGGCAGGCTAGCGTCCTTCGCTTGCCGATCGTCGGAAAGGCGCGGCGACAAAAGCCAAGGCGCCCACCCACTTGGGGCCGACGCCGTTCCACCGGTTTCCGCCAATGTCGTCATCACTTGCCTCCGTTCGTGATAGAGGCTTCAACGTGCAGCATTGCGCGGTGAGCGGCATGAGCATGGGGTGGGTTCGCTGAAAAATGGCCGCCGGCAGCTTCACCTTCGATCAATTCGCGCTCGATCCGGCCGACCGGCGCCTGAGCCGTGATGGCGAGCCGGTCGAGCTGTCAAGCCGCTACCTCGACGCCCTCGCCCTGCTGCTGCGCGAGCGCGGCAGGCTCGTCACCAAGGCCCGCTTCATGGACGAGGTGTGGCAGGGCATCCCGGTGACGGACGAAGCGCTCACCCAATGCATACGGACACTGCGCCGTCAGCTCGGCGACGATGCCGCCCGGCCCCGCTTCATCGAAACCGTTCCCAAGCACGGCTACCGCTTCATCGCGCCGGTCGACTTGGAGGGCGAGACACCGGTACAATCCCATCGAGGCGCCTTTAGCGACTGGTCCCGCCTGCTCCTGATCGGGGGCGCGGCAACCGCGGGCGGCGGTGTCGCGGGCTTCGTCGGCGGGTTGTTCTATGGGTTCGCCGCTGGCCCGCAGCCGGATATCGGCGCGGCCTCCGCCTTGCTCGTGCTGGCGGCTTTGGCGACCGGCATCGGGCTCGCGGGCGGCGCGGGCGTCGGACTAGGTATCGCCGCCGCTCAATCCGTCCCGAGCAGCAAATGGCAATGGACCGCTGCGGGCGGAATGTTCGGCGGGCTTGTGGTGGGCGCGATTGCCAAGCTGATTGGCCTCGACGCGTTCCATTTGCTGGTGGGTTATGCGCCCGAACACATCACCGGCGCCGCCGAAGGTGCACTGCTTGGCCTCGCGGTCGGGTTCGGAACGTGGCTGGCGCGGCAGGCGGGCACGTTGACGCGCGGCCTGGCGTGGGCCGGCGCGGTGGGAGCATCGGCGGGCGTGCTGATCACGCTCCTCGGCGGGCGTCTTCTCGGAGGCAGCCTCGACCTCCTCGCCCGGCAATTTCCAGAGTCTCGCTTTCGCCTCGAGCCGATCGCTGCGCTGTTGGGCGAACGCGAGTTCGGGCCCATAAGCCAGGCTGCTACCGGCGGCATCGAGGGCCTGCTGTTCTGCCTCGGCGTCGCCGGTGCGATCGTCCTGGTCGAGCGCAAGCTCGGCACGCGCACCGGCTGATCGGCGATGCAGGGGGGATTCGACTACATCGTGATCGGCGCCGGCTCCTCCGGCGCGGTGGTCGCGGCCCGGTTGAGCGAGGATCCGGCGGCGTCGGTGCTGCTTCTCGAGGCTGGCGGGCGCGACAGTCATCCGCTGCAACTGATGCCGCTCGCCTTCCCGCGCGTTGCGCTCGGGCGGATTGGCACCCGGCAGTTCGAATCCGAGCCCGAGCCCGCGCTTCACGGTCGCCGGCTTGGCCTCCCGCGCGGCCGCACCCTCGGCGGCACTTCGTCGATCAACGCGATGATTGCGATCCGGGGTAACCGGCGCGATTTCGACGACTGGGCCGCACTCGGCAATCCCGGGTGGAGCTACGCCGAGGTGCTCCCCTATTTCAGACGGCTCGAGAGCCACTGGCGCGGCTCGGGCCCGTTTCATGGCGGTGGCGGCCCGGTGCACATTTCACCGATGGACGGGCCGGAGCTGCTGTGGGAGCCGCTGCTGGCCGCCGCCGAAGCCGCCGGCATTCCCTACCGCGACGATCCCAACGGTGCCGAGCAGGACGGAATCTCGCAAATGGAATCGACCGTTGGGAAAGGTCGCCGCTCGAGCTCCGCCCGCGCCTATCTTCATCCCGCGATGGCTCGGCCCAACCTCACGATCGAGACTGGCGCGCTGGTCCATCGCATCGTCGTGCGCGGCGGGCGCGCGATCGGTGTGCAATATGTGAAGCGCGGCCGCCTGCTGACCGTGATCGCCAATGGCGAGGTGATCATTTCCGCAGGCGCCTACCAATCGCCGCAGGTACTGATGCTGTCGGGCATCGGGCGGTCCGACGATCTGCGCGGGCATGGAATCGATCCGGTGCACGAGTTGCCCGGCGTCGGTGAGGGGCTCGCCGACCATCCAGTGGTGATCAACGAATACGACCTGACCGGCGACGAAGGACTGACCCGTCATTTGCGTGCCGACCGTGCCGCGTTCGCGGCATGGCGCTGGTATCGCGGCAAGCCGAGCCCGTTCGGCTACACCGGCACGCTCGCCAACGTATTCGCTCGATCGGAAGAGGGCATTGACCGGCCGGACATGCAGATGATGTGCCTGCCGCTGAGCGGCGACGCGCGGCTGTGGCTGAAGAAGCCGGTCTCCCGCCTGTCGGTCCGCACCGGCTACTTGCGCCTGAAGTCGCGCGGATGGGTACGGCTGCGCTCGGGCGATCCGCGCGATCCGCCGCGCATCTTTCTCAATCTGTTTTCGGCGCCGGGCGATCTCGACGGCATGGTCCGATCGCTGCATTTCAGCCGGAGCATTTATGCGCAAAGCCCGCTCAAGGAGATGATTGCACGCGAGCGGCTGCCGGGCCCGGACGTGAGCAGCGATGCCGCGTTGGCCGAATGGGTTCGCCTCAATGCCGCCCACCGCGCGCATCCGGCCAGTTCGTGCCGGATGGGCAGCGACGAGAACGCGGTGGTGGATGCCGACTTGCGCGTGCGCGGGATCGACGGCCTGCGCATCGCCGATGCCTCGATCATGCCGACGCTGCCGTGCGGCAACCCCAACCTCGCCTGCATGATGATCGGCGAGAAGGCCGCCGACCTGATCCGCGGGCACACGGCGGCGCCCGAGCATCCACCGATGCCATAGCAACACTGATCGGGGAGAAAGGGCATTTGCGGTGGCACCGCGCGGGCCAAGTGATTATGTGCGCCCCATGAAGCTGGTCATCGCCTCCGACCACGCCGCGTTTGAGCTCAAGGCGGAACTCGCCGGATGGCTGCGCGAGCAAGGTCACGACGTCGCCGATCTCGGTACCAACGGGCCCGAGAGCGTGGATTATCCCGATTTTGGCTATGC
>CAYNXB010000135.1:0-4222 GCA_964401045.1 uncultured Sphingomonadaceae bacterium | reverse complement strand
GCCAGCCGAGGCTCGGCACGGCCCACTTGGTCTTGCCGGTGAGCGGGTCGATCGCGCGTATCTCGCTGCTGAACGGCTTGTCCTTGACCCACTGCCACTGCGGCGTCGCCATCATCGCCTGCCGGACGGGCGGTGGCAGCATTGGGGCCGCGGCCTGAAGCTCGGGCGTGAAGATGATCGCCGCGCCGGCATTCATGAACTTGGGTTCGCGGCGAACCCTGGCGGGATCGCCGCCGAGGAACATCAGGTTCCCCATGTCGAGCACGTGCGCGAAATAGGTTCCGCGTTTGGGGTCGTATGCCGCCGGATACCAGTTGCGCGCACCGGGCGAGCCGGGAAACACGATCTTCGGCCCCGCCGAATAATCGGACTGATCGGGCGTGAGGTGCGGCTTGCCGGTGTTCAGATCCCAGCCGTCGGCCCAGCTGGTGCGGACAATCGCGTTGGCGGCGAGCGGCTTGCCGGTCTCGCGGTCGATCACGAAGAAGAACCCGTTCTTGGGCGTGTGCAAGATCACCGGGCGTTGCTTGCCGCCGACCTGGAGGCTGGCGAGCACCATCGGCTGGACGGCGGTCAGGTCCCAGTTGTCGGTCGGCGTTTCCTGGAAGTGCCACTTCAATTCGCCGGTCTTTCGGTCCAGCGCGACGATCGAATCGAGGTAGAGATTGTCCCCGCCCCCGGGCGAGCGGATGGCCTGCGGATAGGGCCCGCCGTTGCCGGTGCCGACGATCACCTGGTCGAACTGGCGATCGTAAATGATCGCATCCCACGCGGTGCCACCACCGCCGATGTCCCACCGGGTCTGCGGTGACCAGGATTTCACCGCAGCCTCGAGCGCCTTGCTCTCCTGCGGTCCGTCCTTGGGATCGTGCGGGATGGTGTAGAACCGCCACGCCTGGCTGCCGTCCGCGATATGATAGGCGGTGACGTAGCCACGCGTGTCGTATTCGGCCCCGGCGTTGCCGATGATAACGAGGTCGCCCGCCACTTCGGGAGCGCCGGTGCTGGTGTAGCCCCGTCCGTGATCTGCGATGGTGTCGACCTTCCACGCGACCGCGCCGGTCTTGGCTTCGAGCGCATAGAGCGTGCCGTCCAGCGCCCCGACCAGCACCATTTTTCCTTTTGGGCCATCCGCCACCTGCACGCCGCGGTTGGCCTGATCACAGCACGCCGCGCGGTTGACCTGCATGTCGAGATCGGGAGTGAAGGTCCACTTCTCCGCGCCGGTCGCCGCGTCGAGCGCGTAGACCCGGCCGAGATTGCCGGAAGTGTACATGACCCCGTCGATTACCACCGGAGTGGCTTCCTGCACGCGGGTCGTGCCAAGATCGTATTCCCATGCCAGGCCGAGCTCGCCGACGTTGGCGGGTGTGATGTCGCCAAGGCGCGAATAATGACTGCCCGCCCAGTCGCCGCCGGGATTGGTCCAGTTCTCGCCCGCGCCGTAAGTCGAGGTGTCGTCCGCGGGCGCGTCGCCGCCGGTCGAGACGCCGCACGCGGCGAGCGCCAGCGCGCCGGCAACGGCGAGCAGCATTCTCATTGAGGCCAGGCGCCCCGGTACTGCTCGCACACCGAACGGAGGGTGCGCGGCCGGCGCCCGGTGATGCGTTCGACATCGTCGGACTGCACATCCATGAAGCCCTCGCGGATCGACTGACCGAAGGTCACCATCCCCTCGCTCGCCCAGGGGATCGGCCCGTCGGGAACCACGTCCGACGCCTTGCGCGCCACGCCGAGCGAATCGAAATACGCGTACATGCCCTCGTCATCCACGGGCTCGACCACGATCGGCCTGCCTGCCATGTCCGAGATCAGCGCCATCGCGTCCGGCAGGGTCCATTGCTCCGGCCCGGTCACATCGTAGGCCTTGTTGGCGTGCCCATCCTGCGTGAGCACGCCCACGGCCGTCGCCACACAATCGTCGCGGCTGACGATCGGCACGCGCCCGGCCCCTGCGTTCTCCGGCTTGTGCCCAGCCTGCAAGGCGGGGATCGCCATGGCCGTTGCCACGGCCTCGGCATAGAGGCTGTTGCGCAGGAAGGTCCACGATGCGCCCGACGCCTCGATCATTCGCTCCGTGGCGATGTGATCGAACCCTTCAACCGAAGGATTGCCCGGCTTCCTGACACCGAGCAGCGAGGTGTAGACGATATGCCCCACCCCGCGCGCGACCGCGGCTTCGACCGCCGCGGTATGCTGCTCGACACGGGAGCCGACGCGAACCGTCGAGATCAGCAGCATCTTTTCGCCGCCTTCCATCGCCGCCGTGAGAGACGAGGGATCGTCGAAGTCTGCGCGGCGCACGACCGCGCCCTGTGCGGCCAGATCGGCCAACGAATCCGTGGTGCGCGAAAGGAAGATGAGATCCTCCGGCGCGCACAGTTCCAGCAGTTGCTCGGCGGCCGCGCGACCGAACTGGCCCGATGCCCCGGTGACGATGATCTTTGCCAATTGTCTCTCCCACTTGGCGAACAATCATAACGAGTGTTACGGTTGTGGCAACCAGACGGAGAGAGACGAATGGCACTCGCTATCGAAGATCGTATCGCCCTGCAGGATCTGATCGCCGCCTACAGCTGGGCGCTGGACACCGGAGACGCGGATGCCCTGGTCCGGTGTTTCACCGAAGACTGCGTGATGAGCGAGGAAGTGTTCGAGGACCCGGACGTGTGGGAAGGCCACGATGGCATTCGCGGGTTGATGGCGCACTACGCCAATGCGCCGGGCTTCCCCGGACGCCAGCATCACGTGACCCAGGTGCAATATGTTCCGCAAGCCGATGGCAGCGTGAAGCTGCGCGGCTTCGCCTTCGTGACCGAATGCGAGGGTGAGCCGCCTTATGTGCTGCGCTTCACCGGCTGGTACGATGACCACGCGGTAAAAGGCGCCGATGGGGAGTGGCGCTTCACGCGCCGCACGGTGCGGCTGTGGGACGGGGAAGTGCTCAAGAACTTCCCCGGCCGGGGGCAGTGGGTGGCGCGCAAGCGCCCGGAAAGCCTGCGGATCAAGCGCTGACGAAGCGCCACTCCAGGATCGAGCCCGACGCACACAGCGCCTCGCGCCGATAGCCGAATTCGCGGGCCACGTCCTCGATCAGCACCGCGTCTGCCTGGCGGCTGATGCCGGCGACGTATGCGGGCCTGGCGGCGAACACTTCGCGGGCGAAGCGGATGCGATCACCGTCGATGACGAGCACCCGCGCCCCGGCCGAGCGGCCTGCTTCGGCGAAACGGCGACCCGCTTCGAGCGCGGGATCGTGCAGCAGTACCGCGCCGCCGCGCGCTCCCAGCGTGAAGCCGGACGCACGCGCCGCCATCGGCAGCGCCAGCGCGCCGGCAACCACCGCTCTGCGCGTAGCCCGGATCATGGGTGCGGCCCGGCTGCCAGATAGTCGGCGATCGCCTGCAAGTCGGCATCTCTCAGTTCGCCCCGGGTTATCGCAGGCATGTTGCCTATGCCGTTGCGTGCCGCGGTGATCACGTACTTCGCGCCGAGACCTTTGCGCTTCTCGAGCAGCGGCACGTCAATCCGGCGGCCGAGCAGCCCGGTGCCCATGCCGTTCGCGCCGTGGCACATGGCGCAATGCTCGAGGAACAGCTTCTCGCCGCCGGTCGCATCGGGACGACTGGCGACGGTTTCCGGCTTGGGCGCCGGCGGCGGACCTTGCGCGATAGCCACGCCGCCCACCAGCGTCGCCGCCACGCCTATGGTGATCGCAACCCGCCTCATTTGCCGCGCTCCTGCCTGAGATCCTTCGGCCAGATGCCGCTCTTCCCCGGCGCAAGGATGCCGTTCGGGTCGAGCGCGTCCTTCACAGTTTCGTTGAGCTTGCGAAGGGCCCCGCCGTTCCAGTCGTAGCTGTCCGCGACAAGGTCCATGTAATCCAGGTGCGTGCGGTACTCGCCGTACCCTTGCGCCTTGGCATCGGCGACGAGCTGGCGGAAGAACTTGTCGATCTTCGCCATCATCTGCGGGCTGTCCTTGTCGAAGATCATCGCGTTGACGTTGATCAGGTGTCGCTCTCCGAAGGCGAAGCTACCCTGATAGTCGACGCCGTATTCCTGATAGCGCGCGTACGTCCGCCTGAACTGCGCCAGCGCCACGTCGCCGTCCTGCGGGATGATCGGCGAGAAGCCGATGTGCCCGCCGCGCCCGCCGTACCAGTTCACGTTCTGCATCGGGAAGGTGATCGGCGTGCCGGTCCAGCCCGAATATTCCATCG
>CAYNXB010000134.1:0-4279 GCA_964401045.1 uncultured Sphingomonadaceae bacterium | reverse complement strand
GAACCGTTGACCTCCTGCATGGCATGCAGGCGCGCTCCCGGCTGAGCTAAGGCCCCTTCCATTCAACGGCGCACCCTGGGGGGGCGCGCCCTTTTCCCAAGCCGTGAAGCCGGGGAGCCGCCCTTTATGAGCAGGTCCCCGGTTTCGCAAGAGGCTTAGTGCTCGTCCTCGTCATCGGTCGCGCCGGGGACGCCGAGATCGTCGTCACCGCCGAGGTCGACGTCGTTATCGGGCGAATCCTCGTCCTCATCGACGTCCAGATCTTCCAGATCGTCCTCGTCGTCGGCAGCAAGATCGGAATCGGGCTTCTCGATCTCCTCCTTCTTCGCTTGCTCGAACGGAATCGGCTGCTTCGACTTGAGCACCGGCTCGGGATACCATTCGTTCCCGCACTCGATGCACTTGACCGGATCTTCGGTCCCGAGATCGTAGAAGCGCTCGCCGCATTTCGGGCAGCCACGCTTGGTGCCCCATTCCGGTTTGACCATGTGCAATCCTTGCTTGTGGGCGCGAGAACCGCAGCCCGAACCATTCGTGAAATCGTGATGGTGACGGCCGGCGCTCAAATCAAGCGTCAGTCCGTTCGGGCGCGCGCCTTGCCACAGGCGGGTGGCACTGTCAAAAGCCCGCGCGCCATGGCCCCCATCACCGAACAGTCCGCCCCTCGCCGCTTCCTCCCGACAGGTCCGCTCAGGGGCGCGATCCGCGTCCCGGGTGACAAATCTATCAGCCACCGCAGCCTGATGCTGGGCGCGCTGGCGGTGGGAGAGACGCGCATTTCCGGCCTGCTCGAGGGTGAGGACGTGCTCGCCACCGCCGCCGCGATGGAGGCGATGGGCGCCACCATCTACAAGGAATCCGCTGCCGCAAGCGGCAACGGTGGCGAGAAGCAGGGCGACACCTGGTCCGTCCACGGCGTCGGCGTCGGCGGATTGCTCCAGCCAGCCGGGCCGCTGGAGATGGGCAACTCGGGCACTTCCACCCGTCTCCTGATGGGCCTCGTTGCGAGCCACCCGCTGACCGTCACATTCACCGGCGACGCGAGCCTGTCGAAACGCCCAATGGGCCGGGTGACCGAACCGCTCAGCCTGATCGGGGCCGAATTCTCCGGCACCACCCTGCCGCTGACGGTGCGTGGCATCTGCCCCGCGGTGCCGATCGAATACCGCCTGCCGGTCGCCAGCGCACAGGTGAAAAGCGCGGTGCTTCTCGCCGGCCTCAACACCGCCGGGATCACGCGGGTTATCGAGCCGGTCCCGACGCGCGACCACTCCGAACGTATGCTCAAAGGCTTCGGTGCGAAGCTCGAGGTCGAAGAAACCGGCGGCGAGCGCGTGATTTCGCTGCACGGAGAGGCGGACTTGCGCCCGCAGACGATCGAAGTCCCGGGCGATCCCTCGTCAGCCGCATTCTTCATCGTCGCCGCGCTGCTGGTGCCGGGCAGCGAGCTGACCATCGAGAACGTCGGCCTCAACCCGACCCGCGCCGGACTGATCGAAGTGCTGCGGCAGATGGGCGGCAGCATCGAAGCGCGGAACCCGCGCCTCGTCGGCGGCGAGCCGGTGGCGGACCTGCTGGTAAAGCACTCGATCCTCAAGGGCATCGAGGTCGACCCAGCCCTCGCTCCGTCCATGATCGACGAATTTCCGGTGCTGTTCGTCGCCGCCGCGCTGGCCGAGGGACGCACCGTGACCAGCGGACTCGATGAGCTGCGGGTGAAGGAATCGGATCGCATCGCCGCAATGGCCGTCGCGCTCTCTGCGGCCGGCGCGCGAGTCCAGGAAACCGAAGACGGCCTCATCATAGATGGCACCGGCGGCGAACCACTCGAAGGCGGCGGCCCGATCGCTACCCACCTCGACCACCGCATCGCGATGAGCATGGCGATCGCCGGGCTCGCCAGCTACCACGGCGTCGAGGTCGACGACACGCGCCCGATTGCGACCAGCTTTCCGGACTTCCAGACGCTGCTCGCCGGGATCGCCCCATGAACGGCGTGCTCGCCGACATCATTGGTCTTGCCGGCAGCGCGCTGTTCATCGCCAGTTTTGCCTACGCGACCTGGTCGGCCACACTGAACAAGCTGCTGTTCAACGCGCTCAACCTCGTCGGCGCGATCCTCCTGCTGATCTCGCTTTCGGTGAAGTTCAACCTCGCCGCGTTCGTGCTCGAGGTAGCGTGGGGCGCGATCGCGCTGGCAGGGCTGGTCGGCGAGCTACGTAAGCGGGGCGCAAAGCCATGATCGTCGCGGTAGACGGCCCCACTGCGTCGGGCAAAGGCACCGTCGCGAGGGCGCTCGCCGCTCATTTCGGCCTGCCGCATCTCGATACCGGCCTGCTCTATCGCGCGGTCGGAAGGCAAGTGTTCCTCGATGGCGGCAATCCTGACGATCCCGGCGATGCTCTCGCCGCCACCTCGTTTCCCGCCAGCCTGCTGCGCGATCCGGCGCTGCGAAGCGAGGACGTCGGCGGGCTCGCCAGCCGGGTTTCGGTCCATCCGCACGTGCGTGAGGCGTTGTTCGAACGCCAGCGGGCGTTCGCGACACAAGTGGGCGGCGCGGTGCTCGACGGGCGCGACATAGGCACGGTGATCGCGCCCGACGCCGAAGTGAAGCTGTTCGTCACCGCCAGCATTGAGGCGCGCGCACGGCGTCGGTGGAGCGAGATGCGGGCCCGCGGCGATGACGTGACGCTCGCCGAGATGGAAGCCGATCTGCATCGCCGCGACGAACGCGATCGCACGCGGGCGATCGCACCGTTGGCAGCGGCCGAAGGGGCGATCGTGCTCGACACCACCGGGATGAGCGTCGAGGAAGCAATCGCGGCGGCGATCGAGGCGGTGGAGCGAGCGAAGAAGTAAAATTGCGCTCGCCTCTGCGAGCGAAAACGCTGTCCTACAGCATCCGCGCGGTGCCATGCCCATCGGATGAGCCTGCCACGTCAACCACGCATGGCATCGCTCGATCAGGGCATTCAAACCCCGAACGTTTTGTCCTCCATAACCGTGTCACACCTGTCACTCTCCAACAAGGCGGCCCGCGCGCGCAGCCTTGCCAAGGGCCGGCCTCTGGATTATGTGCGCGCCCGTTCGACGGGCTTATTGTCCCGCGA
This sequence comes from uncultured Sphingomonadaceae bacterium, assembly GCA_964401045.1. Classification (GTDB taxonomy): domain Bacteria; phylum Pseudomonadota; class Alphaproteobacteria; order Sphingomonadales; family Sphingomonadaceae; genus CAYNXB01. Next base: position 1,169 of record CAYNXB010000134.1, on the reverse strand, counting down.
GGATCAGGGCCGCAACAGACGGTCTTCCAACGAGAGCTTCGGAACGGTTGGCGGCTACCGCCCCGCCCGATGCATCCTTTTCCTCGCAGCAAACGGTCTTGAGAATGCCCGCGACGGCATCCGGCTGCGCGGGCGGTTCGGCCAAAAGACCCCGGGACCCAACCCGGTGGCCGGAAAAAACGTGACTTAGGATTCAACCCATATGGCCTCTACGGCAAATCCCACTCGCGACGATTTCGCGAAACTCCTCGATGAACAGCTCGGCGGCGCCGAGGACGGCGGCTTCGAAGGCCGCGTCGTCAAGGGCACCGTAACCGGTATCGAGAACGACAAGGTCGTGATCGACGTCGGCCTCAAGAGCGAAGGCCGCGTCTCGATCCGCGAATTCACCCATGGCGACGACAGCATCGCGCCCAAGATCGGCGACGAAGTTGAAGTCTATGTCGACCGCGTCGAGAACGCCGATGGCGAAGCCATGCTCAGCCGCGACCGCGCCCGCCGCGAAGCCGCGTGGGACAAGCTCGAAAGCGAGTTCGGCGAAGGCAAGCGCGTCGAGGGCCGCATCTTCGGCCGCGTCAAGGGCGGCTTCACCGTCGATCTCGACGGCGCCGTGGCGTTTCTCCCCGGCAGCCAGGTGGACATCCGCCCGGTGCGCGACGTCGGCCCGCTGATGGACATGCCGCAGCCGTTCCAGATCCTGAAGATGGACCGCCGCCGCGGCAATATCGTCGTCTCGCGCCGCGCGGTCCTCGAAGAGACCCGCGCCGAACAGCGCAGCGAGCTGATCGACAAGCTGGCCGAGGGCCAGGTGATCGACGGCGTGGTCAAGAACATCACCGATTACGGCGCGTTCGTTGACCTGGGCGGCATCGACGGCCTGCTCCACGTCACCGACATGAGCTACAAGCGGGTCAACCACCCGTCCGAAGTGATCGGCATCGGCGACACGGTGAAGGTGCAGATCATCCGCATCAACCCGGAAACGCAGCGCATCAGCCTCGGCATGAAGCAGCTCGAGAGCGATCCGTGGGAAGGCGTCGGCGCCAAGTACCCGGTCGGTGCCACGGTCAAGGGCACCGTCACCAACATCACCGAATACGGTGCGTTCGTGGAGCTGGAAGCCGGCATCGAAGGCCTGGTCCACGTCTCCGAGATGAGCTGGACCAAGA
>CAYNXB010000133.1:2192-4432 GCA_964401045.1 uncultured Sphingomonadaceae bacterium | reverse complement strand
GCGTTGCCGATGTCGTTCACCCCTTCGAACACGATCATGTACTCGACATTGGGCAGGCTCAGCACGTCCTCGTCGAAGCGGCTTAAGGCGCTCTCACCCATGCCCGGGGCGAGCACGCGGTTGCCGCTGATCGCCTGGTTGGCGATTGCCCATTCCTTGCCCGCCGCCTGCAGTCGCTCGGCGAGAATATCGGGCCAGCGGCGGTTCGCACCCGGCGTTGAGCCGACCCCGTCGGTGATCGAATCGCCGTATGCGACGATCGTGCCTTTCGCATCGGGCGAATCGACTTCGATGCCGGAGAGGAAAGCGCGGAACTGCGCGGTCGAGACCGGTGTGAACGGCTTGCCGACGAAATTGCCCGCTGGCGACACGGCCAGCGTGTCCATGCCGGTGAGGTGGCAGGTGCACGGGCCGGTTGGTTTGGGCAGGTAGATCTCGACCTTCATCCGCGCCAGATCGGGAACGTCGACTGCCACGGTATCGCTTACGAACGGCGCGCCGCGCGGGATAACTGCGCCGGCTGCGCCGCCGAACGTGAGGGTGCGCGCGCTGCCGGCGATCTCCTTGCCCTGCCCATCGATCGCGACGATCCGCGCTGCGCCGATCTCGAGCGGCATGGCGCCGTAGCGGTTCGAGAAGCGCACCCGCAGCTTGTTGCCCCCCTCCGTGAGGCGGACGATCTGCGTCAAGGTGACGTTGTCGTAGCTTGCAGCCGCGAACGGCCCCTGCGTGCCGAGCGGCGCGTGCGGTGCCGCGGTCCAGCTCGCTACCCATTCGGCGTGCGCCGCGCTGCTGACGGCGAGCAACGCCAGTCCCGCCGCCGCGCCCAACAGTCCCGTGCGATTACAGCTCATGCCCAGCTCCCTTTGTTTTGCCCAGAATGCCATGCCGCGCCTTGCTCACCAATCGCTTTCGCGCGCGGCGAGTGACGGCGAACGGCTGTCGAACCACTGTGACCTTCAGCTGGAAAGACGCGGCGTTTCAATGCCATGCGCGATTTCCGGTAAGCCCTGGTGTGACTTTCGCGAATCGTCGCACAAGCCCCCCGCCGATGTGGCCGACGCGCGATGCTGCCCCCTCTCGTCCCATGTAGGAAAGCCCTCGTTCGCGCGGCGCGCAAAAAGTGTCACATGATTGTCATCCGTCGTGCATAGGGCCGCCCACAAATCGGTAATTGACCCGTCATGAAAGCGAGCCTTCGATGCGCAGCTTTGCCAAAGCAGGCATTCTATCACTCGCGGCCGCCTGTGCTCCGGCGGTCGCCGCACAGGACACGCCCGCCGCCGAGCGGCCCCGGTCAATCGTGCAAGACGGCGCGCCCGAGTTCGCCACCGACAGCGGATGGACCATCAAGCCGCGCGGGCGGCTCCAGTTCGATGCGGCCACCGTGAGCAGCCCCGAAGGCATCGACGATGACCGTCTCGGCTACCACGACGAAGTGCGCCGCGCGTACATCGGCGTCGAAGGCAAGATTCCCGGCGGCTTCGCCTATCGCGCCGAAGTCGACCTTGCCGAAGGCGGGGCCGACCTCGTCGATCTCTATCTCAGCTACCAGGCGACGAAGGCGCTCGCCTTCACGGTCGGCCAGCACAAGCCGTTCTGGGGCCTCGAGGAAACGACCAGCGACCTGTTTCCCAGCTTCATCGAGCGCGCGGCGATCAACACCGCGTTCGGCTATGAGCGCCGGCTTGGCGCGAGCGCCGAATACGCCAGCGGGCCCGTGCTGCTGCAGGGCGGCGTGTTCACCGATTACGTGCAGGAGCTCGACGAGAGCGAGGACGATCCGATTTCGTTCGATGGGCGCGCGGTGTTCATGCCCAAGGTCGGCGGCGGGCAGCTCCACCTCGCCGGCTCGGTGCATGTTCGCGAGTTTGACGATAGCGCCGACAGCGCGCGCTACCGCGTCCGCCCGTTGGTCCATACGTCCGACATCCGCTTCATCGACACGGGTGCGATCCCGGCGACCGGGGAGACCGGCTACAATCTCGAGGCGGCCTATCTCAGGGGGCCGTTCCACGCCGCGGCCGAGGCGCATTGGCAGGCGGTCGATCGCGTTGGCGGCCCGGACCCGACGTTCTTCGGCTATTACGTCGAAGCCGGGATGTTCCTGACCCGGGGCGATACGCGCGGCTACAAGAAGGGCCAGTTCGACAGGGTGAAGCCTGTCAGCCCGGTGGGCAGGGGCGGGATCGGCGCGGTCCAGGTCAACGCGCGTTACGATTACCTCGATCTCAACGACG
>CAYNXB010000133.1:0-2092 GCA_964401045.1 uncultured Sphingomonadaceae bacterium | reverse complement strand
TCGCTGCCGAACAAGCCGATCCTGGTCTACGGCCCGCCCTCGACCAGCGGCACGCGCGACGCGCTGAAGGAGCTGATCCTCGAAGCCGGGTGCAAGAGCGATCCGGCGATGGCCGCGCTCAAGGACAGCGACGAGAACCGCTACCAGGCGGTCTGCACCGAAGTCCGCTCCGACGGCAAGTACGTCGACCAGGGCGAGCAGGACAACCTGATCGTGCAGAAGATCGAGAGCAATCCCGACGCAGTCGGCGTGTTCGGCTACTCCTACCTCGAGGAGAACCTCGACAAGCTGCAGGGCGAGACGATGAACGGGGTCCAGCCGACCTACGAAAACATCGCCAGCTTCGCCTATCCGGGCGCGCGGCCGCTCTACATCTACGTCAAGAAAGCCCACCTCGACGTGATCCCCGGCCTCAAGGAATTCATTGCCGAGTGGGCCAAGAGCTGGGGCAGGGATGGTCCGCTCGCCAAGATCGGCCTGGTGGCGATGCCGGCCGACGCGATGGCGGCGAGCCAGAAGGCCGCGGCCGAGTTCCCCACGCTCGACGGATCGCAACTCAAGTAGGTCGACAACCCCTTGGCTCGGGCGCGCCTGCATGCGAGCAGGTGCGCCTGAGCATTTTCAAGGGGATTTCCATGCGTAAGTTGCTTCTTGCCGGCGCCGCCGCGCTGGCCGCCGTGCCATTCCACGCGGCGTTCGCCGACGCGAGCGATGCCGAGATCAACAGGATCGTCGACGAGGGCCTCAGCCATTCGGAGGCGATGCTGACCGGCTCGGAGCTGATGGACGAGATCGGCCCCCGGCTCACGAATTCCGACAACATGGAGCGGGCGCAGGACTGGGCCGAGGCGAAGTTCCGCGATTACGGCCTCACGGGCATCCACCGCGAGGGCTACGACTTCGGCGTCGGCTGGAACCTTGACGGGTACTCCGCGAAGGTGGTGCAGCCGCGGCCGATCGAGATGGCGGCGATTCCGGTCGCCTGGTCGCCGCCCACGAACGGCACGGTTACCGCGCCGGTGATCCTCGCGCCGATGAGCAAGAAGGAGCATTTCGAGAAGTGGCGCGGCAAGCTCGCGGGCAAGATCGTGCTCGTCAGCCTGCCGGGTACCGCCAGCCAGTCCGAGAAGCCGGTGTTCGACCGCTACGATGACAAGGAACTGGGCGAACTCGACAAGTACGAGCTGCCGAGCGACGACACCAAGCCCTACGAAGAGTTCGTCAAGGGAGACAAGTTCCCGCTCGAACTGTCGCGCTTCCTCAAGGCCGAGGGGGCGGTGGCGATGGTCCGCAAGGGCTACCGCGACATGGGCCTTGTCTCGGGCGAGGGCTACCTGATCCAGCCGGGCAACACACTCGCCCTGCCGTTCATGGAACTCGCCGCCGAGGATTACCGCCGGCTCGCCCGGCTAGAGACAATCGGCAAGCCGCCGACCATCTCGCTGACGATCGACGCCAGGTTCGACGAGAGCGACCTCACCGCGCACAACCTGATCGCGGACATCGCCGGCCGCGATCCCAAGGCCGGCTACGTGATGGCCGGTGCGCACTTCGACAGCTGGATCGGGGCCGACGGGGCGACCGACAACGGCGCCGGCAGCGTGGTGGTGCTCGAGGCCGCGCGTATCCTCGCCAAGATGCCCAGGCCAAAGCGCACGATCCGCTTCGCATTGTGGAGCGGGGAGGAGCAGGCGATCATGGGCTCGACCGCCTATATCGAGCAGCACCTCGCGCACCGGCCGGTCGATCCCAAGCTCGGTCCGCTCGACTATTTCGCCGAGTGGCCCGGCACCTTCCCGATCGAGAAGAAGCCCGGCTACGACGAACTCAAGGCCTATTTCAATCTCGACAACGGCGCTGGCAAGATCCGCGGCATCTATGCCGAGAACAACGTCGGCGCGATTCCGACGCTGCAGAAGTGGCTCGCGCCGTTCGCGACCATGGGCGCGGGCACGGTCGTCGCCAGCCGCACTGGCGGGACCGACCACGAATACATGCAGACGATCGGCCTGCCGGGCTTCCAGTTCATCCAGGACCCGCTCGATTACGGCCGGCTGACGCACCATTCGAACGTCGACACGCTCGACCACGT
>CAYNXB010000132.1:0-4571 GCA_964401045.1 uncultured Sphingomonadaceae bacterium | reverse complement strand
ACCGTCATCGGCCGTGCCGACGTCAAGGAAGTGTTCAACGCCGGCAAGCGCGACAAGGCGGCGGGCCTGCTGGTCACCGAAGGCACCATCAGGAAGGGCATTTTTGCCCGCCTGACGCGCGCGGACGTGATCGTCAGCCAGACCACCATCGCCTCGCTGCGGCGCTTCAAGGACGACGTCGACGAAGTTCGCGCCGGTCTCGAATGCGGCGTTGTGCTGGCCGATACGAACGATGTGAAGGCGGGCGACAGCCTCGAAGTGTTCGAGGTCGAGGAGCGCGAACGGACGCTGTAAAACGATGCGTTACGTCGCGCTGCTAGGCAGCATCAACGTCGGCGGCAATCAGGTGAAGATGGCGGAGTTGCGCGCGGCGCTCGGGGACGAGGGCTTCGCCAACGTCGCCACCGTGGTTGCCAGCGGCAACGTGCTGTTCGACCATGCCAGGGCGGCGGATGCGAAGCTCGAGGAGCAACTCGCGGCGATCGTGAAGGATCGCTTCGGCATCGACACCTTTGCGGCGGTCCGCAGCAAGGGCGAGCTAGAGGCGGCGATCGCGGAGAGTCCGTTCGCGGGGGAGGGTGAGGACAAGTTCGTGCATGTGCACTTCCTCACCTGCCAGCCGGCCAAGGCGGCGTTCGACAAGCTCGCGGAGGATCACGCTGGGCGCGGCAACGAGAAGCTCGCGTCGGGCATGCGCGCGCTGCATGTCGATTACGTCGGCGGCGCCGGAAAATCGAAGCTGACCGGAGACTTTATCGCGCGTCGGCTCGGCTGCAAAAGTACCGCGCGGAACATCCGTTCGATCAGGCGCATTATCGAGGCAATGGGCTAGGGACGATGGCACGCCAGCAATTCACGCCGGAACAGCAATCGGTCCGCCTGCTCAAGGTGGGCGAACGTGTGCGTCACGTGCTGTCCGAGATCCTTGCTCGCCAGCAGGTCCACGATGACACGCTCTCGGCTCATTCTGTCTCGGTCACCGAAGTGCGCATGACGCCGGACCTGCGCCACGCGGCGGTCTACGTGAAGCCGCTGCTCGGCAAGCATGAGGACGAAGTCGTGACCGCGCTGCGGCAGAACACCGCCTATCTCCAACGTGAAGTCGCCAAGGCGCTCAAGCTCAAGTTCGCCGCCAGGCTCGCCTTTCGTGCTGACGAGAGCTTCGACGAGGCCGACCGGATAGAGCGGCTGCTGGCGGATCCCAAAGTCGCGCGCGATCTCGGGCAGGACGAGGAATAGCGAATTCAGTCCCTATTCACGCCCGTGCGCGTAGCGGGGGAGAGATTCAGGATTTTGCTCATGAAAACGCTCATTTCTCTTGCGCTTCTCGCCATCTCCACACCGCTCGCCGCAGCCAATGCGCCGCAGCACCTCGCCGGGGTTTCGGATGAGGAAACCACCATCTCCGGCAGCATCAGGCAGTATCATCGCGGTAACGGCGACGTCGTGTTCGTGCTCGATCAGGCTGGTCGCTGGTATCGCGTTGGTCTCAACGAGGGTTGCCTGAAGGCGACCCCGCGCATCTTCAATCTGTCGTTCGACGTGACTGACGGTGTCTCGCGGATCGATCGCTTTACCCGTGTGCTGATCGATCAGGGCGGAGGCACGCTGCAGACCAGTTGCAAGGTGGATTCGATCCGCCGCAGCGAAGCGCCGCCGCAGGTGGATTCGAAAAGCCCGGTGACGCTCGACTGAGCACTGTTGGCATGGCCCCGGCCGGTGCCTAGCTAGGCATCATGAACGACACCCTGCTGCTCGCCCTGGTGCTGATCCCCGCGCTGGTGATCGCCATCGTGTTCCACGAGGTGTCGCACGGCTGGGTCGCGCTCGCGCTCGGCGATCCGACCGCGAAAGAGCGCCGGCGGCTGACTTTCAATCCGATCCGCCACGTCGATCCGATCGGCACGATCGTCCTGCCCGGGTTTCTCGCGCTGGTTGGCGCCCCCGTGTTCGGGTGGGCCAAGCCGGTGCCGGTCGATCAGCGTCGACTGAACAACCCGCGGTTCGGAATGATGGCGGTTGCGATTGCCGGACCGGCGATGAACCTGCTGCTGGCCACGGTGGGCGCGGTTGTCCTGGGGCTGATCGCGCGAGCCTACCCAAGCGGGGCGACGCCGCCCGACCTGCTCCTCACCGGGTTCAGCTATTTCATCGCGATCAACATCTTCCTCGCGCTGTTCAACCTGATCCCGCTGCCGCCGTTCGATGGCTCGCACATCGTCGAAGGCCTGCTGCCGGATAACGCCGCGCGCGCCTACGCGAAGCTGCGCCCTCTGGGGTTTCCGCTCCTGATCCTGCTGCTGATCGTCATTCCCTCGCTGTTTCCCCAGTTCGGCATCGTCGAGCGCTTCGTGCTGCCGCCGGTCGACTGGCTTCAGGAGCGATTCTTCGGGCTCGCCAACGCCATCGCGGGCTGACCCATTCAGCACCCCTAAAGGCGACCTGTGGTAGCGCTTTCCTCAACAGAAAGGAGCTGGCGATGAAACTCTCATCCATCATCCTGCCGCTCGCCACGCTGGCGCTGGCTGCCCCGGCCGCATACGCCGAGACCCCCTCGCCGCAGGTCCAGGCGCAGAAGAACGTTCATATCCCCTTCGTCAATCACGGCGGCATCCGCGACTGGCGCAGCGACGACAGGGAGGTAGTCTATATCCAGGCGAGCAATCGCGACTGGTACAAGGCGACTCTGATGTCCCCCGCGTTCGATCTCCCGTTCACGACTGCGATCGGCTTCGACACCGGACCGAACGGTACGCTCGACAAGTTCTCGTCGATCGTCGTGCGCGGGCAGCGCTACCCTATCGCCTCGCTCGAAAGGATCGCGGGCGAGCCGCCGAAGAAGGTCAAGGCAAAGGCCAAAGACGAAGCGTGATTTTTACCCGGGTGTATTGACAATAACATCCGGGTAAAATAATTGGCGGCCTTCGAAAGGAGTGCCGCGAATGCGCGTGAGTGTTTTCCTCAAGGGCGAGGTGATTGCGCGCGGGGCGCCCGAAGAAGTCGTGCCCGTTGTGCGCGATCTGTCGCCGCCCGAACGGGCCTCCGACCTGCTCGCGTTCGATGATGAAACTGGCAAGCAGGTCGATCTCGACCTTCGCCCCGAAACGTCGCCGCCACCGCGCTCGCGCGGACGGCCCGCGCTCGGCGTCGAGGCGAAGGAAGTCACGCTGCTGCCGCGCCACTGGGAATGGCTCGCGCGGCAACGCGGCGGTGCTTCCGCAACGTTGCGCAAGCTGGTCGAGGAAGCCTTGCGGAAGGGCCGCAGTCCGCGCGATTGCCAGGACGCCGCCTATCGTTTCCTCGCCGCGATCGCTGGGGACTTGCCGAAGTTCGAGGATGCGGTGCGCGAGCTCTACGCCGGCAATCGTGTCGGCTACGACCATTTCACGCACGATTGGCCGCCAGCTATCCGCGATCATGGACGTGAACTCGCCTGGCCGGGTTCTCAATGATTCCCCACGGCTGGATCGTGCTCGACAAACCGCGCGGGCTCGGTTCGACCCAAGCGGTCGCGGCGGTCAAGCGGCTGCTGCGTGAGGGCGGCTATCCGAAGGTGAAGATCGGCCACGGCGGCACGCTCGATCCGCTCGCCGAAGGGGTGCTTCCGATCGCGCTCGGTGAGGCGACGAAGCTCGCGGGGCGAATGCTCGACGCGACCAAGGTCTATGCCTTCACGATCGCGTTCGGGGAGGAAACCGGGACACTCGATGCGGAGGGCGCGGTGGTCGCGATCAGTCCGCACCGGCCATCGCGCGCCGAGGTCGAGGCCGTGCTGCCGCGCTTCACCGGCCCCATCGAGCAAATTCCGCCCGCGTATTCGGCGCTAAAGGTTGCGGGCAGGCGGGCTTACGACCTGGCGAGGGCTGGGGAGGCGGTGGCGTTGAAGGCGCGGGCGGTGACGGTGCATTCGCTGACTGTTCGCCCTGGGCCTGTCGAGGCGCCGTCTTCGCTTGAAGAGGTCACGCTCCTCGCAAACGTCTCAAAGGGCACCTATATACGGTCCCTCGCACGCGACATCGCCTGCGCGCTCGGCACCGTCGGCCATGTCTCGTATCTGAGGCGCACGAAGGCCGGTCCGTTCACCGAGAATCAGGCGATTTCGCTGGACAAGTTGGGCGGAATCGCTAGAGGCGCGCGCCTAGAAGACCTCCTCCTGCCGCTCGAGGCGGGGCTGGACGACATCCCGGCCTTTAATCTCGATCCGGAAAGCGCGCAGGCGGTCCGCCAGGGCCGGGTCCTTTCCGGGATGCCCCAATCCGATGGGCTCTTCCTCGCCAGACTGCACGATGTGCCCGTGGCGTTGATGGAATCCACCGGCGGGACGGCCAAGGTCGTCCGGGGTTTCAATCTGCCTGATGTCGCTGAGTAAGGAACGAAAAGTATGTCGGTTACCGCCGAGAAGAAGCAGGAAATCATCAAGGACAACGCCCGTGACGAAAACGACACGGGCAGCCCGGAAGTCCAGGTCGCGATCCTCACCGAGCGCATCCGCAACCTGACGGAGCATTTCAAGGGCCACCACAAGGACAACCACTCGCGCCGCGGCCTGCTGATGATGGTCAACAAGCGCC
>CAYNXB010000131.1:0-4604 GCA_964401045.1 uncultured Sphingomonadaceae bacterium | reverse complement strand
TCTCACCAATCGGCTTCATCTTCGCTTCGCGCGCTATCTCAATATCCGTCGGCATCTGGAGGACTCCTCTCAATTCTTTTCGCAAGCGCGAATTTTTCGCGGTTCCGAATTCTTGCCGCTCTTACAAGCAAAGGTGCCGCCGCCTCAAGGGTGATTCTTTCGCGCGGGGGACAGCGGTGCGGGAGTGCTTGCGGCGCCAGCCTCGCCGGTTTAGGTTCGCGCTTCGTTCCGCTTTTCGAGGACATGATGGACCCGCAGCTGATCCTGTTTGTGCTGGTTGCGCTCGCCATCGGGGTGGTGCTGGGCTGGTATGTCGCATCGCGCAAGGGTGCGCAGGACGAGGCCGGGTTCAAGACTGCGGTCAAGGAACTGGCCGATGCGCGGATCGAGAACGCCACCCTCCGCGCCAACGCCGAAAACTTCGACAAGCAGATCGAGCTCCTCAGGCAGGCGCGGGAGGACTTGCTGGCGCAGTTCAAGGTCGCCGGTGGTGAAGTACTGTCGAAAGCGCAGGACGATTTCCTCAAGGTAGCGGCCGAGCGGTTCGGCAATACCGAGAAGGCCAACAAGGAGGCGGTGGCGGCGCTGCTGGAGCCGGTCAACCAGCGGCTCAAGCGCTACGAGGACCAGGTCGAGGCGCTCGAAAAGCAGCGCGTCGACAGCTTTGGCCAACTGACCGGCCTGATCCAGTCGATGCGGGAGGGGCAGGAGCAGGTCCGCGCCGAAGCCGCGCGGCTTGGGAACAGCCTGACCAATGCGCCCAAGGCACGCGGGCGCTGGGGCGAACGCGCGTTGCAGAACGTGCTCGAGCAATGCGGGCTGGCCGAGCACACCGACTTTTTCCTCGAGCAGTCGGTCGATACCGAGGCCGGCCGACTGCGGCCCGATGCGATCGTGCGCATTCCCGGCGGCAAAGTGCTGGTAATCGACGCCAAGGTTTCATTGAACGCCTACCAGCAGGCATTCGAGGCGAATGATGACGCGATACGCAAGCTGTCGCTCGACGAGCACGCGAAATCGATGCGCAACCACGTCCAGACGCTCGGCGCCAAGAGCTACCAGAGCCAGTTCGAGGATGCGCCCGATTACGTGGTGATGTTCGTGCCGGGGGAGCACTTCGTCGCCGCCGCGCTCGAACACGATCCGGCGCTGTGGGATTTCGCGTTCGAGCGCCGCGTGCTGCTGGCAACGCCGACCAATCTCGTCGCCATCGCGCGCACGGTGGCGCAAGTCTGGCGGCAGGATTCGCTGGCCCAGGAGGCGCGTGCGATCGGCAACCTGGCGACCGAGCTGTATGACCGAATCGCCGTCGCCAGCGAGCACCTCAAGCGTGTCGGCTCGGGGCTCGAAACCGCGGTCGGCAACTACAACAAGTTCGTTGGCAGCTATGAGCGCAACGTGATCTCGGCCGCCCGCAAGCTCAAGGAAAAGGGCATCGAGACCGGCCGGCGCGAGGCGGAGGATGTGCCGCTGGTCGAAAGCGCACCGCGCTACACGGCGGCCGACGACGATGAGACGGCCGAAGCCGCCGAGTAGCGTCGGTTACGCCTTCTTTGCGGTGACGGAGACTTCAATCGTCACCTCGGGCGCGATGTGTCCATCCTGCCAGGTGCCTACGCCCAATCCGAACGCTTTGCGGTCGATCTTCACCGCGCCCTTCATCTTCGCCACGTCACCTTCGACGGAGAGGTCGAACGGCAGGCTCACCGGCTGCGACTTGTCGCGGATCGTCAGCGTGCCATCGGCGACATAGCCGCTGCCTTCGGCGCGGATCGCGGTGGTCTTGAACGTGGCGTTCGGGAACGTCGCGGTGGCGAACCATGAATCGCTCTGCAGCGCGCCGCCTTCGTTCGAATTTTCCGTCTCGACGCTGCCGAGCCCCACCGTCACGCTGGCCGCGCTGGCGCTGAGGTTCGCCGGGTCAAAGTTGATCTGCGCGTCCCAGCTCTTGAACTGGCCGCCGAAGTTTTCCCCGTCGGCGTTGGCGGTGAAGCCGAGGCGCGACTGGGCCTTGTCGACCGTCCACGCAGGTGCGGAAAGCTCGGGCGCCTGCGCCGCCGCGGGGATCGCGAGCAGCGCCAGCGAGAGCGCGGCCCAGGCGGGTTTCGGGGCGAATCGCGGCCTGAACATCATCTGCTTCCTGCTGTGGGATTTTGGCCCGCATTTCTTGCCGGGGGGGACGCTTCAGTGCAAGTCCGATACAGGCAAGCTTAAGGCGGCCTGCCGCACGGACGCATGGAACCGGCCTTGACGGCCCCGGTTGAACGGGGCGTAGGCACAATAAATGGGAGTACGGGATGAAAGCAATCGGCCTGGCTGCAATGTTGCTGCTTGCTGCCTGCAGCCAACGCGATGCGCCGGCCGACGACGTCGCCGAAACCGCCCAGAAGATCGTTGGCGACGCCACGCCGACACCGGCGCTGGCTGACGGCAAGTATGCCCCGCGCGACGATTGCGGCGCGGTCGAAGGCGCCGACTTGTTCCGCCAGCGTCTCGCGCTCGCGATCGAAGCCCGCGATTCAGAGGGGGTGGCGGCGCTTTCCGCTGATGACGTGAAACTCGATTTCGGCGACGGCTCCGGCCGCGCCGAGCTGGTCACCCGCCTCGACAATGCCGATGGCAAGCTGTGGGGCGAACTCGAGGCGCTGCTCTCGCTCGGTTGCGCCGAGAACGATCAGGGGGGCATCACCCTGCCGTGGTATTTCGAGCAGAACATTCCGCTCGATCCGTACAAGGCGATGATCGTCACTGGTGAGGAAGTGCCGCTGCTGCTCGGGCCCGACCCGAAATCGCAGCAACTCGCGATGATCGATTGGGACGCAGTCGAACTGATCGACGGCCTCAAGACCGAACAGCCGTACCAGCACGTTAAGTTCGGTGAGAAGGAAGGCTATATCGAAACGGCCAAACTGAGGAGCGTGATCGACTATCGCCTGAGCGCGTCGAGCCGCAACGGGCGGTGGCGGATAACCAGCCTCGTGGCGGGGGATTAGCCCTCCAGCGTGGCCAGCACTTCGTACGCCAGCACTGCGCCTGCAATCGCGGCGTTGAGGCTATCGGCCCGGCCGCGCATCGGCATCGTCACGCGAAGGTCGCACGCATCCTCGTACGCTTGCGGCAGGCCGCGCGATTCGTTGCCGACGAGGATGAAACACGGCGCCCGGTAAGGCGCGCCGCGATAGGGCTGGGCATCGCGCAGGCTGGCGGCGATGAGCTGGCCTTCTCCCGTCCGCAGCCATGGCAGGAACTCGTCCCATTTCGCCTGGGCGATGGTTTGCGTAAACAGCGCGCCCATGCTCGCGCGCACGGCTTCGACCGAGAACGGATCGGCGCAGTCGTCGATCAGGATCAGCCCGCCCGCGCCGACCGCGTCGCCGGTGCGCAACATTGTGCCGAGGTTGCCGGGGTCGCGCAGGGCCTGCGCCACCAGCCAGATCGGCGCCGCGGCGCGATCGAGCGTGTCGAGGCCGGTGTCCCATTCGACGAACGCGCCCGTCACCGCCTGGGGATTGTCCTTGCCGGTGATGCGCGCGAGGATCTCCGGCGTCGTCTCGATCACTTCACCGCCGGCCGCCGCAACATCCGCCTCGATCGCATCGAGCAGCGGATGCGCTTCGCGCGCGCTCGACAGCACGAGCATTTCAGGCAGGCGGCCGCTTTCGCGCGCGTCGGTCAGCAGCCGCAACCCCTCGGCGAGGAAGCGCCGCTCACGCTTGCGGTGCTTCTTCTCCCGCAGCGAGCGCAGGTATTTGACGGTGGGATTGGAAAAGCCGGTGATCTGGCGGCGCACGATCCTTGCCCTAATCTTCGCCGAACCCGCCGCTCACCAGCTCGACGAGCTCCTTCAGCCGTGTTTCGGCCTCGCTGCCGGTGACGACGATCTCGATCGTGTCGCCCTTGGCCGCGCCGAGCATCATCAGGCCCAGGATCGAACCGCCCGCGGCGTCATTCCCGTCTTTGGCGACGCGCACGTCGCAGCCGCCGAGCTGGCTCACGGCAGCGACGAACTTGGCGCTCGCGCGCGCGTGCAGCCCGCGCCGGTTGGTAATCTCGACTGTCTGGCGCGCGGCTTGCCCCACCCGCGTCTCTCCCTGTTCTAAGCTTGCGGTTATGCTTCCTGGCCCAGGAATTCCGAAGCGATGGTTATATAGTTGCGGCCCGCATCGCGCGCTGCGGCGACCGCGGCCATGATAGTCATCGACTTGCGCGCGGTGGCGAGGCGGATCAGCATCGGCAGGTTGATCCCGGCGAGCACTTCCACCTGGCCGGCCTTGAGCAGCGATATCGCCAGGTTCGACGGCGTACCGCCGAACAGGTCGGTGAGGATGATTGCACCTTCGCCGGTATCGACCGCGCGGATCGCCTTGCGGATTTCCGACCGGCGCACCTCCATGTCGTCGTTCGGCCCGATGCACACCGCGACGATCGCGTCCTGCTGGCCGACGACATGCTCCATCGCGTGAATGAATTCCTCGGCCAGACGGCCGTGGGTGACGAGAATCAAGCCGATCATGTGAGAAAAGTGCCTCGAAAGGATCTCCGACCCGTCACGGCTGCTGCGCGCCTTCTATCAGTTCGGCAGCGCGTGATCCCAGGTTCCGGTG
>CAYNXB010000130.1:3124-4610 GCA_964401045.1 uncultured Sphingomonadaceae bacterium | reverse complement strand
CCGAGCACGATCGCCGCGGAAGGCCCATCCAGCAAGATCAGGTAATTCATGCGCCCCGTCCTTTCGCAGTGAAAGAACGGCCGCTGCCGGGGATTTTCAGGGGTGGGAGGCAAATTTCCGGCGAATCCTTGCCGCCGACCGGCAAGCGCTTGCCGTGTTTTGCCGCCTTGCCACGCGCTGCCGTTAGGGGCTGTTTCGTAGGTAACCGGTTGAAAAATCTTAAACTCGGCCGGTTGGCACACCCCTTGCTTCAAGCATGCGCATGATTGGAGCAACCCGATGAGCGAGAGCATTTTCGGAATTCACGCGGCGGCCCTCGAACTGCGTTCACAGCGCATGGGGCTGATCGCGTCGAACATCGCCAATGCCAGCACGCCTGGATACAAGGCGCGCGACATCGACTTCGCGGCTGCGCTCAAGGCGCAGACCGGCGGCGCCGACATCGACAACGCGGCCGCCGGTGCCACGCTCTATCGCGTGCCGGTGATGCCTAGCCTCGACGGCAACACCGTCGAGATGGGGACCGAGCAGACCGCCTTTGCGGAAAACGCCGTCGGCTATTCGGCCACTCTCTCCTTTATCCGCGGCCGGGTCGATACCCTGACCCGGGCGATGAAGGGCGATTGACGATGCCCGGCCAGATGAACCTGTTCGACGTCGCCCAGCGCGCCATGTCCGCCCAGCTGGTGCGGATGAACGCCGCGGCGTCCAATCTCGCCAACGCGGGCAGCGTGACCGGCAGCGAGGCCGAGGCCTATCGCCCGATGCGCCCGGTGTTCGCGCAGGAACTCGACCAGTCGGGCAACCTCGCGACCGTGCGCGTCGCCGGCATCCAGCGCAGCGAGGCCGCACCCCTGAAACGCTACGATCCGGGCAACCCGATCGCCGACGAAGACGGCAACGTGTTCGAGGCCCCGGTCGATGAGAACGCCGAGATGGTCGAGATGCTCGAGAGCGCCCGCCAGTACCAGAACATGGTCGAGGCGCTGCAGACCGCCAAGCAACTGATGCTCGAAACGATGAGGATGAAATGACCGTATCTTCCGTAGCCAGCACGCAACAGCCGTCAGCGGAGAGCCCGAAGAAGACCGGGCTCGCCGCGCTTGGGCAAGGGGATTTCCTCAAGCTCATGACGACGCAGATGCAGATGCAGGACCCGTTCGACCCGATGGATAACAGCCAGATGCTGGCCCAGATGGCGCAGTTCTCGCAGCTCGCCGGGGTCAGCGAGATGGGCGACACGCTGAAGTCGATTTCCGACAAGCTCGATGCACTGATCGCGCAGCAACAGGCCGCGGACACGACCGCACCCACCGAAACCGCATCCTGAATTTACCCAAAGGAGACTTGAGATGTCCTTTTACACTTCCCTGAACGGGATGAAGAACGCCCAGACCGATCTCGGCGTCATCGCCCACAACATCGCCAACGTCGAAACCACCGGCTTCAAGAAGAGCCGCACCCAGTTCGCGGACGTGGTCGCCGG
>CAYNXB010000130.1:0-3024 GCA_964401045.1 uncultured Sphingomonadaceae bacterium | reverse complement strand
ACCTCGAACACCCCCGGCGACTTGCTGATCCCCGAAACGAACGCGACCGGCGCGGAGTTCGCCGGCGTGACGATCGGCAGCGATGGCAACGTCACCGCGTCCTACGCCGATGGCTCGACCACGGTGATCGGGAAGATCGCGCTCGCGACGTTCATCTCGCCCACCGGCCTCAAGCAGGTCGGCTCGTCGAACTGGCAGGCGAGCGGCATGTCCGGCGCCGCGTCCTACGGCAACCCGGGCGAAGGGCGCTACGGCTACTTCTCGTCGGGCGCGCTCGAGCGGTCGAACGTCGATATCGCGGAGGAACTCGTCAGCCTGATCACCGCGCAGCGGAACTTCCAGGCCAACGCCAAGGCGATCGATACCGCGACCCAGATCTCGCAAACCGTGATCAACCTGCGGACCTGATCGTCATGGACCGGCTGATATACACCGCGGTTTCGGGGATGGCGGATTCGATGATCCGGCAGGGCGCGATCGCCAGCAATCTGGCGAACGCGCAGACGATCGGCTTTCGGGCCGAGACGTTCGATTCCACCCCCGTGCCGGTTCGCAGCGACGATACGCTGGACGTGCGCACGATGGTGAGCACGGGCGTTTCGGGCGCGGACATGTCGGCCGGTTCCACTGTCGAAACGGGCCGTGCGCTCGACGTCGCCATCGCCGGCGATGCGCTGCTCACGGTCCAGGCCAACGACGGTTCGGAAGCCTACACTCGCCGCGGCGACCTGTCGGTTTCCCCGAGCGGCCTGCTCGTCAACGGCGATGATCGCCCGGTGATGGGGGCCGGCGGCCCGATCACGCTGCCGCCGGGCAGCAACGTTTCGATCTCGCCCGATGGCAGCGTGATGGTGGCCGATCCGGCCAATCCGGACGCGCCGGCCACCGCAGTCGACAAGATCAAGCTGGCGAGCTGGCAGGGTAGCCCGATCGTCAAGGGTCAGGACGGGCTGTTCCGCGTGCGCGGCGGCGGCGTGCTGCCGACCGACGAGGAAGCCAAAGTGCAGTCCGGCGCGCTCGAGCAGTCGAACGTCGATGTCACCGCGATCCTTGTCCAGATGGTCGATGCCCAGCGCCTGTTCGACATGCGCACCAAGCTCATCGCCAGCGCCAAGGAAATCGATGAGGCCGGCGCCGGCCTGATGCGGCTCTGAATTTTCCACCCAGGAGACTGACCAATGCCTAATTCCGCACTCCAGGTGGCCCGTACGGGGCTCGAGGCGCAGGACACGCGCATGCGCGTGATCGCGAACAACCTCGCCAACGTGGGCACCACCGGCTTCAAGCGCGACCGTGCCAACTTCGCCACGCTGGCCTATCAGAACCAGCGCGTCGCCGGGCAGCAGTCGAGCAACGAAACGACTTATGCCACCGGGCTCAACCTCGGCACCGGCGTGGCGGTCCAGTCGACCAGCCGCATCGTGACGCAGGGGACGATGAACAACACTGGCAACGCGCTCGATCTCGCGCTCGACGGGGAGGGCTACTTCCAGGTCGAATTGCCGGGCGGCCAGCTCGGCTACACCCGCGCGGGTAACTTCACCCGCTCCGCGCAAGGCGAGCTGGTGACCGTGCAGGGTTATCGCGTGCAGCCCGGGATCACCATTCCCGAGGATGCGCAGACGATCACCGTGGCCCCGGACGGCACTGTATCGGCGACCACCGCGCAAGGCGGTGAACCCACCGAGCTCGGCCAGATCCAGACCGCTTCCTTCACCAACCCGGCGGGCCTCCAGGCCACCGGCGACAACTTCCTGCTGGAAACCGGCGCGAGCGGCCAGGCGCAGCTCGGCGCGCCGGGCGAAGCCGGCCGCGGCGGCATCCGCCAGGGCATGCTCGAAGGGTCGAACGTCAACGTCGTCGAGGAGCTGGTCGACATGATCGAATGCCAGCGCGCCTACGAGATCAACTCGAAGATGATCTCGGCCGTCGACGAGATGCTCAAGAACGCAAACCAGACGATATGACCATGAACAAGCTCTCACTCCTTCTCGCCGTCGCCACGCTCGGCAGTCTCGTCTCCGGCTGCGGCGGCAACCAGCCCGCGGCCGGCTTCCAGGCGAGCCTGCCGCCGCCGCCGATGCCGGGGTTCGCACCCCACCAGCCGGCCAACGGGAGCATCTTCCAGGTCGCCAACGGCTATGCCCCGCTGCACGTCGGCAACCGCGCCAGCGCGGTCGGCGATCCGGTGATGATCATGCTGGTGGAATCGACCAAGACCTCCAAGTCGAGCGCATCGCAGACCGATCGCGACGGCGGCATCAGCCTGACGCCGCCGGCTTCGGGTCCGTTCAGCTTCCTCAACCCCGAGGCGCTCACCGCCGGCGGGAACAGCAACTTCAAGGGCCAGGGCAACGCATCGCAGGCGAGCAGCCTGTCGGGCTCGCTCTCGGTAACGATCGCGCAGGTCTATCCCAACGGCACCGCGCTGGTGCAGGGCCAGAAGCTGCTCGAGCTGAGCCAGGGCAAGGAATGGGTCCAGTTCGCCGGCATCGTCCGCCTGACGGACATCGACCAGGACAATCGCATCTATTCGACCCGCGTGGCCGATGCCCGGATTATCTATTCGGGCAACGGCTCGATCCAGCGCGCCAGCCGCGAAGGGTGGCTCAGCCGCTTCTTCAACATGGTCACGCCTTTCTAAGCGAGAGAACCAATGTCGCGCACCTTCACCATCCTTGCTGCCATCGTCGCCCTCCTGGGCGCGGCGATGCCCGTGCCCGCACAAGCCGAACGCATCCGCGATATCGGGGCGTTCCAGGGCGTGCGAACGAACCAGTTGACCGGCTATGGCATCGTCGTCGGCCTCGACGGGACGGGTGACGACAATCTCGAATACCTGACCCAGGCGATGCGCGGCGTCTCCGGCCGCTTCGGCTTGCAGCTCCCGCCGGGCGTCAGCCCCGGCCTCAAAAACGCTGCAGCGGTGATGATCACCGCCGATCTGCCGGCGTTCGCCAAGCCCGGCCAGCGGATCGACGTCACCGTCTCGACCATCGGCAAGGCCAAGAGCCTGCGTGGCGG
>CAYNXB010000129.1:0-4625 GCA_964401045.1 uncultured Sphingomonadaceae bacterium | reverse complement strand
CGGCTCGGGCCTCCACCCTTTTAGCTCGTTCCTAGACTGCCGCGGTCGCGCGTTGCGGGCGCGAGCGGCGCTTGCTGCGCGCGCGCCACCAGATGATGATGCCGGTGATCGACAGCAGGGCCGGAATGATCCCGCCGAGGAAGATCACCGTCTGCCACACCGGGCCCATATCCGTGCCATCGTGCCAGCGGCGCATCGTGCGGGCGAGCATTTCCGGCCGCGGCGGTTCGGGCGGAATGGCGCTCGCATCCGCATCGGCCACCTTGACCTCGGCCGGCGGGCCACCGGTGTCGAACTGTAAGGTCCATTCGGCCTTGCGGTCGGTGGGCCAGCCGATGCTGAGCAATGGGCCTTTCGCCAGCGGCGAGGCCGCCGCCAGCGCCGCATCGATCGAGGTGTGGGGCGTAGTGAGCGGCTGCGCTCCTCCGCCGAGTCCCCCGGGTCCTCCGGGGCCGCGCGGGACGCTCGATTCGAACGCGCTGAACACCTTGGGAAAGCTGATCCATGCGCCGGTGAACGAGAGCATCGCCAGCGGGACCAGAATCCAGAAGCCGGTGAAGTAGTGCAGGTTTGCGTTGAGCGTGTTGCGGCGCTTCCACCTGAAGCCTGAACGAATATCTCCGCTCAGCGGCCACCACAGCCAGATCCCGGTCAGGCACGAGACGAACATGAACACGCCGACCCAGCCGACTAGCGGCCGGCCCCAGCCACCTGGCACCAGCATGCTGCCGTGAAGCCGATGGAGCACCCGCAGCGGACCGGCGTTGGCCGACGCGCGATCGATCACCGAAGCATCGCGCGGGTCGAGCCAGATGTTGGTCCGTTCAGAGCGGCCTTCACCCTTGGCAGGCGCCTGCGCGATCGCGATGACCGGCTTGCCCTCGGTATTGAAGCGCAACGTAGTCAGACGCTCCTGCCCCTTGAGCGTAGCGGAGGCTGCAGCCGCGTAGGCTGACGGAGCCATATCCGTCTGCCCGAGAACCTCGAAGCGCTGCGGTTCGATCCGGGCGCCGAGCCATTCGTCCCATACCAGCGCCGATCCGCTGACGGAGATCGGGATGATCAGCACGGCGAGCAGCAGCCCGATCCACTTGTGGACCTGTAGCCACAGAATGCGCAGTTGCTTCTTGGAGGTTTTCGGCAATTCGCGGCCCCTTCGCGGCGTTGTCTCTCACCGGTCTAGCCGCGAATCCGGCCATTGCAACTATTGAGAATGATTAGCAGCCGCTGCCGAATTCAGGAGTCGGCCCACCGCCGAAGCAGGTTGTGATACACCCCGGTCAGCTCGACCACAGACTGGTCGCCCTGGCCAAGTTGCCCGGCGAGCCGTTGCACCGCCTGGTCGAGCTCGAACAGCGTCCGCCGCGCGCCGTCGTCGCGCACCATGGACTGGATCCAGAAGAAGCTCGCCACCCGCGTACCTTTGGTGACCGGGGTGACCCGGTGCAGGCTCGATGATGGATAGAGCACCAGATCGCCCGCCGGCAGCTTGACCGATTGCGCGCCGAACTGGCCTTCGATCAGCAGCTCTCCGCCTTCGTAACTATCAGGGTCGGCGAGGAACAGCGTCGCCGACAGGTCGCTGCGCACGCGGAACTCGCTTCCCCGCTGAATGCGCACTGCATTGTCGACATGGGTCGCGAATTCGTGGCCGCCTTCGTAACGGTTGAACAGCGGCGGGAAGATCTTCAGCGGCAATGCGGCCGCGATGAACAGCGGTGTACGCCCGAGCGCGTCGAGCACCATGCCGCCGCCTTCGCGCGCTTCGTGCGAGCTTTCGGCGAGCTGCTCGTTGCGTTTGGCGAGCGCGGCTTGCGGTCCCGAGGTGACGTTGCCGTCAACCCATTCTCCGCGGTCGATGACGGCGCGCAAGCTGGCGACGCCGTCATCGTCGAGCACCCGGGGAATCGCGATCAGCATCGCGCCTGCCTAACCCACATTTGCCTCAAAAGCTGTAGAACAGGCTCGCCACGGCCGAGCGCGCCTCGCCGGGCACTGCCCACCCACCGCTGATGGCCCCGCTGGTGGCATTCAAGTTGTTGCGGATCGACGTGTAGTAGTGCTCGTCCGTGAGGTTCTGGACGTTGAGCTGCGCGGTCAGCCGCTCCGTGATCGGGTACGATACGAAGAGCCGGTGGACGAGGTAATCGTCCGAACGGAACTGCGGCGTCGCCACTCCGCCGGCGAGCACCCGGTTGTTGAGCGCGAAGCTGCCCTGGTATGTGAAGCCGTAGCCGACCTCGAGCCCGAACGGCAGGCGGTAGGTGGCGAACAGGCTTCCGGCATGGCGCGGGGTCTGCAGCACTTCCTGGCCCGCCTGCACATCGGGGACCGTGCCGCTGTTCGAGCATCCCCTGGCGCCCGGCGTTTCCAGGCAGAAGTCCGACACGCTCTGCAGCACTTCGCTATCGAGGTAGGTGTAGTTGGCGAAGATCGTCAGGCGCGGCGTGACCGCGCCGCTGGCGCCGAGCGCGATGCCGTCAACCCGCGCGCGGCCGTCCAGCACTTGCAGCGATGCGGGCTGCGAGGGATCGTTCGACGCCACGCGGAAGTTGCTCCGCTCGTTGCGGAACAAGGCGGCGGTCAGCTGCAGCTTGCGGCCGAGCAGGTCCGCCTTGGCGCCGACCTCGTAGTTGCGCCCGGTTTCGGGCGCGGTCGCGCAGGGGTCGGCCGCACCCGGCGCCGCCATCGTGCCGCAACCGAGACGAACTGTGGCCGACGACGGCGTCTTTGAATTGCCGTAGGCGGCGTAGAGGCTGACGTCCGGCGTCGGCTTGATCACCGCGCCGAAGCGATACGAGAATAGCTTCTCGTCGCTCGTTTGCGGGGCAAGCTGGGCCGGCGCGAGCGGAGTCGTGCCCGGCGGGTAGGTCGCGAGCGCAAGGTTGCGGAAGGTGGCCTTGTTGCTTTCCCACCGGATCCCGGCGTTGAGCTCGACGATGCCGAGCTCCAGCGTGTCGAACGCGTAGACCGCGGCGTTGCGCGAATCGGCGTCCGAACGCGCGGTCACGGTCCGGTTGATCGGCCCGGTGTAGACGGTGTCGGGATTGGTGATCTCGATCGGGGGGATCGAAGTGTAGGCCGAGCCGTCCGGATTGCGCACTAGCTGGGCGGTGGTAATCGCATAGTCTTCCCAAGCCAGCGCGCCGCCTACCACCAGGGTGTTCTTGAGCGATCCGGTTTCGGTCACCACCCGCAGGTCGGCCTGGTTGACGAACAGCTCATTCGACTGGTCGCGGATCAGCCCGCGCGGGCCGGAGGGGGCGTAGAAGCCCGGCGCGAGCGAGGCGGGGCAGGCGATCCCGATGGTGGCGTTGCCGGCCGCGCCGACTGGCTGGAGTCCGGTGGCAGTGAGGCAGAACGTGCCCTGCGGCGCGCTTGTCTGGCTGTACTGGTCGACGCGCTGCCAGCGCGTGAGGTTGTTGAAGCTGACCGAATCCGAGAACGCGTGGCGCAAGGTCAGCGTGACCCGGTCGATGTTGGTCTTCTGCCGGTCGAGATTGCGGTAACCGAAGTAGTCGCTTGGATCGACGCCCGGCAGCGGTCCGTCATTCACCAGGCTTTTGAAGTAGGGAACGCCATAGACCGGAACGTTGTCGTCTTCCTGATGGACGTAGGCGAGCGTAACCCGCGTAGGCCCGTCCAAGCCGACGGACGCCGAGGGGGCGACACCCCAGCGCTCGTACTGCTCAACGTCACGGCCCGGCACGTCGTTGCGGTGATAGACCGCGTTGAGGCGCACGGCGAGGTTGTCCGCCACGCGCTGGTTTATGTCGGCGGCCCCGCGGAAATAGTCCTCGGTGCCGGCGGCGGCCTGAACGATCGTCAGGTCCTCCGCACGGGGCGTCTTCGACACGAGGTTGATCGTGCCGCCGACTGAGCCCGACCCGTTGAACACCGAATTGGCGCCGTTGTAGACCTCTATCTGCTGCAGGTTGAACGGGTCGGTGCGGCTGTACTGCGCGCTGTCGCGCACGCCATCGAGGGTGATGTCGTTGTTCGCGGAATAGCCGCGCAGGTTGATCGAATCGCCATAGCCGCCGCCGCCTTCGCCCGCGCCGAAGGTGATGCCGGGAATCGTCGCCAGCGCATCGCGCAGCGTCAGCAGGTTCTGCTTCTTGATCACCTGATCGCTGACCACGGTCACCGTCTGCGGGGTATCGAGCAGCGGCGCGGTCGCCTTCGTGCTTGCGATCTCCTCGCGGTCGCGCGCGCCTTCGACGAGAATCTGGTCCGCGCTCACGCCCGGGCTGTCGTCGAGATCCTCGGCCATCGCGGGCCCGGTCGCGAGGAAACCGACGCAGGCGACGGCCAGGAAAGCCGGAGCGCGGGTGGAACGGCGATTGTCGTAGCTCATGATACCCCTGATCGTGTTGTCGGGCCGCGGTATGCAAACGAATCAATGGAGTCAATGCTATTGCGAACCATTCTCACAAAAGTGTAAAACGAGCACGTCGCCGCGTCCGCGGGATTTCGCGGACGTTGCGAAAAGTTGTAGCCGGGAACGGTTGCGAGACGCGTCCAAGCCCGATAAGGGCGCGCGCTAGTGCCGCTTTAGCTCAGTTGGTAGAGCACCTCATTCGTAATGAGGGGGTCACTGGTTCGAGTCCAGTAAGCGGCACCAT
>CAYNXB010000128.1:0-4734 GCA_964401045.1 uncultured Sphingomonadaceae bacterium | reverse complement strand
TCCAGCTCGTCCATCGCCTCGACGCCTTCAGCGGTCGTCTCCATCCCCAACGCCTCGGCCAGGCTGACGATCGCGGCGATGATTGCCGAGTTCGAATTGTCCGGCTCGGTGCTGCCGCGCACGAAAGTCTGGTCGATCTTGATCTTGTCGAACGGCGCCTTGCGCAAATAACCGAGCGAGGAATAGCCGGTGCCGAAATCATCGAGCGCCAGCCGCACATCGAGTGCCTTGAGCTTCTCGAACATCGAATCGACCGCGGCAGCGTCGCCCATAAACACGCTCTCGGTGATCTCGAGCTCCAGCCGGTTGGGCGCGAGGCCCGAGTGGGCGAGCGCGCTGGCGACGATCGCCGGCAGCGCTTCGGCCGAGAACTGGTTGGCCGATACGTTGACCGCCACCCGCAAGTTGACGGGCCACTCAGCCGCGTCCTCGCATGCCTGGCGGATGGCCCATTCACCGAGCTGGGCGATGAGGTTGGTTTCCTCGGCGATGGGAATGAATTCGGACGGGTTGATCTGCCCGCGCTCGGGATGATTCCAGCGCATCAGCGCCTCGAAGCCCGAGACGACATTGTCGCTCGCCCGCACGATCGGCTGGTAATGCATGCGCAATTCGCCGCGTGACAGCGCATCGCGCAGGTCTTCCTCGATCTCGCGGCGTTCCTGCGCGCTGTCCTTGAGCTCGCTCGAATAGAAGCGATACTGACCGCGCCCGTCGCCTTTCGCGGCGTAGAGCGCAAGGTCGGCGGCCTTGACCAGTTCGTCGCAGGTGATCCCGTCATATGGCGCGATGGCGACACCGACTGAGGTGCCGATGACCGCGCGGCTGCCCTCGATCGAATAGGGCTGCGAGATCATCTGGATGATGCGCGCGGCAATCTCCCCCAGCTTCCCGCGGTCATCGATATCGGGAAGGATGATCTGGAACTCATCACCTCCGAGCCGGCCGATCTCGCCGCCTTTTTCGACGATCCGCTCAAGGCGCTGGGCCACCTGCTTCAGCAGCTCGTCGCCGGCCGGGTGGCCAAGCGTGTCGTTGACCTGCTTGAAGCGGTCCAGATCGAGCATCACCAGCGCGCAACTGCGCTTGGCGGCCTGATAAGCCGTGAGGATGGCGTTCAGCCGCTTCGACATCCGGTGACGGTTCGAAAGTCCGGTGAGCGAATCGTACTGGGCGAGGCGCGAGGCATCCTTCTGCTGCTGGTAGCTGCTGGTGACGTCCTTGGCGCTGCCCCGGTAGCCCTCGAACTCGCCGTCAGCGTCAAAGTGCGGGCGCGCGGTGATCGACCACCACGTCTCGCGCTCCTGGTCGCCAGCGCGCACCACAAGGTCGTTGATCGAATTGCGCGCGCGCAGGAGGAACGGCAGCGTGCGCGCGGTGCGCCCGCCTTCATCGTCCTGGTCGGGGACGAACAGGGTGCCGACCGCCATGCCCGCGATATCGGGAACGGTCATGCCGATCGCCGTCGCCGCGGACTCCGAGATGTAGATGAAATGCCCTTCGGCATCGCTGGCCCAGAACCAGCCCAGGCCCGCGCTCTCGAAATCCTCGAGCAGCGCCAGGCGCCGCTGCGCGTCTTGGCCCAGCGCGCCGTCGGCGGCAGCCTTGCCGGCTCCTCCAGATTTGAACAATCCGCGCATGACGTGAAGCCAATACCTCCACCAGGTCGGCGGCTTTCGCCCCGCTCCGTTCAAACCGACCGGAGAAGTAAAGGAAGAGCCTTTCCGATCGGTTAAGAGCTACGCCGAATCCGTCGTAAACCGTGTCACCCCGCCTGTCGCAGCTGCGGACGCACAACCGGCTCGGGCGCCTTGCCCTGCACGGCGACGAAGCGCCCGCTTGCGTCCCACTCCAGCGGACGGGCGAACTCGACGCCCATGCGGTCGCCCGCACACCAGCGCGCGGTGACGGTCACCCGATGGCCTTCGGAGATGGTGACGGTGAAGATCGTGCCAAGCGGCACGTTCCACAGCCCTTCGATCATCGCTCCGCCGGCGGAGATGTTGCGGATCGTGCCGTTGTAGGTCTGGCCGCCGTTCTCGAGCAGGACGCGGCGCAGCATTGTTTGCCGCGCCGCACGCGCCGAGCGCGGGCCCTGCGCGACCGCGGTGAGGCCGGTTTCCAGCCGCTCGGTCGCCGCAGCGGCGGACAACGGACGGTCGTAGATGTAGCCCTGGATGTGGCTGCAGCCGTGCAGGCGCACGAGATCGAGCTCATCGAGCGTCTCGACTCCCTCCGCGGTGGTGTCCATCCCAAGCGCGTGCGCGAGGCTGGTGATCGAGGCGATGATCGCGCCGTTTCGGCTGCCCGGCTGGGTCGCACCGCGCACGAAGCTCTGGTCGATCTTGATCTTGTCGAACGGCGCTTTCTTCAGATAGCCGAGCGACGAATAGCCGGTTCCGAAGTCGTCCAGCGCCAGGCGCACCCCGACCCGCTTGAGCGCCGCGAACATCGCGTCCGTGCCCTCGTCGTCGTTGAGGAACACGCTCTCGGTTATCTCGAGCTCGAGACGGGACGGCGTGACCCCTGCCTGCGCGAGGGCGCTGGTGACCACCGCCGGTAGGGATTTGTTGGCGAATTGCAGCGGCGAGACATTGACCGCCACGCGCACTTCCTCCGGCCACCGCGCGAGATCGTTGCACGCGGTGCGCAACGCCCATTCGCCGATCGTCTCGATCAGCCCGGAGTCCTCGGCGATAGCGATGAACTTGGTCGGCGATAGCCAGCCCTTGAGGGGATGGTTCCAGCGCATTAGCGCCTCGAAGCCGGCGATCTGCTCGGTCGCGGCGTGCACCACCGGCTGGTAATACAGCTCGAGATCCCCGTTATGGACCGCGTCGCGCAAGTCCTGCTCGAGCTGCGAGCGTTCCTCGGCCTGGCGGTGGAGGTCACTGGCGTAGAAATGATAGCGTCCGCGGCCGCCGTCCTTCGCTGCATAGAGCGCAAGGTCAGCGTTGCGGATCAGCGCCTCGTTGGTGACTCCGTTGTCGGGCGAGAGCGCGATGCCGATCGAGGCGCCGATGACCACGCCCTGGCCCTCGATGGTATACGGCTGCGACAACGCGTGGATGACCTCGCGCGCCAGGTGCCCGAGCCGCTCGCGCTCAATCCGACCCGGCACGACGATCTGGAACTCGTCGCCGCCGAGCCGCCCGACCATCCCCATCTCGCCCACAGTGCGGCTGAGCCGCTGACCCACCTGCTTGAGCAGGGCGTCGCCCGCGGGATGACCCATCGTATCGTTGACCTGCTTGAAGCGGTCGAGATCAAGCAGGAACACGCAGCAATTGCGATGCTGCTCCTGCGGTGCGTTGAGTATCTTCTCCAGCGTCTGGCTCATCTGGAGGCGGTTCGCGAGGCCGGTCAGAAGATCATAGTGCGCCAGGCGCGAGGCATGTTCTTCACTGCGCTTCTTCTCGGTGAGATCGGTTCCCGAGCCTCGGAAGCCGACATAGTTGTGGAACTCGTCGTAGATCGGGCGGCCGCTGATTGACCACCAGCGTGGCTCCCCCGGCGCCGCCGCGCGCACCGCGAGCTCGGCGAAGGCCGAACGCGCGGAGAAGTGGAACGCCAGCGTCCGCTCATTGTCCTGGTCGCCTTCGCGCAGGGAGAACAAATCGCTGAGCGACCGGCCGAGGAGCTGGCCCAGCGGCTTGCCGAGTACGTCGGCGACCGGCTGCGAGAGATAGACCAGTATCCCACGGCGGTCGGTTTCCCAGAACCAGCCCTGACGGGTCTGCTCGTAGTCATGGAGAATGTCTTCAGCGCGGCGCGCGATCCGCTGGGCAGTGCTCTCGGCCTCGCTCTGCTCGCGCTCGATCTTGGCCTCCTGACGGCTGACCAGCAGCGCGACGGGCGTGACCGCGGTCAGCGCCAGCAGGCTCTCTAGCGCCGGATGCGCCATCGCCACCGCCGCCCAGCACGGCACCTGCGTCGCCACCAGCGTCACCAGCCGCCGCCGCTTGAGCAACGAGGCGATCAGGGTGATCGCGATCAACGCCGAGAGCGCCGAGACCCACGGAATCCCGCCATCTTCGACCCAGAGCGACATTGCCATCCCGAACACGGCCATCGGCGCGCCCACGAACAGCCCGGCGACCAGATCGCGCAACAGGTCGTGGCGGCGCAGTTTGTGGACCAGGAAGCCGAGCCGCTTGGCCGGCAGGGTTGCGACGGAGCCAAGCAGGAGCAGCGCCAGGACGTGCATCGGCGGGGGCGAGAGGTTCACGATCCCGGTGGCAGCGGCGATCGTAGGTACCGCCAGCGCCATGATCCGCCAGTTGCGCCAACTGCGCAGATCGGCGCTTTTCCTGGCTTCGGGCCGGCGCACGCCCGAAGCCCGCCGTTGCACGCCGCGCGCGACACCAAGCACCGCCGCAGGGCCGACCGGCGGAACCGGCGCGGACGAGGGACGGTTTTGGACGTGCGGCGCAAGTTTTCGGGCAGCGGCGCTCATGCGCCCAACTGCGGCTTGCGCGTTGAAAAAAGAGTTAATCGGCGAGCAAGAACTGCCTTAATTTTCCGGGGATATCTGGCTTGCAGCGAGCTACGCGGCGGCTAGGCTCGCGCCCCATAATTAACGCGAGGCAAACGCGCGATGCGGCACTTGGCGATTATCGGCTCGGGACCAGCCGGATATTACACCGCCGAAGCCGCTCAGAAGGCCTACGGCGACGAGATTCACGTCGACATCTTCGATCGGCTGCCGGTCCCCTACGGCCTGATCCGCACCGG
>CAYNXB010000127.1:0-4802 GCA_964401045.1 uncultured Sphingomonadaceae bacterium | reverse complement strand
CGCCACGGCCGCGAGCGAGGCGCACCTGTTCGAATCCCCGCGCGAAACATTCGTCACCCGGCGGCCCGAAGAGGTCGCCGCGGTGCTCGACGCCGCCGACCGGGCGCGCCGCGAGCACCGCGGATCGCTGGCCGGGTACATCGCCTACGAAGCCGGCCTGGCGCTCGAATCCCGCCTCGCCCCGCGTGCCGCCGCACGCACGGGAGCCGACGGGCCGCTGGTGTGGCTCGGGCTGTTCGATGAGGCCCGCGCGATTCCGGCGGACAAAGTAGCTGATTGGCTCGCCGAACGCGGTGGCTCCGCAACGACCTCGATCGGCCCGCTCGACCCCGAGATCTCGACCGGCGCCTACCTCAAAGCCTTCGCCCGCCTGCAGGACGCGATCCAGGCAGGCGACATCTATCAGGCCAATCTCACCTTCCGCCTCGCTGGCGCGTGGCGCGGCGACCCGCTGGCGCTCTACGCCGCGATCCGCCCTTCGGCAGAGGCCGGCTACGGCGGGGTGATATTCGACGGGACGCACTGGCTGCTCAGCTTCAGCCCGGAGCTGTTCTTCACGCTCAAGGGCCAGGCGGCCAAGGTCAAGCCGATGAAAGGCACCCGCCCACGCGGTCGCACGCCGGACGAAGACCGCGCCTTTGCCGCGGAGCTCGCCGACTCGGTCAAGGACAAGGCCGAGAACCTGATGATCGTCGACCTGATGCGCAACGACCTCAGCCGCGTAGCCGAGGCCGGCAGCGTGCGCGTCGACGCCCCATTCGCGATCGAGAGCTACCCCACGGTGCACCAGATGGTCTCGACCGTCCGCGCAAAGCTCCAGCCGGACAGGGGCGCGATGGACGTGGTGCGCGCGATCTTCCCGTGCGGATCGATCACCGGCGCGCCCAAAATCCGCGCGATGGAACTGATCGACGAGGTCGAGCGTGATGCACGCGGGCCATACTGCGGCGCGATCGGGCGGATCGACTCTTCTGGCGACGCGGCGTTCAATGTGGCAATCCGTACCCTGCGGCTCACGCCCGGGGAGAACGGGCACGGGCGCGCGGTGCTGGGGGTGGGCTCGGCGATCGTCGCGGATTCAGATCCGATGGACGAATGGCGCGAGTGCCTGGTCAAGGGGGGATTCGTGCGTCAATCGGCCGCCGCCGGGTTCGACCTGATCGAGACGATGCGCTTTTCGCCCGATGAGGGGATCGCGCTGCTCGAGCTGCACCTCGAACGGCTCAAGACGAGCGCGGCCGAGCTGGGCTTTGCGTTCGACCGCCATACGACGCGCAACCAGATCCAGGCGCTGTGCTTCGAACTCGACGCGCCCGCGCGCGTGCGGCTGGTGCTGGCGCGCGGGGGGGCTAGCGCGCTGGAAGTCGCGCCGCTGCCCGCACCCGCGGACGGGCCGGTGACATGCGCGGTGCTGCGCCTGCCGGTCGACGAAGGCGACTGGCGGCTGCGCCACAAGACCACCGACCGGGGGTTCTACAACGAAGCGCTCGCCCTCGCGCACGCTGCCGGGGCCGGCGAAGCACTGCTGGTGCGCGACGATGGCCGCGTCACCGAAGGCGCCATCAGCAACGTGTTCGTCGAACGTGGCGGCAAGCTGCTGACGCCGCCCGCGCGGCTCGGGCTGCTCCCGGGCGTGCTGCGCCGCTCGTTGCTCGACGAGGGGCGCGCGATCGAGGTCGAGCTGACGCTGGGCGACCTCGCCGACGGGTTCCTGATCGGCAACGCGGTCCGGGGGCTTCAACCAGCGGCGCTGCTCGCCTGATGCCGCACCTGTCTCAAGCACTGCAGCGGATCGAGGCTTCGCAGACCACAGCGATGACCGACCGTGCGACTCAGCTGCGCGAGGAAGGCCGCGACATCATCTCGCTCTCGGTCGGCGAGCCCGATTTCGCCACCCCGACGCATGTGATCGAAGCGGCGAAGGCGGCGCTCGACGCGGGCGCGACCAGGTACACGCCAGTCCCCGGCACCACGCAATTGCGAGAAGCCGCCGCGCTCCATTTCGCGCGCGACCTGGGGATCGGGACCGATGCCAGCCGGGTAATCGTCACCGCGGGCGGCAAGCAGGCGATTTTCGAGGCGATTCTCGCCACCGTCAGCGAGGGCGACGAAGTGATCGTCCCCGCGCCGTGGTGGGTGAGCTACCCGCAGATCGTGCGCCTGGCAGGCGGCAGGGTGGTGCCGCTGCGCTGCTCCGCGTCGCGCGGCTTTCGCTTCACCCCCGCCCAGCTCGAAGCGGAGATCGGGCTCGATACCCGCTGGTTGCTGCTCAATTCGCCCGGCAACCCAACGGGCGCGGTCTATCCGGCCGAGATGCTGCTCGGCATCGCCGAAGTGCTGCGCCGCCACCCGCAGGTCATGGTGTTGTCGGACGACATCTACGCGCCGCTCAGCTACACCGGCGAACCGCACGCGACGCTCGCCAATTTGTGCCCCGATCTCGTGGATCGCGTGCTCACCGTCTCGGGCGTGTCCAAGAGTCACGCGATGACCGGGTTCCGCATCGGCGTCGCCACCGGCCCGGAATGGCTGATCGAGGCGATGGGGCGGCTGCAATCGCACAATTCGGGCAATCCCGCCGCGGTCAGCCAGGCGGCGGCGGTCGCAGCGTTCGAAGGCCCGCAGGACTTCCTCGGCGAATGGCGCGAGGTCTTCCGTCGGCGGCGCGACCTTGTGGTCGATGCGATCAACGCGGTTCCCGGGCTCTCGACACCGGTGCCCGACGGGGCGTTCTACTGCCTGATAGACGCAGCGCCGCTGATGGCGCGGTTCGGTAACGACCAAGCACTGTGCCTGCACTTGCTCGAGGCAGGCGTCGCGGCGGTGCCGGCGAGCGCTTTCGGCTGGCGGGACGGCTTCCGCGTGAGCTTCGCCGCCGACGAAAAGGTGCTGGAGCAGGCGATGGCGCGAATCGCCGCCGCGCTTCGCTGACATGGATGAGCTCGTCAGCCGGGCACTGGGGCTCGCCGAGGAGAGCTACCTCGCCGGCACCGGCCCGGGCGGGCAGAACGTCAACAAAGTTGCGACCACCGTGCAGCTGCGGCTCGACGTCTATGCTGTCGGCTTCGAGCCGCAAGTGTTCCACCGGCTCAAGGCGCTCGCCGGCAGCCGCATGACGGCCGCAGGGCAGATCCTCCTGACCGCGCGCCGTTACCGCACCCGGGAGGCCAACCGCGAGGATGCGCGTGCTCGGCTCACCGCGCTGATCGAGCAGGCGCAACAGGCGCCCAAGCCGCGCGCCAAATCGCGCCTCAACCGCGTTGGCAAAACGCAACGGCTCAAGGGGAAGAAGGTCCGTGGCACGGTCAAGGCGAATCGCGGCAAGATCGACTGGTGAGTTGACTTTTCGCCGTTTGCGAGCCATTGGCGCGCCCGGACGGCGGCGCGTCAGCGTCGCCTTTGTTTTTCGGAAATTCAGGAACGCGCCATGGCGAAGCCCGCAACCGTCAAGATCAAGCTAGTCAGCACTGCTGACACGGGCTTCTTCTACGTGACCAAAAAGAACCCGCGCAACCAGACCGAGAAGTTCAGCTTCCGCAAGTACGATCCGGTTGCGCGCAAGCACGTCGAGTTCAAGGAAGCCAAGATCAAGTAAGCTTCCTGAACCATCGGAACGCTCCGGGTTCAGAGCGAGTTAAACCCCGAAACCATAGGGAAGCTCGCATGATCAGACACCTTCAGACCCTGTTCCGCAGGCCGCT
This sequence comes from uncultured Sphingomonadaceae bacterium, assembly GCA_964401045.1. Lineage (GTDB taxonomy): Bacteria > Pseudomonadota > Alphaproteobacteria > Sphingomonadales > Sphingomonadaceae > CAYNXB01. Next base: position 1,101 of record CAYNXB010000127.1, on the reverse strand, counting down.
GACGGCGCTCGCCGTCGGCACGCTTGCCGTGGCCGCGCCGCTCGCGCTCACCCTGCCGGCAGCACCCGCCGCCGCGCAGGACGACAAGCTCGACGCCGCGGTCAGCGCCCTGCGCGCGATCTCGACGATGCGCGCCAACTTCACCCAGACAGACCGCAACGGCCAGCGCGTCTCGGGCGTGCTGACCTTGAAGCGCCCGGGCAAGATCCGTTTCGAGTACGAGAAGGGCGTCAACATGCTCATCGTCTCGAACGGCAGCTCGCTGACGCTGGTCGACTACGACGTTAAGCAGGTCGAGCGTTGGCCGATCAAGGAGTCGCCCCTGGGCGCGCTGCTCGATCCGAATCGTGACGTGAAGCGCTTCGGCAAGCTCCAGCCCACGACCAACCCCGATGTGATCAGCGTCGAGGTGCGCGATGCCAAGCATCCCGAATACGGCGTGATCACGCTGGTGTTCGTGCGCGACGGCAGCGCCCCGCAGGGCTGGGAGCTCGCGAGCTGGGTGTCGCTCGATTCGCAGAACAAGCGCACCACGGTGCGGCTGTCCAACCAGCAGTACGGCATGTCTGTCCCCGACAGCACATTTACTTATCGGGACCCCCGCACCACCGGTCGTCGCTAGCGGCCCACGGTTCGGCGCTGTCCCGTGGCGCCCCTGCGATGGGTTGCTCGGGCCTATTCATCGAACAGCAAGCCGCTTGGCCATAGATTTCACTCACAAGGCGGCCGGAAAGCGGGTTTCCCCCCTGTTGCCCTGGCCTTCCACAAAGGCCGCCTTGTAAAGCGTGACGAACGCTCAAGATGAACCCCCGTCCCAATGCCCCCGGGACGGGGGTTTTTCGTTTCTTTTAACACCTTACGTTCCGGCAGCCGCCTTCGCGGCCATGCCCCTCTTCGCTGCTTTCCCGCAATCCCGCGCTGCCACCGGCTGCGTCCGGACCTTGCGACCGCTGATGCCAACCGATTCGCGCATTGTCCCGTGCTTGTCGTGCCCGCGCATCCTATCTATCCGCTGCCCATGGTCACAATCGCCAGCTGGAACATCAACTCGGTGCGCTTGCGCATGGATCAGGTCGCGCGCTTCCTCACCGAGGACGCGCC
>CAYNXB010000126.1:0-4987 GCA_964401045.1 uncultured Sphingomonadaceae bacterium | reverse complement strand
TCGACCGTTTCGGTGCGTGGGCTCACGCAGCACGCGCTCTGCGCCCAGATCGAATCGAATACCTGCGGGTAGTCCATCCCGATGACCCAGGTGCCGTAGCCGCCCATCGAATGGCCGGCGAGACCCCGCCCGCCACGATTGGCGATCGTGCGGTAGTGTGAATCGACATACTTCACCAAGTCCTCGGCCACGAACTTGCGGAAGTCTCCGGTGGTGGCCGAGCTCGAATACATCGAGCCGCCCATTTTCGTGAGCGTATCGGGCACCACGACGATGAACTCGCGGCCCGCCGCGGCGTTATGCGCCACGGCCTCGGGGACGTGCATGAAGTTGTAGAAATTGCGCCCGTCGATCGCGAATCCGTGCAGGTAATATACCACCGGATAGCGCTTGTTCGGACTGGTCTTGTAGCTCGGCGGCAGCACCACCATCGCCTCGCGCGTGGTGGCGTTGCCTTCGAGATTGCCCTCGAGCGACGGGCCGGGGACCTGCGCGGCCTCGACCGTGATCCCTTCCGGCACCGGAGGCGGCGGTGCAGTGATGTTGCCTGAAGGAAACTGCGCCGAAGCTGGCGCAGCCACCATGCCGAGCAGCGCGGCGGCGATGAACGGTTTCAGCACGCCCCGACCCCTCACTTGTCCAGATGCCCGGCGAAGAACGGCAGCAACTCGCTGCGAATGCGATCGTGGATGCGGTTGCCGTGGTCGCCGTCATAGGTCTTCCAGGCGTGCTTGATGCCGAAGCGCGTGAGTTCGGAATTCAGCAGCTTGTTGTCTTCGATCAGGAAGTCCTTGTCGCCGACTTCGAGTCCGATCGCCTCATAGCTGCGCAGCGCCGGGAGGTACTGCGGTAGCATCGCGACGATCGAATTGGCGGTGAGCCGCGCGTTGACCAGCGGATCAAGCGTGCCGTCTTCCTTGAGGCCGGTGAAGACGTAGTGCGGCGGACTGGTGGGATCGGGCGACCAGGTGGCGAGAGTCGAGAAGGCCGAAAGGCCACCGAAATCGGCCTTGGCGATATCCTCGTCCGTCATCCCCTCGATGCGCTTGGCGGTAGCCGCGTCGAGCGACATCGGGCTGAGGCAGCAGGCGCTCATCGCGTAGAGGCTCGAGAACACCTGCGGGTATTTCATTCCCACGCGCATCGTGCCGTAGCCGCCCATCGAATGGCCCGAGAGGCCGCGCGATTCACGCCTGGCGATCGTTCGGTAGTTACCATCGACCCATGCCACCAGGTCTTCGCCCACGAACGCCTCGTAATTCCCGACGGTCGGCGAGTTCGAATAGAAGCCGCCCTTGAGCTTCGAGTAGCCGTCGGGGATCACCATGATCACCTCGTTGCCGGCTTTGGCGGCCTCGTCGACCGCCTCCTCGAACTTCATCATCTCCTCGTACATCTGGGGCGTCGCCCAGTAGCCATGGAGGAAATAGACCACCGGATAGCGCTTGTCCGGGTGCTGGTCGTACCCGGGCGGAGTAACGACGAACGCGCCGCGATCGGCGCTGTTGCCTTCGAGATTGCCCTCCATCGCCTTGCTGTGAAGGGTCTTCCACTCGATGCGGGCCTTGTCCTGCGCCGCCGCCGGTGCCGCCACCAGCACGGCGAACGCGGCCGCGGCGGCGAAAATCGTCTTCAGCATGTCCATTCCCTCTCCCGTCAGACGCCGATCAGTTCTCTGCCGATCAGCATCCTCCTGATTTCGTTGGTTCCCGCGCCGATGTCCAGCAGCTTGGCGTCGCGCAAATAGCGCTCGACCGGCCAGTCCGTGGTGTAGCCCGCGCCGCCCAGCGCCTGCACCGCCTCGCCCGCGACGCGGAAGGCGTTTTCGCTCGCCAGCAGGATCGCGCCGGCGGCATCGAAGCGCGTGGTCTTGCCCGCATCGCACGCCCGCGCGACGGCATAAGTATAAGCCCGCGCCGATTGCAGCGCGACGTACATGTCGGCGACTTTGGCCTGGATCAGCTGGAACGCGCCGATCGGCTTGCCGAACTGAATGCGCTGGCGGACGTAGGGGATCACCGTGTCGAGGCACGCCTGCATGATCCCGAGCTGGACCCCGGCGAGCACGGCGCGTTCATAATCCAGCCCGCTCATCAGGACTTTCGTGCCGCCGCCGACTGGGCCAAGCACGTTCGCCTCCGGCACTTCGGCGCCATCGAACACCAGCTCTCCCGTCGGCGAGCCGCGCATACCCATCTTGCCGATCTTCTGCCCCACCGCGAAGCCGGGGGTGTTCTTCTCGACGATGAACGCGGTCACGCCCTTGCTGCCGGCCTCGGGATCGGTCTTGGCGTAAACCACCAGCACGTCCGCATAGGCGGCGTTGGTGATCCAGAACTTCGTTCCGTTGAGCGTGTAACCGCCCTGCACCGCGTCGGCGCGCAGCTTCATCGAGACCACGTCCGAGCCCGCGCCGGCCTCACTCATCGCCAGCGCGCCGACATGCTCCCCGCTGACCAGCCTGGGCAGGTATTTCGCCTTTTGCTCGTCGGTGCCCCAGCGGTGGATCTGGTTGACGCACAAGTTGGAGTGCGCGCCGTAGGAGAGCCCCACCGAGGCGCTCGCGCGGCTCACTTCCTCGACCGCGATCACGTGCTCGAGGTAGCCGAGCCCGAGCCCGCCGAACTCCTCCGCGACGGTGATGCCATGGAGGCCGAGCTCGCCCATCTCGGTCCACAGCTCGCGCGGGAAGCGGTCCTCGCGGTCGATACCTTCCGCCATCGGAGCGATCCGTTCGTCGGCGAAGCGGGCGACGGTTTCGCGGATCATCTCGGCGTTGTCGCCGAGGGCGAAGTCGAATTCGGGGGTTGCACGCATGACGATCTTCTAGTTGCGCTTGTTACCAAGAGCAAACCGCCCCACTTGCCTTGGGGCCGTCTCGTGCATCAGTACGAACACCGGCAACACCGCGATCGCGACCGCGGCGATCATCACGCCCGGCACCGACGGCGCGCCGGTGCGCTCCACCAGCACTTGCGCCACATAGGGCGTGAGCCCGCCGAAGATCACCGTCGCCAGCGTGTAGCCGACCCCGAGGCCGCTCGCACGGCTGGTCTCATCGAACTGCTCGCCGGTGGCGATCGCGCCGACCGCGCTGACTCCGCCCGCGACCAGTGCCAGCACCACCGCGCCGAGCAGCGCATGGCCGACGGATGCGCCTGCCATCGTCGAGAACAACGCGATCGGCAGCGCCGCGCCAAGCAGCGCAAGCACGATCAACGCCGGCTTGCGGCCGTACTTGTCCGAGAGCAGCCCGACCACCGGCGTCACCGCGATCACCACGGCGGCGGCGATGGTCGACAGCCACAGCGCGTCCCCCTCGCCCATGGCGCCGACGGATGTGAGGAACGCGGGCACGTAGCTGATCCCGACGTAGTAGGTGATCGAGCCGAACGAGGAGATCGCGAACGCGCGGGCGAGTGCGCCGCGCTGGGTCGCCAGTGCATGGCTGAGCGGCCGGTCGTGGAGCGCACCTTCCGTGCGCAGCCGTTCGAAATCGGGCGATTCCTCCATCGTCGAGCGCGCCAGCCATACCGTCCCGGCAAGCGCCGCGCCGACCACGAACGGAATACGCCAGCCCCAGCTTGCCAGATCGGGCTCGCTCATCAGGCTCACCGTCAGCGCCGAAACCGCCACCGCCAGCAACGCGCCGACTTCGCTCGCCGCCGCCGCGAGCGAGGCGATGAAGCCGCGCCGCTTCGGATCGGAACCTTCGAGCAGGTAGGCGATCACCCCGGTGTATTCGCCCCCGACCGAGAACCCCATCACGCAGCGCAGCAGCAGGAGCAGCCAGCCCGCCGCCGCGCCGACCTGCCCGTACGTCGGCAGCAGCGCGGTGAGCAGCATCGCCACCGACATCACCGCCATCGAGATCAGCAGCATCGGCCGCCGGCCATGGCGATCCGCGATATGGCCGAACACTACCGCGCCGACGGGCCGCATCAGATAAGCGAGCGCGAAGCCGAGCAGCGTCGTCGCCAGCGATGACGCGCCACCGCCGAAGAACACCCGGCTGAGCACGGTGGCGAAGTAGAGGTAGAGCGTGAAATCGTACCACTCGACCACGGTCGACAGCGCCGCGACACCGAGCGACCGGCGCGAGATGCGGTGGCCGCCGGGCGTCACGGGAAGCCCGATCCATCGGGCCAGCCCGGTCCGGCCATGCCGAACACCTTGAACAGATCACCCATCTGCTCCGGGGCGATCAGCCGCTCCTTGGCCGAATGAAGCGCCTCGCGGTGCTGCGGAGCGAACCCTGCGAGCGCCTCCGCGCGTTGCTCGATGCCGAGGGCGGTCAGCCACGCACCCTGGCTGACAGTCCCCAGCCAGCGCGCGCCACGTGCCGCGGCCAAGGGCACCAGACTGGCGAAATCGACATGCGCCGTGAGGTCCATTTCACCCGGCGCTTCGAACGGATCGACCTTGGTGTGTGCGCGCACCGCCTGCAGCGTCGATCCGGCGCGCGGGGCGTCGTGGCCGTAATCGATGAACAGCGCCGCCCCGCCTTGCGCGGCGAGCCGGCCCGCCACTTCGTAAACGATCGCCGCCGCCGCGGGCGAGGTCTCGATCAGCGTCCCTTCCTCGGCCTCGCGCCGCTCCTCCGGCAGAGCCGCGTCCATCGGCCGGTCGCCAGGGACGCACACGAACTGCTCGCCCTCGGTCGCCACCATCACCTCGCGCCAGCCGTACGCGGTCTTGACCAGCTGCCGGATCGGCAGTGCGTCGAGGAATTCGTTCGCAACCAGCAGCACCGGGCCTTCCAGCGGCACGGTCGAGAGGTCGTGGTGCCAGATCGCATCGGGCACCGCCTCTAGCTGGCGGTGCTTCAGGGCGACCGAGCTTTCCACCAGATGCACGCGAGGCTCGAGCCCGTAGCGCTTCATCGCCCGCAAGGCATCGCGCGCCAGCGTGCCGCGCCCGGGGCCAAGCTCGACATAGTGCACCGGCTGGGTGCGCCCCTGGCGGATCCACATGTCGGCGAGCCACA
>CAYNXB010000125.1:0-5144 GCA_964401045.1 uncultured Sphingomonadaceae bacterium | reverse complement strand
GCGATGGAGAGGCCCTTGAACTTCACCTCCAGCGTTTCGCGGTTGTAGCGGCGGCCGTGGCATTCCTCGCACGTCACGTAGACGTCCGGCAGGAAGTGCATCTCGATCTTGATCAGCCCGTCACCCTGGCACGCCTCGCACCGGCCGCCCTTGACGTTGAAGCTGAAGCGGCCGGGCTTGTAGCCGCGCGCCTGGCTTTCCGGCAGCCCGGCGAACCAGTCGCGGATCTGGGTGAAGGCGCCGGTGTAGGTCGCCGGGTTGGAGCGCGGGGTGCGGCCGATCGGCGACTGGTCGATCTCGATCACCTTGTCGCAGTATTCGAGCCCGGTGATCTTGTCGTGCGGCCCGGCGATGACGCGCGCGCCGTTGAGCGCGCGGGCGGCGCCGGCGTGGAGCGTATCGATGGTGAGGCTCGACTTGCCCGAGCCGGAGACGCCGGTGATGCAGCAGAACGTGCCGAGCGGGATGCTGGCGGTGACGCCCTTGAGGTTGTTCGCCCGCGCGTTGTGGATGGTGACCTTGTGGCCGTTGCCCTTGCGGCGCTTGGCGGGGATTTCGATTGCCCGGCTGCCGTTGAGGTAGGCGGCGGTGAGGCTGGTGGTGGACTGGAGGATCGTGGCGAGATCGCCCTGCGCCACCACCTCCCCGCCGTGGACGCCGGCGCCGGGGCCGAGATCGACGATATGGTCCGCGTGGCGGATCGCATCCTCGTCATGCTCGACCACGATCACGGTGTTGCCGAGATCGCGCAGGCGCTTGAGGGTTTCGAGCAGCCGGTCGTTATCGCGCTGGTGGAGGCCGATGCTCGGCTCGTCGAGCACGTAGAGCACGCCCGACAGGCCGCTGCCGATCTGGCTGGCGAGGCGGATGCGCTGGCTCTCGCCGCCCGAAAGCGTCCCGCTGGTGCGGTCGAGGTTGAGGTAATCGAGCCCGACGTTGTCGAGGAACCCCAGCCGCTCGTTGATTTCCTTGAGGATGGCGCGGGCGATCTGGTTCTGGGTGTCGGTCAGCGCCTCGGGCAGCTTTTCGAACCATGCCTTGGCCATCACCACGCTGAACCGCACGGGGGTGGCGATGTCCTCCCCCGCGACTTTCACCGCCAGCGCCTTCTCGTTCAGGCGCTTGCCGTGGCACACCTCGCACGGTTGCGCGGTCTGGTACTTGCTGAGTTCCTCCCGCATCCACGCGCTGTCGGTCTGCAGCAGGCGGCGGTTGAGGTTGCCGATCACCCCCTCGAACGCCTTGCGCACGGTGTATTCCTTGCGCCCGTCCCTGAAGGTGAGCGGGACGGCCGCGCCCTTCGTGCCGTGGAGGATCACGTCGCGGTTCGCTTCGGTAAGCTCAGTCCACGGGGTGGTCAGGTCGAAGGCGTATTCCTTGGCCAGGCTGGCGAGCACCTGCATGTAATACGGGCTCGGCGGGTTGGACTTGGCCCACGGCACCACCGCGCCCTGCTTGAGCGTGAGGTTCTCGTTCGGCACCACGAGCTGCGGATCGAACAGCAGCTTCTCGCCCAGCCCGTCGCACGCCGGGCACGCGCCTTGCGGGGCGTTGAAGGAGAACAGCCGCGGCTCGATCTCCTCGATGGTGAAGCCGCTGACCGGGCAGGCGAACTTTTCCGAGAACACGATCCGGTTGGGCGGCAGGCCCGCGCCCTTGAGGTTGCCGCCCGCGGCTTCCTCACCCTCGCGGCCGGGCACTATGCCGTCGGCCAGATCGACATAGGCCAGCCCCTCGGCCAGGCGCAGCGCCTGCTCGAAGCTGTCGGCAAGCCGCGTCTGGATGCCGTCCTTCACCGCGATCCGGTCGACCACCACCTCGATGTCGTGCTTGTACTTCTTGTCGAGCGCCGGCGCGTCCTCGATCTCGTAGAACTCGCCGTCGATCCGCACGCGGGTGAAGCCGGCCTTCTGCCATTCGGCGAGCTCCTTGCGGTACTCGCCCTTGCGCCCGCGCACCGCCGGGGCGAGCAGGTACAGCCGCGTCCCCTCGGGCAGCGCCATCACCCGGTCAACCATCTGGCTGACGGTCTGCGCGCTGATCGGCAGGCCGGTGGCGGGCGAATACGGCACCCCCACGCGCGCCCACAGCAGGCGCATGTAATCGTAGATCTCGGTCACGGTGGCGACCGTCGAGCGCGGGTTGCGGCTCGTGGTCTTCTGCTCGATCGAGATCGCCGGGCTGAGCCCGTCGATGTGCTCGACATCGGGCTTCTGCATCATCTCGAGGAACTGGCGCGCATAGGCGGACAGGCTCTCGACATAACGCCGCTGCCCCTCGGCATAGATGGTGTCGAACGCGAGCGACGATTTCCCCGAGCCCGAAAGCCCGGTGATCACGATCAGCTTCTCGCGCGGCAGCTCGATATCGAAGCCCTTGAGATTGTGCTCGCGGGCGCCGCGAATGGAAATGGTGCTGAGGGACATTGCGGGCGATGTGGCGACTGGGTGCCCAATAGTCCAGATGCGCCGCCGCACACGCTTCTGGTGGCGGGTTTGTTCCTCAAATGTTCACACCTGTCAACCGCACCGGCTGAACGGTCCCGCACCCGCGATTCCCACAACACGCCGAAATGAGCCTGGGAACCGACAGATGCCGGGCACTTTCTTTGCGGCGCAGCATTTGCAGTGGTATATTCCAGGTTAACAGGGCCCCGCACTCTTGCCGAGTTTTTACCTATGAAGATCACATCACGTTTGTTTGCCGGTCTCGCGGCCATCGCTCTGGTCCTCGCCGGCATGACGGCTTTCGCCCCCACCCCCGCTCGTGCACAAAGTGAGACTGCCGCGACGCTTCTCGCCGCCGCGATTTTCGGTGCGGCGACTATCGCAGCATTTGTCCTGATCGACGAACAGGGTGACGACGAATCTCCCCAGAGCCCCTGATTTCGGGAGCCCCTGATTTCGGGGGTTTCTACCCCAACAGGGTCTTGAGCAGGGTCTGACCGCTCTTGGACTCGGCCTTGCGCACCAGAATGAACAACGTCTTGAGCAACGGCAGCTCTGCGGTCTTGCGCTTCTCCGCGGGCGTAAGCGGGATTGCGAAACCGATTTGCCGCTCGAAGTCCCGCTGGATCTCGCCGATGTCGCGCAGCCAGCGGGACTGATCATAGCCCCAGTCTTGTGCAGGCGTCCTGGCGACCCAGCGCAGCCCGCCCCCATCGGGCCGGTGGCGTTTGGTCCAGCCTTCGATGGCGGTGCAGGCAGCGTCGGTAAAGTCCACCGGGTCTCCGATCCCATTCTTCTTCATAGCGGGCGCCAGCTGCGATAGTTGCCGAGCCGATGCGTGCGGCGCACATGCGCGAAGGTCCCGCTCAGAACTGCGATGAGTTCGAAAAAAGGCGGAATCTGCGTCGCCGTCCAATAGGCGCGGCGCATGCCCTCAGTCTCGAGCAGCGCGGCGAGATGGCCCATGAGGCATATCAATTGGGCCGCCGCGGCGAACAGCGGCCAGATACGGTTGGCGCGCAGCGCGAGCCAGACCATTGCCACAAGCTCCGTTGCAGCGAGTTCGACGTGCACGGGATCGACCGTCTTGAAGTCCGACAGGCCGAACATCAGGTGATAGGATGTATCGAGCGCGGCCCAGACGACGAGGATCGCCCCGGCAAACTTTTCGGGCGCCCCGCCGAAGCGCCACGCGACTGCTCCCACCGATGCGATCAGCGTCAGGATGAAGACGGTGAACCAGCTCATCGTGCGGCCGGGCGGGAAGGGGCGACCGGCGGAACTTCCAGCATGCGCCGCATTTCCAGCATCGAGGCGTGCAGAGACATGATGCTGGCGCCAGCCTCGACCATCGCCCGCTGCGTGCGATCGAGCAACATCATTGCCTTGTCGAGTTCCTTCTCGGCCAGGCCAATGTCTCGCAACAGCCGCAGCCGATCTGGCGACACATTCGCACTCACGCCCTTTTCCCCCTTCAAGGCACTCCCTGCGCAATGAGTCGCGAGAGCTGCATCAGAATGCCAAGCGCCCCAAGAAGCAGGAGCACCAGCAGTAACGCGATCACCATGATCGCTCCCAACCGCATCAGCGCGGCGTGGCGGCCATCGAACAGCCCCAGGAGCACCTGATAATCCGCTTCCACTACTTGAGTGGAGTCAGACCTGGTCCGATCCGGCTGCAAAATTTCGTAATTGGATACTTGTTCCCCGGCCGCATCATCGACTTGCGGCACCGGTCGGGCGACCCCTGAATTCTCGTATGTCATCCGTTCGTATGCTTCGATCAGCCGGCGATAGAGCACAGCGGCTTCGCTGCGCGTGCTCGCGCCCAGCTTCTCCTTCGCGAACTGGATTCGCTGATCGACGGTGTGGGGCGAAATGCGCAACTCGCGCGCGATCTCCTTCGAGGTCTTGTGCTCGATGAGTCGATCGAGAACCTCGCGTTGCTTATCAGTGAGGTCGGCAAGGGGATGTGATTCGGTCAGTTCCATGCCCTTCTCAGCCCGTCGGTCCAAGCTCCATGTCGGTTGCGGGGCGACCATAGCGTCATCGATAGCAATGAAAATGCAGGAAATCATTCCGGCATTTTAACTTTGTACCCGCGTATACCGGCGCTTGACGGTGGCCCGTGCGCCAGAGTTCATCGCGCCGACGCGCCTTCGGTGGGCGCACCTGTCGCGACGCGATCGGTATTTACCGAATATTTACGATGCAAGACCCAGTTGCATTTTGCTTCGAATTGGGGAATTCGGGGTTTGCTGATCGAGCAGGCGACTCTAGGGGTTTTGTCATGACTATCGCATCGCGCCTTTCCGCTGGCCTCGCTGCCATCGCCCTGGTCCTCGCCGGACTCGTTGCGGTCGCGCCGAGCCCCGCCCAGGCCCAGGGGGCAAAAGCGGTTACTTCGACCGCTCTTCTCATCGGCGGGGCGATTACCGCAGCCGTGGTGACCACTCTGGTCCTGCTCGGCAACGATGACGGGAACGACGACGAGGGGCCGCAGAGCCCCTAAGCGTTTCGCGTTTCCAACCTTCAACCGATTTTTGAGAAGCGCCAGCGGCCAAGCGTCGCCTCGACCCCGTGGCGGCTTTCCAGTGCCGATGCGCCGATAGTCAGCCAGTAGGCAGGGCAACCACCCTCATTCACGGTGAACTCGACATGCGCTTTCAGCGGCTGTCGCGGCGCGTCTTTCGCGTTC
>CAYNXB010000124.1:0-5148 GCA_964401045.1 uncultured Sphingomonadaceae bacterium | reverse complement strand
GCGGATCGGATCGATCGGCGGGTTGGTGACCTGGGCGAAGTTCTGCTTGAAGTAATCGTAGAGCAGCCGCGCGCGCGTGGAGAGCACCGCGATCGGCGTGTCCGTGCCCATCGAGCCGATCGGATCGTCGCCCTGGACCGCCATCGGCTCGAGGAACCTGGTCAGATCTTCCTGGGTGTAGCCGAACGCCTGCTGGCGATCGAGCAGGGTGGTGCCGCTCGGCGCGATCTCGGACAGTTCGGGATCGATCTGGTCGAGATCGTCGAGCGTGTACTGTGCCTGGCTCAGCCACTGCTCGTAAGGATGCGCGCTCGCCAGCTTGTCCTTGAGCTCACCGTCCTCGATGATGCGGCCCTGCTCGAGATCGATCAGCAGCATCTTGCCCGGCTGCAAGCGCCACTTGCGCACGATGTCCTCCTCGGCGAACGGCAGCACGCCGCTTTCCGAGGCCAGAACCACCAGGTCATCCTTGGTCACGCACCAGCGCGCGGGGCGCAGGCCGTTGCGATCGAGCGTGGCGCCGATCTGGCGGCCATCGGTGAAGGCGACCGCGGCGGGGCCGTCCCACGGTTCCATCAGCGCCGCGTGGTATTCGTAGAACGCGCGCCGCTTGGGATCCATCAGCGGGTTCTTGGCCCACGCTTCCGGCATCAGCATCATCATCGCGTGCGCGAGGCTATAGCCGCCGAGGAGCAGCAGCTCGAGCGCGTTATCGAGGCACGCGGTGTCCGACTGGCCGTGCGGAATGATCGGCCACAGCTTGTCGAGGTCGGCGCCAAGCAGGGAGGATTCCATCGTCCGCCGGCGCGCTTCCATCCAGTTGACGTTGCCGCGCACCGTGTTGATCTCGCCGTTGTGGGCGATGAAGCGGTACGGGTGCGCCAGCCGCCAGCTGGGGAACGTGTTGGTCGAGAACCGCTGGTGGACGAGGCCGACCGCGCTGATGCAGTCGGGATTGCGCAGGTCGTCGTAGAAGCTGCCCACCTGGGTCGCCAGCAGCAGGCCCTTGTAGACGATCGTCCGGCTCGAGAAGCTCGGGATGTAGAGATCGGTCAGGCCAGGAATGCCATGCTTGAGCGCCAGCTTCTTGAGCGGGTTCTGCGCCTGCTTGCGGATCACGATCAGCTTGCGCTCGAACGCGTCCTGGTCCGCGCAGTTGGCCCCGCGCGCGATCACGCACTGGCGCACCACAGGCATCGAAGCGATGACCGCCTTGCCAAGCCCGTCGAGCGTGGTCGGCACGTCGCGCCAGCCGATCAGCCGCTGGCCTTCCTTGGCGATGAACTTCTCGAGCTGCTCGGTGACGAAATCGCGCGCCTTCGCGTCTTGCGGCATGAAGCACATAGCGATCGCGTAATCGCCCGGCTGCGGCAGGTCGTGGCCGTTCGCGTCCGCCCACTTGCGGAACAGCGGATCGGGGATCTGAATCAGGATGCCCGCGCCGTCACCCAGCAGCGGGTCCGCGCCGACCGCGCCGCGGTGATCGAGGTTGGCGAGGATTTCCAGCGCCTGACCCACGATTGCGTGCGATTTCGTTCCTTTAATATGGGCGACAAAGCCCACGCCGCAGGAATCGTGCTCGTTACGCGGATCGTAGAGGCCTTGAGGCGGCGGATAACCCATTCAAATTCCCACTCAACCAGTCCTGACACGCAGGCGCGATATTACGCGACGCCCCTGCAACGAAGCGCGAATCACGCCGCCCGGCAGGGCGCAAAAATGTCGCGAACACCCCCTTTGGCGACACGAAGCTGTTTTGGCAACTTCGCGCACGCGGGAATTTGGCTTGGGGTGGCGAAAGTCCGGGTTTGCCGGGCCTTCCCCGCGCGCGTCAGGCGGTGCCGCTCATTCGCTGGAGGTTGGCCAGCGCGGAACGCAGCGCGCGCTCGGTCTCGACCGGATCGGGCGAGGTGCGCGCACGCACCGGGGCGGTGCTCGGGGCCGGCTGGTGTGGCGCGTCGAACGGCCGCGCGATGTTCGTGACAGGGGCTGCCTCGGCGTTCTCGGCCGAGACGGCTTCGTCCACGACCGGCTCCTGGCTGGGAAACACCACGGCCGGTTCGATCTCGTCGTCGCTCTCTTCGGGCTCGTCGATGCGGACGAACTCCTCGGCCGCGCGGAACGGGCTCGTCATCGTCAGCAGCGAACTGTAGCTCTCGTCGGCGATGATTTCGTCCTCGTCGTCGTTGTCGTCGTCCGCCTCGTCCTCGACCAGGAGGGGCTCGGCGTTCGCCGCGCGCGCCATCGGGGCGTCGAACGGACGCCGCGGCATCGACGCGAGCGGCAGGGTGAACGGGCCGGGATCGTGCGTCTCGTGGTCCTCATCGTCCTCGTCGGCGTTGAACGCCGCGAAGGCGAACGACTGCAGCGCTGTCGGGATCACCGGTTCGGGGACCTCCGCGGCAAGCGCCTGCGGCGCGAAATCCTCAGGCGGGCCGTCCATGAACGCGCGTAGCGCCTCGGGCACCACCGGCGGTGGGACGACGAGCGTCTCTTCCTCGGGTTCCGGCAGCGGCTTCGGTTGGCTCAACCGACGATGCATCGAACGGCCGAGCCGTTCGGCCAACTGCACCATGCCGAGATCCTCGAGCGGCGCGTCGATCGGCTCGAGCGACAACGGCTCAAGCACTTCGCCCGCTGCTTCGGGCGGCGGCGGGGCAGCGAAATCGCGCGGCTTGCGGGTATCCAGCGACGGCACGTAGGGTTCGGCCGCATCGAGTTCTTCGACCGCATCGCCGTCGTGCGCCGGAATCGCGATGTCGCTCGGCCGTTCGCTCATTTCATCCTCGTCGGCGGGCAATTCTGGCGGTGAGATCGCCTCGCTTCCGGGCAAGGGGGCGAGCAGGAAATCGCTTGGCCGTTCGTCCTCCATCGCCGCCAGCGAGCGGCGACGGCCGGGAAGCGGCTTGCGCTGTTCGCCGAGGGTGGGGGCAATCGCTTCTTCGCCAAGATCGTCATGCACCGACAGCGGGCGCGGCGGGGCATTGGGCGCACGGCGGCGGGGCGCGCGCGCAGCGACCTGCGTTGCGGCCACCCGGTGCGCGAGCGCCAGTCCGCCGACCAGCCCCAGGATCGTCGCGAGCAGCGCGAACGCCGCGCGGGCGCCTGCGGTGAGCGGCGCTGCGGCTTGCGGGAACACGCTCGACAAGCCGCTCGCGCCGGCCGCCTTCTCCAATACCACCGCCGGCAGCACGATCGTGCCGAGGCCGAGGAGCGCGGCGAACCACAGCCCCACGATCAGGGGGAAGGCGGGATGTGCGCTGATCGGCGTCTTCGCCGGCGCCCCCATTTGCGCTTCGTCTTGTTGCATATCGAGGTCCTGAGCCACTTTTTGCCTCTGGCTAGCCTTGTGCCTGCGAGTGCCGGCCATCCGCGTCACGCCGCGGCGGGCAGGCGCCCGTGAAATCGGGGCTCTAACAGGGCTTGGTAAACGGCTAGATAACGCTGAACATTGCGCGCCCAGTCGTGGTTTTCACTCACGTGGCGGCGCGCGGCCTTGCGGATCGCGGGCCAGCGGGTGCGATTCGCCAGCAGCCCGGCCAGGGACTCGGCGCAGGCTTGCGAATCGTCGGGCGCGAACAGCGTTCCGGTGATGCCGTCGGCGATCAGTTCGCGGTGGCCGCCGACCGCCGAGGCGGCGACGAGCTTGCCCTGCGCCATCGCCTCGAGCGGCTTGAGCGGCGTAACCAGCTCGGTCAGCCGGCTGGCCTTGCGCGGATAGGCGAGCACGTCGGTGAGGGCGTAATAGCGCTCGACCTCGTGGTGCGGGACGCGGCCGACAAAGCGGATGGCTGGCGAATCGCCAGCCTGCGCCTTGAGCGCGGCTTCCATCGGCCCGCCGCCGACCAGCAGCAGCTTCGCCTGCGGCACGCACGCGACCAGCGCCGGCATCGCCGCGATCAGCACGTCGAGGCCCTCGTAATCGTAGAAGCTGCCGATGAAGCCGATCACCGGGCCTTTTCCGAGGTCGAGTTCCTTCGCGAGCGCGACGTCGCGCCCGGGCGGATCGCCGAACAGGGTCAGGTCGACCCCGTTGGGCACAATCGCGATTCCGTCGCCCGGAAAGCCACGCGCGATCAGATCGTCGCGCAGGCCGCGGCAGATCGTCACCACCGCGTCGGCACCGGCGACCGCGCGGTTTTCGAGCTCGCGCGTCAGGCGGTACTTGAGCGAACCTTCGCGGCCCGCGCCGTTCTCGACCGCCGCATCCTCCCAGAATGCGCGGATCTCATAGACCGTGCGGATCCCGTGGCGCTTCGCCGCGCGCTCGGCGGCGAGCCCGCACAACGCGGGGGAATGGGCGTGGATCACGTCCGGGCGCCAATCGCGGATCAGCGCCTCGATCGCGTCGGCAAGCTGACCGATCTCGCGCCATTCGCGCAGGCCGGGCGCGCCCGAAGCGCTGCCGGGGGTGCGGTGGAAGGCGAGGCCGTCGATCTCCTCGACCGGCGGGCTATCTGCCGTATGCCGCAGCCCGGTGATCGCGCGCACCTCCAGCCCGGCCGCCTGTTGCGCCTTCAGGATCGCGCGCGTGCGGAAGGTATAACCGCTGTGCAGCGGCAGCGAATGGTCGAGGACGTGGAGCACCCGGGTCATCGGGCTGACCCCTGCCACGACAAGCTTAACGGCGCGTCAACCCCGGCCTGCTAGCGCGGCCCGCGACATGATCGATTTGTTCGCGCTCGGCCTCACGCACGCGCTGCTGGCGCTCGCCGCCTGGCGGCTGATGGGGCGCGCCGATCTCGATGGCACGAGCCGGAACGACAAACGGCGTGCGCGGCCTGCCAGCGAGCCGGAGGCGGGCGATGATTGAGATCGCGCTGCTCGGCTTTTTCGCGATTCTATTGTTGGTCGGGCTGAAGCGTCCGTTCGTGTGGGTCCTTACCTACATCTACGTCGATATCCTCGCGCCGCAGAAGATCGGCTGGGCGATCCTGCCGCACATACCGATGTCGCTCATCGCGTTCGCCGCGGCGTTCGTCGGCTGGCTGGTGTTCGACAAGAAGGACGGCACGCGCTTCACCTTCCGCCAGGGGTTGCTGGTCGCGCTGCTGGTGTACTGCGGCTGGACCACCATCGGCGCCGCGTTCCCGGAGGACGCGCTCGCCAAGTGGGACTGGGTGTGGAAGAGCCTGGTGTTCGCGATCT
>CAYNXB010000123.1:0-5399 GCA_964401045.1 uncultured Sphingomonadaceae bacterium | reverse complement strand
GCGGGCAGCCGCTGACGGCGATCTTGAACTTGTGCGGCATCCAGCTGCCCCAGGTCATCTTCTCGATCTTGACCCCGAGCCCGGTCGAATCCTGGGTGCCGAAGCGGCACCACTCGCTGCCGACGCAGGTCTTCACCGTGCGCAGCGCCTTGCCGTAGGCATGGCCCGAGACCATCCCCGCCGCCCCGAGATCGGCCCACACCGCGGGCAAATCCTCCTTGCGGATGCCGAAGATGTCGAGCCGCTGGCCGCCGGTGACCTTGACCATGCGCGCGTCGTATTTCTCGACCACGTCGGCGATCGCGCGCAGCTCCTTGGGCGAGGTGATCCCACCCCACATCCGCGGCACGACCGAGTAAGTCCCGTCGCGCTGGATGTTGGCGTGCAGGCGCTCGTTGACGAACCGGCTCTGCTGGTCGTCCTCGTATTCGCCCGGCCAGGCGCACAGCAGGTAGTAATTGAGCGCTGGGCGGCACGAGGCGCAGCCGTCCGGCGTGGCCCAGTGCAGCTCCTGCATCACGTGCGGGATCGCCCGCAGCCCCTTCTCGACGATCAGCCGCCGCACATCGCCGTGGCCGAAGCTGGTGCAGCCGCAGATCGTGCGCGCCCCGGCCTCGACCTCGTCGCCGAGCGTCAGCCGCAGCAGGCTCTCGACCAGCCCGGTGCACGATCCGCAGCTTGCCGAGGCTTTGCATTGCGAGCGCACCGTATCGAGGCTGTGTGCACCGGCGAGGATGGTATCGACGACCCTGCTCTTGGTAACGCCGTTGCAGCCGCAGATCTCTGCGTCGCCGGGCAAGGCTGCAACGGCGCCATCAGGGTCCGCGAAGGCGCCTCCACCCATCGCGAAGGCCTGGCCGAAGATCAGGCCGTGGCGGATTTCGGCGATGTCCTCCTGCTTGCGCAGCAGGTCGAAGTACCAGTTGCCGTCCGCGGTATCGCCGTAGAGCACCGCGCCGATCAGCCTGCCGTCCTGCACGACCAGCCGCTTGTACACGCCGCGCGCGGCGTCACGCATGACGATGTCCTCGGCCCCGTCGCCACCCGCGAAGTTGCCCGCGGAAAACACGTCGATTCCCGAAACCTTGAGCTTGGTCGACGTGACCGATCCGGCATAGCCGCTCGGGCTGCCGGCGAGATGATCAGCCAACGCGCGGCACATCTCCCACAGCGGCGCGACCAGCCCGTAGCATTGCCCGCGGTGCTCGGCGCATTCGCCGACCGCGAGGATCGCCGGGTCCGACGTCACCATGTGATCGTCGACCACGATGCCGCGCTCGACCGTGAGCCCCGCCGTGCGCGCGAGCTGGACCTTGGGGCGAATGCCGACCGCCATCACCACCAGGTCCGCCGGAATCTCGCGCCCGTCCTTGAGCCGCACGGCGGCGACGTGGCCATCGCGCGCGACGATCTCCTGCGTATCCGCGCCGATGAGGATAGTCTGCCCGCGCCGTTCCAGCTCCTCGCGCAGCAGCCACCCCGCCGCTTCGTCGAGCTGGCGCTCCATCAGCGTGGGCATCAGGTGGATCACCGTCACTTTCATGCCCCGGAGCGAGAGCCCGTGCGCCGCCTCCAGCCCGAGCAGGCCGCCGCCGATCACCACCGCGTCCCCGCCGCGCTCGGCAGCGGCGAGCATCTTCTCGACGTCGTCGAGATCGCGGAAGCCGACGACGCCCGGCAAGTCCTTGCCCGGCACCGGGATGATGAAGGGATCGGATCCGGTGGCGATCAGCAGCCGGTCGTAACGCGTCACCCGCCCGGAAGCCGAAACCACCGTGCGCGCCGCGCGATCGATGTGGACCACCGTATCGCCCGCGACCAGATCGATGCCGTTCTCGTCATACCATTCGCGCGGATTGATGATGATCTCATCGAAGGTCTTCTCGCCCGCGAGCACTGGCGAGAGCATGATACGGTTGTAGTTCACCCGCGGCTCGGCGCCGAAGATGGTGATCGCGTAGCGGCCGGGATCGCGCGCCAGCAGTTCCTCCACCGCGCGGCAACCGGCCATGCCGTTGCCGATCACGACGAGCTTTTCGAGGGGAGCTTCGTTCATCGCCATGTCTCCCTCAGATCCGCGCGCCGGGGGCCACGCCCCAGCTGGCACGCCACTTGTTCTTGACGAGCGCGAGAGCCGCGAACGCGGCGAGCGCGAGGGCGGCGAAGATCAGAAAGCCCGCGGCAGGGCTGCCGGTGAGCTGCTGCGCGAAGCCGAGCGAGGAAGCGAGGTAGAACCCGCCGACGCCGCCGGCGAAGCCCACGAGCCCGGTCATCACCCCGATCTCCTTGCCGAACCGCTGCGGCACGAGCTGGAACACCGCCCCGTTGCCGATCCCGAGCGCGCTCATCACCCCCACGAACAACGCCAGCGCGAGCGGCAGGCTGGCGGGGCTCATGCCGATAGCCGCGAGCAGCATTGCGGCGATGAGATAGACCCGGCTCAAGGTCCGCGTGCCGCCGAACCTGTCCGCCAGCGCGCCGCCAAGCGGGCGCACCAGCGATCCGGCAAACACGCAGGCGGCGGCGCAATACCCGGCGCGCACGGGCGAGAGCGCGAAGCTGTCCGCGAACCAGATCGGGAGCGAGCTCGACAACCCCACGAAGCCGCCGAAAGTCACGCCGTAGAACAGCATGAACCACCACGCGTCCGCGGTCTTGAGCAGGTCGAAGTACGCGCCGAGCGGCTTGGGCGCGGGCTGGTCCGGGCTATCCTTCGCGATGGCGAGATAGATCGCCAGCACCACCGTCAGCGGAACCGCCGCGAGGCCGAGCACCGCGTTCCACCCGAGCGCCCCGGCAAGCGCCGGGGCGAACAGGGCGGCCAGCACGGTGCCCGAATTGCCCATCCCGGCGAGGCCCATCGCCTTGCCCTGGTGCTCCGGCGGATACCAGCGGCTCGCCAGCGGCAGCGCCACAGCGAAGCTCGCCCCGGCGAAACCGAGGATGAGGCCGATCGCGATCGTGCCGGCGAAGCTGTCGATTCCGAACCACCAGCCGGTAAGCAAGCCCGCGATGACGATCGCCTGGTTGATCGTGCCGGTGCGCTTCTGCCCGATCCGGTCCCCGAGCACGCCGTTGACGATCCGCAGCACCGCCCCCGCAAGCGTCGGCACCGCCACCATCAGGCCCTTCTGGGCCGGGTCGAGCGCGAGCTGGGCGGCGATGATCGGGGCGAGCGGCCCGAGGATCACCCACACCATGAACGACACGTCGAAATAGAGAAACGCCGCGAGCAGGGTCGGCGAGTGGCCCGAGCGCCAGAAGCTTGGAGTTTCCAGATCGGCTGGGGCAGGCATCGACGGGCGCTTTCCCTGATCGCTGGGATCAGATCGGGCGGCGCCGTTGCCACGCGGATTTTCAGATGTTCGAGGCTCGCTGCTTCCGCCGTTGGAAGCGCCTCGTTGCGGGTTAGCTAACCGATTCGTTGCGCCTGCGTAAAGAGTTTTTTGCGGTGCAGCATAAACGCCCCTCTAGGAAAGCCCCGCCAGATAGCCTTCGAGATCGTCGGGATCGAATACCCGGCCATCGAAAAAGCTGTTCTGTTCCATCACCATGGCGCCTTGCTGTGCGGTCACCGCGGTGGGGCCGGTGAGACTGCCCTCGACCTTCGAGCTCGCGCCCGGCAACGCGTCTCCTGTGCCCTTGAGCGCGCTGCGGTAAACGTCCGGGCGGAATACCCGGCCCGCCGCGGCGGCATCGGCGGCGGAAAACGCCGTCCCGTCCCACCGCGCCATCTGGGTGTAGAGCCACTGCGCCTGGCTCACCCACGGGAAGTTCGCCGCCTCGCGGTGCTGGAACATGAAGTTCGGATAGGGAGTCGGCTCGCCGCCCTGCCGCAGCACCAGCCGATCCGAGATCGCGTGCAGGATCAATTCGGGATCGGCAGCGAGATATTCGGTCCGGGCAAGGATCGCGGCGTTGGCTTCCCAGTTGGCCGGATCGACGAAGTGCTCGCCCGCCTTGCGCATTGCGCGGATCAGCGCCTCGAATGCCGGTCGGCGCTCGTCGAGCACCGTTTCGCGGGCGGCGAGCACTTTCTCCACTCCCCGCCGCCAGATCTGCGCCGTCGCCAGCACGATTGCGCCGACGCCGCGCCCGACCGCGACGCTGTTCCACGGCTCGCCGACGCACGAGCCGTCGATCTCGCCGCTCGCCAGCGCGTCGGCAACGAAGGGCGGCGGGATGGTGACGATCTCGACATCCTCGTCGGGCGCGATGCCGCAGGCGGCGAGCCAGTAGCGCAGCATGTAATTGTGGCTCGAATAGCGGTGCACCACGCCGAACCGCAGCTTGCGCCCGGCGGCCGCGAACGCGCGGACCTGTTCGGCGAGGCGCGCACCGACTTCGCGCGGATCGCCCAGGCCATCGCCGGGCGCGATCTTCGCCGCCAGCGCGCTGCTCATCGTAATGGCATTGCCGTTGAGCCCGAGCACGAACGGTGTCGCCAGCGGCTGGGCCGGACGCCCACGGCCCAGCGTGGCGGCAATCGCCAGCGGGGCGAGCAGGTGCGCGGCGTCGGTATGCCCGTAGAGCAGCCGGTCGAGCACGGTCGCCCAGCTCACGTCGCGCTGAAACGAAAGCGCGAGGCCTTCCTCCTCGGCGAAGCCGTGCTCGTGCGCGAGGATCGGCAGGCACGCATCGACCAGCGGCAGGAAGCCGATCGTCAGTCTCTCGATCACGTGCCGTCCCCCATCAGTTCGTGCGCGGTTACCACCGCCTCCGCGATCTCCGCGAGGCGGCGGTTTGAGCTCATCGCCTTGCGTCGCAGCTCTGCGTAAGCCTCGGGCTCGCCTATGCCGCGGCTGCGCATGAGGACGCGCTTGGCCTTGTCGATCGTCTCGCGCTCGGCGAGCTTGCCCTGCGCTTCGGCGAGGTCGCTCTGCAGCCGGGCGAAGGCGTGGAAGCGCTTGACCGCGAGGTCGACCACCGAGCGAATGCGGCTCGAATGCAGCCCGTCAACCACATAGACCGACACCCCGGCATCGATCGACGCGCCGATCGAGGCTTCGTCCGCCGCATCGACGAACATGGCGATCGGCCGGGCAAGCGCCCGGCTGACCGCGAAATATTCCTCGAGCACATCGCGCGACGGGTTGCCGAGGTCGATCAGGACGATGTCGGGCTCGATCGCCTCGATACGTCCAGCAAGGCCCTCTCGCTCCTGCAGGAGGAAAATCTCGCACCCCCTGAGCTCTGCCAAGCCCTCCTCGATAATCGTCGCCCGGATCGAGCTTTCGTCGACGATGGCGATGCGCATACCGATGATATTGCAGTGCACAATAGCGCTGGCAAGCCACCAATGCGCAGGAGAACGGTACAGTGCGCTAGATCAGTCACTCAACCCAGGTGGCCGCTTTCAGCTGTGATGGAGCGAAAAGCGGACTGTCAACTTTCGGCCA
>CAYNXB010000122.1:0-5481 GCA_964401045.1 uncultured Sphingomonadaceae bacterium | reverse complement strand
TAGCGCGGCATGATCGCGATCCAGCTCTCGAGTTCCTGCTCGTGCGCCCAGTGCGCCCCGCCGGCCTTGAGCCGGTCGAGGTCGGCCGTGGTCGGGAAGATCGGCCAGATGGCGTACTTCTCGGTGATGACGAAGTCGTGGATTGTTGAACAGTATGGCTGCCGGAACCACTGTTCGGAGGTCAGGTTGCCGTCCTTGTCGGCGATGCCGTAGGCGATATCGAGGCTGCACAGCCCTCCTGCCTCGTAGCCGAAAAAGAACAGCTCCCCGGTGACGGGATCGACGCGCGGGTGCGCGGTGAAGGTTTGCGACTTGAGCGCGCCGTAATAATCCCACTTGCCTGCCGTTTCGAGCGTGTGCGGGTTGATCTCGTAGGCGCGGCCGTCCTCCTTGGTCATGAACAGCCGCCCGCCATGCCACACGGGCGTGGTGTTGGAGACGGTGCGATCGACGCCCTCGACGCTCGCATCGTCGGTGAACGGGTTGCGGTAGCGGCCGAACAGCGCACGGCGGGCCTTTTTCTCGGCCAGGTAGCGTTCGGTCTCGACGTACTTGATGGCGAAATCGACCGCGCCGTTCTCGATGTTGAAGCGCGCGATCATGCCGTCGGCGTTCAGCGCAATGTCGTCATCGAACATCGGCGCATGAGCATTGTCCGGCACCGCGCGGAAGAACGCGCCTTCGACTTCGGCCGGGATGGTGCCTTCGACCTGGAGATCCCGGATCGAAATCTCCATTCGCCGCGGCTGGTTTGAGCCGATGAAATGTATGCTCTGGGGAAATGCGCCCACGACGCTTGCTCTCCTGGTTCCTTGGTCCGATTCTTTGGACAAGACGCTAACGGCTGTTACTATTTGCGCCAAGCGGCGGAAAAAAGCATTGACCCAAATCAACTTGCGGAGAGACTGGATTGGCGGAGCGCACGAAACAGAGGGCTGAGGCCGTGAGCCGGAACGGAAGCAGCGAGGTCGCGCTGCTGCACCGGCTGCTCAAGCTCACCAACCGACTGATGGCGCCGTTCTCCACCCATCTCGCGCATCGTTACCGGATCAGCCTCAACGAATTCCGCATGTTGATGACGATCGGCGCGCTGGGCCGCACCGCGAGCCACGAGCTCGCCGAAATGACCGGGGTTAACGTGATGAGCGTCAGCCGCGCAGTGCAGACGCTCGAGCGCCACGGACGGATAGAGATCAAACCCGATTCCGCCAACCGACGCCGCAAATGGCTCGCGCTGACCGAAGAGGGTGAGCGGCTCTACGCTGTGATGCGCCCGCAGGCAGAACAGGTGGCCGATTACCTGTTCTCGGAGCTGTCGCGGGAAGAGATCGGGCATCTCGACCGCATTGTCGAACGGCTCATCGGCACGCTCGAAGCCAAGGACGCGGTGGGCAACTCGCTGTTCCTCGAAAAGACGCGCCCGGACGGAGAAAGCTAGGCGGCAGCCCCCTCCTGCCGCGGCCGGACTTTTAGCGCCGCCGGCAGCATCAGGCAGACGAGTGCGCATAGTGCGGCGGGAACCGCGCCGAAGACGATGAACGTCTGGGCCGAAGCGCCCCCATCGAGCATGGCCTCGCCCACCGGCGGACCGGCAATCGCGCCGAGACGCGCCACCAGCACGCCAAGCCCCACGGCCGACGACAGCAGGCGCGGTGGAAACAGGTATGCGCACAGCGCCGGCAGCGCCATTCCGCCCGCGGACGCGCCGCCCACTCCGACCATCAGCAGCAGCCGCCAGCGCAACGGATCGGGCGCGGTCAGGCCAATCGCGGCGAAGCACACCGCCATCGCCCCGAACATCAGGAGCAGCGTAGGTCCAGGCCGCCAGCGGTCGATGCCGAGGCTCGCGGCGACGCCGATCGCAATGCCCGCCAGCTGGACCACGCCGGAGACGCGCGCCGCCTCGTCGATCGTGAAATCGGCAAGCGGCAGCACCGTCGGCAGCCACGAGTTGAAGTAGTAGAGGTTCATCGCATTGAGCGAGAGGATCGCCGCGAACACCGCGAACGGCAGCAGCCACACGCCCCGGATCAGGTCCAGCTGTGGCAGGCGCGAGCTGCGGGTGGCGGCGGCTCCCGTCGACTCCGGCGGGCCCGGCTGGAGCAGGTAGCCGAGCGCTGCGGCCAGCACAGCAGCCAGCAGGCCCGGGACCAGGAACAAGCCTTGCCATCCGGCTGCCGCGACCACTTCGGGGGCAAAGATGCCGGCCAGCGCGATCCCGAGCGGAATCCCGGCGGAGACGACCGCCATGATCGTCGCGCGCATCCTGGCGGGTGCGATCTCTGCCGAAAGCGCGCTGACGTTGGGCAGGCAGGCGCCGAAGCCGACGCCGGCGACGAAGCGCCAGAGGAGGAAGGCGGGAATGCTGGTGGCGGTCGCGGTCGCGAGGGTCGCAGCGGCGACGGCGAGGCAGCCGAACGCGATCAGCGGCCGCCGGCCGAACCGGTCACCCAGCGGAGCGATCAGCGCGCCGCCAAGGCCGAGGCCGATCAGCAGCGCCGAGAACACCCATCCGAACGACGTCGGCGCGAGGCCCAGCGGCTCGTGCAGCCGGGGCACGGCCAGCCCCATTGCCGCGATGTCATACCCCTCCATCACGAACACGCCGGCGAGCAGTACCAGCGCGGCGATGCGGCGCCCCCCCGCGATGGGCTGGCCGGTCATGCGCGTGCGCCCCACGGGCTGGGCATGTGATAGGGGACGGTGATGAAGTTCGCCTCGATCTGGTCGATCGCACCATCGCGGATTTTGAAGGCTTCCGCGAGATAGAATGTGTGCGGCCGGCGGATCGGGCTGGAGACCCTGGTGCCGTCGGTTAGCTCGTATTCGCCGAGCACCCCGCGGTGATCGATGAAGCCGTGGGCCAGGACGATGCCGCGCTCCTCGTCCACCAACGGGAAGCGCCGGCCACGCAGGCGGTCGTCATAGCGGTAATTGCCCTGGCGGAACTGCTCCTCGCACGGGAGATGCGCGACGGGGACGAAGAAGTCCGGGTTGTTGGTCGTCTGCACGCCGTTCTCGATCCGGTTGCAGCCCGGGTGAAACTTGGTGCGGATGGTGCCGTCGTTGAGTTCGAGCGTGGAGAAGTATCCGTCTGAAAGCGCGATCAGCTCGGATCGGCTGGAGCGGGCGGTTTCCGGTACGATCTCCTCCATCGCTGGCTTGCGCTCGAACTTCGGGTTCGGGAACACCAGCGCCTCGTCCTTCTGGCGGACGACGATCAGTTCGGCCTCGGCTATGGCGCCATCGCGAATGCCCAGGCGGATGCAGCAGGCCGAGCTGTCACCGCTCTCCTCCACCGTCGTGAACAGCGCGACCTGACCTGTCTCGGGATCGGCGAAACGCAGGTCATAAGGTCCACGCCCGGTGATCGTCGCCCACAGTCCGTCGCCCGGTTGGAGCGCGACGTTGTTCTCGGTCAGGAGCGCGCCGCTCGCCCATTCCAGCCGCGCAGGATCGTGCGCGAGCATGGCCTCGCAATAGCGGTCGAGCGCCGCGTACAGCTTGTTGCGTGATGTCAAAACCTTCTCCCCAGCTTGACTCGTGGCGGTGCTAGCTCAAAAGTAACGACCGTTAAAGTTGGCACGGGAGAGGGCGTTGAACCCTGAAGGCAAGGTGGCGGTCATCACCGGCGGCAATTCGGGGCTGGGCGAAGCGGCGGCGCTGGTGCTGGCGAAAGCCGGCGCGAAGGTCGTCACGCTCGATCTGTCCGGCGCGCCTCCGGTGGGGGAGACCGTCGTCTGCGACGTCACCGAGGCCGCGAGCGTCAAGGCCGCTGTCGAGCAGGTCATCGCCCGCCATGGCCACATCCACATCCTGATCAACAACGCCGGCATCGGCGGGGTCGCGCCTATCGCGACGGCCGACGGGCCGATCGATCTCGACGCGTTCCGCCGCATCGTCGAGGTCAACCTGATCGGGGCCACGATAGTCGCCGGCGAAGTCGCCCACCGCATGATCGGCAATGCGCCGAGTGGCCCGGATGGAGAGCGCGGGGTGATCGTCAATTCGTGCTCGATCGCCAGCTTCGAAGGACAGGAAGGCATGAGCGCCTACACCGCGTCCAAGTCCGCGCTGGCAGCGCTGACGCTGGTGTGGGCGCGCGACCTGTCAAAGCACGCGATCCGGGTCAACGGCGTTGCGCCGGGGCTGATGGACACGCCGATGGTCGCCGGGTTGCCGCCGGATTTCCTCGCCGAGCTGATCAAGGACACCGAATTCCCCCAGCGCGCCGGCCGCGCGGAGGAGTTCGGCGCGGTGGTCGAGTTCCTGGTACGCACGCCGTTGATAAACGGCGCGGTGATCCGCCTCGACGCCGGCACGCGCCCGCCGGCGCGCATGTCGATGGAAGGTTACTGACATGGCCGACGCGCCCGTTCCGCCGCGCCTGACCGCCGCAAAGCTATCCGAAGCGCAGAAGGCGCTCGAAAGCGCGCTCGGCGCCTCGAAGGTGTTCTTCACCGATCTTGACCGCACGAGCTATCAGGACAAGTTCGCGATCGACGACAGCCGCCACCATCCGGCGGGCGCCATCTCGCCCGAAACGGTCGAAGAAGTGCAGGCGGCGATCCGCGTCGCCAATCAGTACAAGCTGCCGGTGTGGCCGATCAGCCGGGGCAAGAACCTCGGTTACGGGGGCTCGGCACCGCTGGTGGCCGGCAGCGTGGTGATGGACCTCAGCCGGATGAAGAAGATCGAGTTCGACGAGCGCTTCGGCGTCGTCACGCTCGAGCCGGGCGTCGGGTTCTACGACCTTTACGATTACATCCAGGCGCACAGCCTGCCGTTCTGGCTCTCGACCCCCGGCAACTCGTGGGGCTCGGTGATCGGCAACGCCCTCGATCGCGGGGTCGGCTACACGCCTTACGGAGAGAACACCAAGAGCCTGTGCGGGCTCGAAGTGGTGCTGCCGACCGGCGAGGTCGTGCGCACCGGGATGGGGGCATTCTCCAACGCACCGACCTGGGGCGTCTATCCGTTCGGGTTCG
The DNA here is from genome assembly GCA_964401045.1 of uncultured Sphingomonadaceae bacterium. GTDB lineage: Bacteria > Pseudomonadota > Alphaproteobacteria > Sphingomonadales > Sphingomonadaceae > CAYNXB01. The sequence goes on along the minus strand of CAYNXB010000122.1, from coordinate 493 downwards.
GCCCTTCGTGGGACCAGATGTTCGTGCAATCGAACTTCGGCGTCGTGACCAAGGCCAATATGTGGCTGATGCCCGAGCCCGAGAGCCTGATGGGCATGGACGTCGAGTTCGATAAACCCGAAGACCTGAAGGCGATGGTCGATGCGATCGGCCCGCTGCGGCGCGAGCGGGTGCTGACGCAGAGCCCGAGCATCGGCAACTGGCTGCGCGCCGCCGCGGTGCTCACCACGCGCGACGAATGGACCGACCAGCCGGGCGCGCTCAGCGACAGCGTGATCGACGCGATCCGCAAGCGCTTCGGCATTGGCTGGTGGGGCGTGAGCTTGCGGCTCTACGGGCGCGAAGAGATCAACAGGGCCGCCTACAAGGTGCTCGAAAAGGCGATGAACGCCGCCGGGCCGATGCTGGTCAAGCCAACCACCTGGGTGAAGGGCCAGCCGATGGAATATTCGGGCTGGACCGGCACGCCGATCACCTTCCCGATGCAGAACGT
>CAYNXB010000121.1:0-6112 GCA_964401045.1 uncultured Sphingomonadaceae bacterium | reverse complement strand
ATCAACAGCGAGTTCGCCCAGGCGGACGTCGCATTCATCATCGGCGCCAACGACGTGGTGAACCCCGCGGCCAAGACCGACAAGGGCTCGCCGATCTACGGCATGCCGGTGTTCGATGTCGACAAGGCCAAGACGGTGATGTTCATCAAGCGCTCGATGGGCGGCGTCGGTTATGCGGGCATCGACAACGACGTGTTCTACATGGACCAGACGATGATGCTGCTCGGCGACGCCAAGAAGATGGTCGAGGAAATAGTTAAAGCCCTTTAGATTAACGGCGCCAGGCGCTAGGGGCTGCCGCCTTCCAGCGGGGCTCACGAAGGATCGCAATGCGCAAGCTGGGCCTGATCGGCGGGATGAGCTGGGTCTCGACCCGCACTTACTACGAGCAGATCAACCGTATCGTGCAGGAGCGGCAAGCGGGGCACGCCAGCGCGCCCCTGCTGATCGAGAGCCTCGACTTCGCACGGTTGTGGGGGCTGACCGACGACAAGGACTGGGACCGCGCGGCCAAAGTGCTGATCGACAGCGCCAAGCGCCTCAAGCGGGCCGGCGCGGGGGCGATCCTCATCGGCGCGAACTCGATGCACAAGGTCTACGACCGGGTGGCCGAGGCGGTCGACGTGCCGATCATCCACATTGCCGATTGCGTCGGCGAGAAGATGAAGGCCGACGGGGTCAAGCTCGCCGCGCTGATCGGCACGCGCAACGTGATGACCGAGAGTTTCTATCGCCAGCGGCTGATCTCGCACGGGATCAAGCTGTTGCCGCCGGAGATGGATTCGGTCGATATGCTCGACCGGATCATTTACGACGAGCTGATGAACGGGCGCGCCACGCGCGATGCCGAGCGCTCGATGAAGTCGCTGTTCACCGATCTCGAGAAGAAGGAAGCCAAGGCGATCGTCCTCGCCTGCACCGAGCTCGAGATGGTGGTCGATATCGACGCCAACGTGTTGCCGATCTACGATTCCACCCGCATCCACGCCGCCCGCGCGGCCGAATGGATCCTGGGCGAGGATTGAATCCCGGCGAAACGCCGCCGTTTATGATTGTAAGCTGCGCGTGCAACAATTAGCCCGCCGCGCATGGGCCGTGCTCCCTTCGCCGCCGATCCCGACCGTTCGCGCGGACGCGAGTTCGCGCTTGAGGCGGGCGGGGCACGCGGGCCGCGCAGCGCATTCCAGCGCGATCGTGATCGCATCATCCATTCGATCGCCTTCCGCCGCCTGCGCCACAAGACTCAGGTGTTCATCGTGCCCGATGGCGACCACTACCGCGTCCGCCTGACCCACAGCCTGGAAGTCGCGCAGATCGGGCGAGTGATAGCTCGCGCACTGGGGCTCGACGAAGACCTCACCGAAGCCCTGTGCCTTGCGCACGACATCGGCCACCCGCCGTTCGGCCACGCCGGCGAGGGCGCGTTGAACGAGGCGATGCGGACGCACGGCGGGTTCGATCACAACGCACATACCTTGCGTGCCTTGATGCGGCTCGAAAGTCCCTATCCAGGGCACGAAGGGCTGAACCTGACCTGGGAGGTGCTGGAAGGGCTCGCCAAGCACAATGGTCCGGTCGCGAAGCCTACGTGGGCGCTAGCCGAGCTCGATGCGGCGTTCCCGCTCGCGCTCCACGATTGGCCATCCCTCGAGGCGCAGGTCGCCGCGGTGGCCGACGACATCGCATACGATAACCACGACATCGACGACGGGTTGCGCGCCGGGTTTCTCGCTCTCGACGATCTGCTGGAGCTGGATTTCGTCGCCGACCAGTGGCGCGGCGTCGAAAAGCGCTTTCCCGCCGCGCCCCGGGAGCGCCAGTTGCGCGAGCTGGTGAGGAACCAGATCGGCTTGATGGTGAACGATATTATCTCGACCACGCGCGGCAACGTGCAGGGCATCGCCTCGATCGAGGATGTCCGCGCTGCGGGACGGTCGCTGGCTGAATTCTCGACGGAGATGGCGGCGCAAGAGCGGAGCCTCAAGCGCCTGATGTACGATCGGCTGTATTTCCACCCGGAACAGGCCGCCACGTCGGCGAAAGCGCGTGAAGTCGTCGCCGCGTTGTTCGTTGCCTACACCGATGCGCCGGCGCACTTGCCCGATGCCTGGCGGGCCGGCCTGCCGGCAGCGGAACCGGCGCGCAGCCGCCATATCGCGGACTTCATCGCCGGAATGACGGATCGCTATGCGATCGGCGAGTACCAGCGCATATTCGGCCACGCGCCGGAGGGGTTGTCCAATGTCTGAGCCGCGAACGATGGTGCTGATCGGCGCGAGCGGGCTCGTCGGCACTCGCGTGCTGGAGGAAGCGCTCGGACGGGCGGACTTGCGAGTAGTTGCGCTCGGGCGGCGCGCATTCCCGCTGCCGATGGGCGGTCGCAGCCAGCTGGTGGTATGCGAGCCGTCGCGCTGGGGCGAGGCGATTGCCGACATCGCTCCGGAGACGCTGGCCTGCGCGGTCGGAACCACCTGGCAGAAGGCCGGCGAGAGCGAAGAGGAGTTCCGCGCGGTCGATCAGGAACTGGTGCTCGCCACCGCCCGCGCCGCGCGCGAGGCCGAAGTGCCGCAGTGGATCGCGGTCAGCGCGGCCGGCGCCAACCGCCACTCGCGCGACGATCTCTACCTGCAGGTGAAGGGCGAGGTCGAGGATGCGCTGATCAAGATGAAGTTTCGCCGCCTCGACATCATGCGCCCCGGCCTGCTGCGGGGGCCGCGCGGCAGCGACCGGGGCTTGGGTGAACGGATCGGCATCGTCGCCAGCCCGGTTATCGACCTGCTGCGGCAAGGTGGCTTGAGCCAGAATCGCTCGATCCGTGCGCGCGAGGTTGCCCGCGGGATCCTGCAACTGGCGCGCGAGAAGGCTGCTGGCCGTTTCATCCACGATAACGAGGCAATTCGTCGCGCCGCGCGCCGTTTGCCCTCGCTGGACGAAGAAAACGCCTGAAAATCATATGCAGGCGCCCGCCGGGTGATCCCGGCGGGCGCCTGAGCTTACGATCGATAGGTCGAGGAGCGGGTTAGAGTGCCCGATCGCCGGCTTCGCCGACCGATTCGACATCTTTGCCGGCACCCTTCACGGTGTTGCAGGCAGTGGCGGTCAGCGCGATGACGCCGATGCCGAGCGTGAGGATCAATTTACGAAGCATTATGCGCTCCTTTGCTGGACTCAGATGAGCAGACGGAGGGCTAAACGGGGTCAGGCCCGATGGGTTCCGCGATCGGCGCGGCCCCTTTGGGGCGTTGCCGTTCCCGCCAGCCGATTACCGCCCCGGCGCCGATGATCAGCGGCGTGCCGAGCCAGGTGGTCGCGGGCGGAAGCGTGTTCCACACCAGCCAGCCGTAAATCGTCGCCCACGCGAGCGACGAGTAATCCATCACGATCACGCTCGCGATCTTGCCGAACCGCAGGCTCGCCGTCAGCAGCAGTTGCCCGATGCTGCCGCTTACGCCGATGGCGAGCAGCAGCAGCCACTCATGGCGGTCGTGCGCCTCGCCGATCAGGAGCACCGGCACCAGCAGCGCTGCGGTGCTGGTCGAGGCGAACCAGAACACGATGGTGATCGGCCGTTCGGTGCGGTTTAGGTCCGCGATCTGGATCGAGATCAGCGCGATCATGAACGCGCCGCCCAGGCCCACCGCTGCACCGACCAGCGGGATGTGCCCGCCGCCCGGCTGGGCGATGACGAGCACGCCGGCAAAACCAAGCAGTACCGCGGTCCAGCGCCATACGCCGACGTTCTCGTGCAGCAGGACGATCGACAGCAGCACGGTGAAGATTGGCGAGGTGAAACTGAGCGTGGTCGCCTCGGCCAGCGGCAGCAGGCCGATCGCGCTGAAATTTAGCAACATGCCGACGAGGCCGTATCCGGTGCGTACCACTTGCGCGCCGGGCCGCGTGGTCCGCATCAGGCCGAGCTGGCCGCGCGCGATCAGCCAGCCGAGGATCATCGGGATGCCGATCGCCTGCCGCCAGAACAGCGCTTCCACGACGTGGATGCCGGCATCGGCCGAGAGCTTCACGAACAGCGCCATGGTCGCAATCGCCGCCATCGCCGCGAGCCGCAGTGCAAGCGGCAGCAGTGGGTGATGCGGTGGAACGGCGCTGGTCATCGCTGAAGGGATAGGACGGTGCCGCGCGCGATCAACGGTGCGCTACGCCAAAAGCGGGGATTGCCGTCGGCCGCGGGCGGCAATATTGCGCGCCGGATGGAAAACTACGAACCCGAATGGCTGCTGTTCGCCGGTGGCGGCACGTGGGGCGTGATCTGGGGCGTCGTGTTCCTGCTGCTCGCCGCCTTCGCGATCTGGCGGGACCGCCGCCGCTCCAAGCGCGCCCGCGCCGAACAGATCGGCTGCATGCCGTGGATGACGCTATCGGTGCTGCTGATTTTCGCAGCCGCCGCGTCGTTCCTGTTCGCGATCAAAAGTCACTAGGCGAACCGGCCCTTCCCCAATGGGGGAGCAGCTTGAAGGTCAGAGACACGCCTCGAGATAGGCCTGGTCGAAGCCGAACTGGCGCGCCTTTTCAAGCGTATAGGGGCGCAGGCCGGACGAGCGGAACTCGCCGAGGATCTTCCCCTCCTCGTTCTCGTCGAGATACTCGAAGTTGAACAGCTCCTGGGTGACGATCACTTCGCCTTCCATGCCGATCACTTCGGTGATGTTGGTGGTACGGCGCGAGCCATCGCGCAGGCGCTTGACCTGGACGATCAGATCGACCGATTCCGCGATCTGGCGGCTGATCGCCTCCTTGGGGATCTTGATGTCGCCCATCAGGATCATGTTCTCCATGCGGCCCAGGCACTCGCGCGGGCTGTTGGCGTGGAGCGTACACATCGATCCGTCGTGGCCGGTGTTCATCGCCGCGAGAAGGTCGAACGCTTCGGCGCCACGAATCTCGCCCAGGATGATGCGGTCAGGGCGCATACGCAGGGCGTTCTTCACCAGATCGCCGATGCTGATCGCGCCCTGGCCTTCGAGGTTCGGCGGACGGGTTTCGAGCGGCAGCCAGTGCGGCTGCTGCAGCCGAAGCTCGGCCGCGTCCTCGATCGTCAGCACGCGCTCGCCCGGGTCGATCATCTTCGACATGGCGTTGAGCATGGTGGTCTTGCCCGAGCCCGTGCCGCCTGAGACGACCACGTTCATCCGGCACGCGCCCGCGATCTTGAGCACGGTGCACATCTTGTCGGACATCGAGCCGAAGTCCCGGAGCATGTCGAGCGTGATCGGCTTCTCGGAAAACTTACGGATCGAGATCGCCGTGCCGCGCAGGGAGAGCGGCGGAACGATCACGTTGACGCGGCTGCCGTCCTTGAGGCGCGCGTCGGCCAGCGGCGTGGTCTGGTCGACGCGGCGACCGACCTGATTGACGATGCGCTGGGCGATCTGGAACAGGTGCTGCTCGTCACGGAAACGGATCGGCGCGAGCGACAGCTTGCCCTTCTTTTCGATGTAAGTCTGGTCCGGGCCGTTGACCATAATGTCGGACACGTCCGGGTCGCCGAGCAGCTCCTCGAGCGGGCCGAAGCCGAGCAACTCGTCGATCAGCACCTTCTCGAGCGCGAATTGCTCGCGGCGGTTGAGGGTGACCTTGAGTTCGGCCAGCACCTCCATGATGATCGGACGAAATTCCTCGGACAGTTCGTCCTTGGTCAGCGTCGCGGCGGCTTCGGGATCGACGCGTTCGAGCAGGCGCGGCAGCACCTGCTCCTTGATCTTGTGGACGCTCGCTTCGAAGCCTTCGGGATGGTGATGGCCTTCGTGAATCTGGTTGGCGCGATCGGCCAACCGACTCATCGCGTCGCCCTTAAGCGGTGCGCCCTGCGGCATGCCGCCGGAGGCTTCTTCGCCCGGAAGGGGAGGGAACTGTCCGCCACCCGGCTGGCGAGCCTGCGGCGCCGGCCGCCCGTCGCCCTTCATCGGACGCGCGACGCCAAAGCTCGGGCGCGCGCCGGCACTCATGCCGCCGACTCCGCTCTTTCGCCCGAATGCGCTCATTGGAGACCCCGCCAGTCGATCATCGTCCAAATTCCGTCCCCCCGGCACGCGCCGGGTCGATGCCTGCAGGCACTATCGGTAAATGGTAAACAAGAAGGAAAGTTGGGTGGGTG
>CAYNXB010000120.1:0-6227 GCA_964401045.1 uncultured Sphingomonadaceae bacterium | reverse complement strand
GATCGGCTCCTTGGCGATCTTCATCACCTTGCGGACCTTCTCGAGCGGCATCGACAGACGCTCGGCCATTTCCTCGGGCGTGGGCTCGCGGCCCTGCTCGTGGAGGAACTGGCGTGAAGTGCGGACCAGCTTGTTGATCGTCTCGATCATGTGGACCGGGATGCGGATGGTCCGCGCCTGGTCCGCAATCGAGCGGGTGATCGCCTGCCGGATCCACCACGTAGCGTAGGTGCTGAACTTGTAGCCGCGGCGGTACTCGAACTTGTCGACCGCCTTCATCAGGCCGATGTTGCCTTCCTGGATCAGGTCGAGGAACTGCAGCCCGCGGTTGGTGTATTTCTTGGCGATCGAGATCACGAGGCGCAGGTTCGCTTCGACCATTTCCTTCTTGGCGATACGCGCCTCGCGCTCGCCCTTCTGGACCATGTTCACGATGCGGCGGAACTCACCCAGGCTCATGCCGGTGGCTGTGGCGATGTCGGCGATCTCGGCGCGGATGCGCTCGACCGCATCGGCTTCCTTCTCCGCGAAGGCGGCCCACTTCTTGTCCTTCTTCGCCATGCTCTTGAGCCAGGCATCGTCGAGCTCGTTGCCGACGTAGCTATCGAGGAAGTCCGCGCGCTTGATCTTGTGCCGTTCGGCGAGGCGCAGCATCTGGCCCCCAAGCGCGGTCAGGCGGCGATTGAAGGCGTAGAGGTTGTCGACCAGGAACTCGATCTTGGTCGCGTGGAACTGCACGCTCTCGACTTCCGCCGTGAGCTCCTCGCGCAGCTGCTCGTACTTCTTTTCCTTGGCCGCCGGGAATTCTTCACCGTGGCCGAGCACATCGACGCGCTCGTTCTGGATCTTTTCGAACTTCTTGAACAGCTGAGTGATGCGGGCGAAACGCTCGAGCGCTTCGGGCTTCAGCGCCGCTTCCATCTGCGCGAGGGAGAGGGTGTTGTCGTCCTCGTCTTCCTCTTCGCGCTGGCGCGCGTTGGCTTCGCCGTCGGCATCCTCCTCGGCTTCCTCGACGTCTTCTTCTTCCTTGTAGGAAGGGCCGGCGGTTTCTTCGCTAATTTCGCCCGTGTCGTCGCCGTCTTCCTCCATCCGGTCGACCGGCGGCTCCTTCGAGAGCATCGCGTCGAGATCGAGGATTTCGCGCAGCTGCATTTCCTCGGCATTGAGCGCCTCGGACCACAGGATGATCGCGTGAAAGGTGATCGGGCTTTCACAGAGCCCCATGATCATGGTGTCCCGGCCGGCCTCGATGCGCTTGGCGATGGCGATTTCGCCCTCGCGGCTGAGCAACTCGACCGCGCCCATCTCGCGCAAATACATCCGCACCGGATCGTCGGTGCGCTCGATGGATTCCTTCTTTTTCGGCTCGGCGACGTGCTTGGTCTCGGATTCGTCGGCGCTGATTTCCTCGACGCTTTCCTCGCCTTCGTCTTCCTCGGCCGCGTCCTCGTCGCTCTCGACGACGTTGACGCCCATCTCCGAGATCGCGGACATGATGTCCTCGATCTGGTCGGTGGACATCTGATCCGGCGGGAGCGCCTCGTTCAGCTCGTCGACCGTGACGTAGCCCTTGCGCTTGGCTTTCGCGATCAGCTTCTTGATCGACGCCTCGTTGAGGTCGATCAGCGGCTGATCTTCGGTCGTGGTGCCGTCTGCTTCGGTAGCCATGCCCTGTTCAATCCATTTCCTGTTCGTCGCGTTCCGCTTCCCCCGAAGCAGTGGCGACCATATCCTTTGCCGGCGTGAAAGCCCGGCGGCGCGCGGTTTGCCGATGCCTCTCGTCGAACGATCGCAACGCCTTCGCAAGGCGCTGTTGTTCGGCGAAATCGGCGTCCTCGAGGGTGCGCTCGAACCGCGCGGTCGCAGCCGCGAGGGCGGCTTCTAGCGCGGGCCGATCGACCAGAAGGGCGACGGCTTCAGCAAGGTCCTCGCGGGCGGCCTGCGGATCCGAATCTTCCGTCAGGAAGGAATAACGTGTTTTATCCGGCGGCTCGGCAAGGGACTCGAAACCCTTTATGGGCGACGACTCGCCGAATTCAAGCGATTCCGCCGCATCGAGCAGGATATCCACCGCACGAGAAAGCCGCGAATCGGCAGGGCGATAGCGGGCGAGGGCCTCCGCGTGGCGGTGCAATTCGCCCGGCCAGCGCGTCAGACCGGCGATCACTGCGTGGGCCAGACGGTCATTCGCACCATCGAGCGATGAGAGTAGCCGGTTGCGCGCTTCGGGGGCCAAGGGGCTCGCGAGGCGCTGCTGCGCCGCGCCGTTCCAGCGGCCTTGCGGTTGCGGCCGAGGTGGGCGCGGCGGAAACGCGAAGGCGGAGAAGCGTTCGAGCAGCTCGCGCTTGTAGAGCGCACGAATGTCCGGGTCCGCGATGGCTTCAACATGCGCGAGCAGGCGCGCCTTGAGCCCGGCCTTGTCCTCGGGCGTGCGCAGGGGCGCCGCTTCGCGCTCGTTGAGCCACAACGTATCCAACAGTCCGGCCGGATCGGCGAGCAGCCGCTCCATCGCAGGTGCGCCTTCGCGGCGGACCAGGTCGTCCGGATCGAGTCCTGCGGGAAGGGTGACAAACGCGAGCGACTTCCCAGGCCGCAGCAATGGCAGGGCACGCAGCGCCGCGCGCAGCGCCGCCCGCCTTCCGGCGGCGTCCCCATCGAAGCACAGCACCGGGCAATCGACCATGCGCCACAGAAGCTCGATCTGCGCTTCGGTGAGCGCCGTGCCGAGCGGCGCGACGACATCCTCTATCCCCGCTCCGGCGAGCGCGATCACATCCATGTAGCCTTCGACCGCGATCAACCGGTTCGTCTTGCGCGAAACCGGCCCCGCGCGATGCAGGTTGTAGAGCGTCCGGCCCTTGTCGAACAAAGGGGTATCCGGCGAATTCAGATATTTGGGCGCATCAGCTGCCGACGAATCGAGAATGCGTCCGCCAAAACCGACGATCCGTATCCGCGGATCGTGGATCGGCAGCATCAGTCGCCCGCGGAACCGCGCATAGGGCTCCTTGCCCTCGACTTCGATCAGCATGCCGGCTTCGACCAACATTGCCCGGTCGAACTGCCCCAGCGCCTTCGCAATCGCCTGCCGGTCATCCGGCGCGAGGCCGAATCCAAACCGCACGGCGAGATCGTGTCCGATTCCGCGTTTTTCCAGATATTCGCGCGCGCCCTTACCTTCGGCCGACCACAAGTTGTCCTTAAACCACTCCTGCGCCGCCGTCGTGACGTCGTGAAGGCTCGCTCGCCGCTCGGCACGCGCCGCTTCGCGGGGATCGGCCCGCGGCACTTCCATCCCGGCTTCCGCGGCGAGTTCCTTGATCGCATCCATGAACGCGAGCCCCCGCTGGTCGGTCATCCAGCGGATCACGTCGCCATGCGCGCCGCAGCCGAAGCAATGATAGAAGCCCTTGGTATCGTTGACCGTGAAGCTGGGCGTCTTTTCATCGTGGAACGGGCAGCAGGCTTTCCACTCATGGCCCGCGCGCAGCAGCTTGGTGGTGCGCATGATGACGCCAGACAGCGTCACCCGCGCACGCAGTTCATCAAGCCATTGTGGTGACAGCATCGGACCGGGATAAGCCGCGCCGCAGCCCCGGCCAACCCGTTAGTGGCACTTGTCTGTGGAGCCTTCGGTGGGGAACGGCGCTTCCGCTTCGGAGCGCACGCCGTCCGTGATCAGCACGTAGGCGTCACTGGTACCCGACGGCGGCTGATCGCTCTGCCAATAGACGGTGACCGGCTTGCCGCGCCATCCTTCGCCGCCTTCGATCGCCCACAGCAGGACGCCGTCCGAGCAGAGCATGGTGAGGCGCGAATCGCCGGGGAGGGCGGCGCGCACCGAGGCCTTGTCATACCCGGCGGTGCCGGTGAAGCCGTAGGCACGCTCAGCGGTGCGGAAGGTGCTCGAACGATCCTTCGGCGTCACTTCGAGCACATAAGTGTAGACCGGATTTTCGCCCACATCGTCGCACGAGGCGAGGCCCGCCGCACAGGCGACATAGCCCTTGAGCGAGCCGGCCCTGTCGCCATCCGGCCCCAGGAAGCTGGTCTCGAATTCGGATCCGGCGAGCTTGGGCCCTAGCTGGAGCGCGGTGAAGTCGGGCCCGAACGTGGCCGGGCCCTCGCTGCCCTTGCGGCCGCCTTCCTGGGGATAGGCCGCCTGGTCCGTCGCGGAGCCGCCGCAAGCGGAGAGCGCAAGCAGCAGCAGTGCGGCAATGCGCCTGTTCATCCGAAGCTGCCCTTCACGAGCGCGCTGGCCTTGCTCATGTCGAGCGAGGTGCCGTGGCGGGTCTTCAACTCGGCCATGACCCGGCCCATGTCCTTGATCGTGCTCGCCCCGAGCTCGGCCTTGATCGATTCGATCGCCTCGCGGGTATCGTCTTCGGACATCTGAGCGGGGAGGAATTCCTCGATTACCACCAGCTCGTTGCGCTCGACAGCCGCCAGTTCGTCGCGCCCGCCCTGCTGGTACATCTCGATCGACTCGCGGCGCTGCTTGCCCATTTTCTGCAGGACCTCGATCACCAGCGCGTCGTCGTCATCGGGCGCCTTGCCGGTCCGCGCCTCGATATCGCGGTCCTTGATCTTGGCGAGAATCAGGCGGACGGCTCCGACGCGCTGCTTGTCGCCCGATTTCATTGCGTCGATCTGGGCCTGCTTGATCCGGTCGCGGAGCATGTCGTGCGGTCTTTCCTGTGGATGCCTTGGGTAGGACGCACGCCCTAGTCCGATTATTCGCGCTTGGACAGGTTGACGGGAACCAACCTGCGGCCTAGCGGCTGGGTCTTAGCGACATCGCTGGAAAACCCCTCAATCGGAGCGCCAAATGGCCGACCCCGCCTCTACGTCTGCGCAACCCACCGGAGCGACAGGCGTTTTGGTCTTGGCGGACGGCACTTGCATCTGGGGCAACGGCTTCGGCGCCACCGGCAGCGCGATCGGCGAAGTGTGCTTCAACACCTCGATGACCGGCTATCAGGAGGTGATGAGCGATCCCTCCTACGCAGCGCAGATCGTGACCTTCACCTTCCCGCACATCGGCAATGTCGGCGCGAACGAGGAAGACGTCGAGAGCGGCGTCGATGCGGCGGTCGGCTGCGTGGTGCGGGAGGATATCACCCGGCAATCGAACTTCCGCGCCACCCGCGAATATGCGGAATGGATGGAAGAGACCGGGAGAATCGGCCTTTCTGGCGTCGACACGCGTGCGCTCACCCGCCGCATTCGCCTCAGGGGCGCGCCCAACGCGGTGATCGCGCATGAGCCTTCGGGCAAGTTCGACGTTCCCGCGCTGATCAAGCGCGCGCAGGAGTGGCCGGGACTGGAGGGCATGGACCTCGCCAAGATCGTCAGCCGCGAGCTGAGCGAAGACTGGGAAGGCGGCGTGTGGGAGCTGGGGCAGGGCTACACCGACAGCGCGAAGGACAAGCGCCCGCATGTCGTGGCGATCGACTATGGCAGCAAGGACAACATCTTCCGCAACCTGGTGAAGGCCGGCGCGCGGGTGACGGTGGTCCCGGCCGAAGCCTCGCTCAACGATGTGCTGGAGCTCAAGCCGAGCGGCGTGTTCCTCTCGAACGGCCCCGGCGATCCGGCGGCGACCGGGCTCTACGCGGTGCCGGTGATCCAGGGCCTGCTCGAACACAACGTGCCGATCTTCGGCATCTGCCTCGGCCACCAGATGCTCGGCCTCGCGGCCGGCGCCACGACCAGCAAGATGCACCAGGGCCACCGCGGCGCGAACCACCCGGTCAAGCGCCTGTCGGACGGCGCGGTCGAGATCACCAGCATGAACCACGGCTTCGCAGTCGATAACGCGACCCTGCCGGAGGGTGTCGAGGAAACCCACGTCTCGCTGTTCGACGGTTCGAACTGCGGGATTTCGATCAAGGGCAAGAAGGCGTTCGGGGTGCAGTACCACCCGGAGGCGAGCCCGGGGCCGCATGATAGCTATTACCTGTTCGAGAAGTTCGTGGGGATGTTGGGGTGAGGCCGCGCTTTCTGCCCTTGTACCAAGCGCTTCTTTGGCCGTTCATAAAACGAAGAATGAATGCGCCGATCAAGACTCGTGCTGGGAATCTTACTCAGGCGCAGGTGAACAAGATTACCGCCGATTGTGGAGCACCCCACGGCTCGGCCCAGATCAAAGGATCAGAGCTGATCATCTTTCGAAGCGAAGATGCTTTGATCACGAGACACTTACTCAAAGCGCTGCAGGAAACCGG
>CAYNXB010000119.1:0-6322 GCA_964401045.1 uncultured Sphingomonadaceae bacterium | reverse complement strand
CGGCGACATCGCCAACTGGATGATCCCCGGCAAGATGATCAAGGGCATGGGCGGCGCTATGGACCTCGTCGCCGGGGTCAAGAAGATCATCGTGGTGATGGAGCACACGGCCAAGGACGGCAGCGCCAAGTTCATCCCCGAGTGCACACTCCCGCTCACCGGCCGCAACGTGGTCGACATGATCGTGACCGACCTGTGCGTGTTCCAGCGCGCCGATCACACCTCGCCCTTCCGACTGATCGAGCTGGCGCCTGGCGTCAGCGCCGACGACGTCGCGGCCAAGACCACCGCGAACTACCTGAACTGACACGGGTATCTCTGGCGCGGACGGACGTTTCATGACAGACGTGCGCTATGGAACTGCCGAGGGTCTTGCGTTCGCGTTTCCTCGACGTGCTCGCTTCGATCTACATCTACAACGAGCATCGGGGATACACCTCGCTCGACCGCGTGCTCGAGGCCGTCCGCGCGCGCTGCCCGGAGGAGGCCGATTTCATCGCCGCGGTCGAGAAGCACCGCGCCGATGAGCACAAGCATTACCGCATGTTCCGCCGCTGGTTCGAGCTGCGCGGAATCATGCCGCTGAAGGTCGACCGCACCTGCGGCCACATCGACCACTTCATCGAGCTGGTGTTCGGCTGCACGATCGACGAGCTCGATACCAAGGAGATCATCGTCAACGGCGACGAGTTCGAGAAACTGTGCCGGGTCATCATGCTCACCGAGCAGCGCGGCATGCATCAGGTCGAAGTCCTGCTGAAGAACCCGCATGTGCTCTCCAACAAGGGCCTCAAGCGCATCTTCGAAGTGGTCGAGAAGGACGAGCCCGACCACTGGATGCCGTACCACGCCTGGCTCACCGCCAACGGCCGCGTCACCGCCAGGTGGCGCGAACGCTGGGCTGACTACTGGATTCACAAGACGCTGATGCTGGTGAAGCTGCCGGCGATCTTCCTCAATCCCAAGAGCCCGCGCCTGACGAGCTGGCCGGACGAGGATACGGCGGCTTACGCCTAGCCACCGCCGAATCCGGCTGGCATGACTTTCCGGAGTGAGGTTCGGGAGGAATTATGGCTTTGACGACGCGGCGCAATTCGCCCTGGCTGGCGCTGATCCTGCTGTCCGGCGTCGCCACCATCGGGTTCATCGATCGCATCGTCGTGAACGTGCTGGTCGAGCCGCTCAAGGCCGAGTTTCATCTCACCGACACCCAGGTCTCGCTAATGGGGCTGGCCTTCGCAGTGCTCAACATCGTCGCCGGGATAGGCGTCGCCCGGTTCGCCGAGCGCACGACCCGGGTGACGCTGATTGCCATCGGCACTCTGGCCTGGTCGCTGGCGACCGCGGTCTGCGGGCTGGCGGGAAGCTGGGTCCAACTCCTGCTCGCACGCGTGGGCGTCGGGCTCGGCGAGGCGATCGGCCTGCCCGGCAACCAGTCGGTCGCGGCGGACTACTTCCCGCCTCATCGGCGCGGACTGGCGATGTCGGTGCTGCTGCTGTCGCCCCCGGTCGGCGCGTTTATCGGCTTCGTCGGTGGCGGTTGGATCGCGCAGAACTTCGACTGGCGCTGGACCTTCATCCTCGCCGCCGCTCCGGGGCTGGTGCTTGGCGTGCTGGTCTACCTGTTCGTCGCCGAGCCGCCACGCGGCCAGCACGATGCCGAGGCAAGCGACGAAGTGCCCCCCATGAGCGCGGTGCTGCGCCGGTTCGCCGTGCTGCCAAGCGCGCGCCACCTCGTGATCGGCTCCACCCTCGCGGCGACGATCGGCTTCGGGCTCAACTACTTCTTCACCTCGCTGATGATCCGCCGCTTCGGGCTGCCGATCGGCGAGGCGGGGCTCTACGCCGGGCTTATCGCGAGCCTGCCGGCCGCGTTCTCGGTCCTGGCCAGCGGCTGGCTGGCCGACCGCTTCGGCGCCACCCGTCCCGCGGCCTACGCGTTGATCCCGGGCGTTTCGCTGCTTGCCGCGGGCGTGCTCTATCCGTTCGCGATCACGCGCCCCGAACTGGGGCCGCTGCTGGGGCTGGTGACGATCTGCGCCGTGCTCCAGTTCGGCTATCTCGGGATCACCTTCGCGGCGCTGCAGAACCTGATGCACCCGCGCATGCGCGCCACCGCGTTCGCATTCCTCAACGCCGTATATGCGAGCGCCGGGGCTCTCGGTCCGATCGTCCTCGGCGCGATGAGCGACCGGCTCGAGCCCGATTACGCGCCCGGCGTCGGCCTCGCCATCGCGATGGCGCTGCTCTCGCTTGCCCAGCTATGGGCCGCGGCGCACTACCTCCTCGCCGCGCGCCACGTCGGCGGCGATCTGCAGCGAGTGCGGAGGGGATCAATCTAAATCCTCTCCCTTGCGGGAGAGGAACTGCGGTCTACGCCAGCGCCGCCTTGAGGTCGTCCACCAGGTCGGTGCGCTCCCACGGGAAGTAATCGCCCTCGGCCTTGCGGCCGAAGTGGCCGTAGGCTGCGGTCCTCTTGTAGATCGGCTTGTTGAGCTTGAGGTGCGTGCGGATCGCGCGCGGGGTCAGCCTGCCAAGCTTGTCGATGCCCTGGATCGCAGCCTCGATCTTGTCGTCCCCCACCGTGCCGGTGCCGTGGGTGTCGACATAGAGCGACAGCGGCTTCGATACCCCGATCGCGTAGGCAAGCTGGATGGTGCAGCGCTTGGCGAGGCCCGCCGCGACGATGTTCTTGGCAAGGTAGCGGGTGATGTACGCCGCCGAGCGATCGACCTTGGTCGGGTCCTTGCCGCTGAACGCGCCGCCGCCATGCGGAGCCGCGCCGCCGTAAGTGTCGACGATGATCTTGCGCCCGGTTAGTCCGGCGTCCCCGTCCGGGCCGCCGATCTCGAAGCTGCCGGTGGGGTTGATGTGATACTCGGTTTCATCCGACAGCAAGTCCGCCGGGAGCACGTCGGCCACCACCTGGCGAACGTAGGCGTGTAGTTCGGCTTCCTTGTCGCCCTCGTCGTACCCCTTGGCGTGCTGGGTCGAGACGACGATCGCCGTAGCGGCGACCGGCTTGCCGTTGTCGAACCGCAAAGTCACCTGGCTCTTGGTGTCGGGCTCGAGAAACGGCGCCTTGCCGCTGTGGCGGTCGGCGGCCATGCGCTCGAGGATCTTGTGGCTGTAGTACAGCGTCGCCGGCATCAGGTCGGGCGTTTCGTCGCACGCGAAGCCGAACATGATGCCCTGGTCGCCCGCACCCTCATCCTTGTTGCCGCTTGCATCGACGCCTTGCGCGATGTGTTCCGACTGGCCGTGGAGATTGTTCTCGAACCGCAGCGTCCGCCAGTGGAAGCCGCTCTGCTCGTAGCCGATCTCCCTCACGGTGTTGCGCACCGCCTGCTCGATCTCCTCGAGCGCACCATCCGCCCACTTGCCGTTCTCGTAGACGCCCTTGCAGCGTATCTCGCCTGCCAGCACCACCAGCTGGGTGGTGGTCAGCGTCTCGCACGCCACGCGCGCTTCCGGATCCTTCGACAGGAACAGGTCGACGATCGCGTCGGAAATCTGATCGGAGACTTTGTCCGGATGCCCTTCGGACACGCTTTCGGACGTGAACAAATAGTTGGTGCGCATGCGGTCCAAGCCCCTCCAAGGGTAGATTTTCGATGGTTCGTCTAACGGTGGCGCCGACGCATGGCAATTGCGGCGAGGCCAAAGAAAATCATCGCCCAGGCAAGTGGCAGGATATTGCCAAGCCGGGCGAACGGAGTCGGCGGCGCGGCGGGCGGGACGATCCCGTCCAGCCGCCCGGCGCGGTGCATCGGCAGATGCATGCGAACGACGCCGCGTGAGTCGATCACCGCGCTGATCCCGGTGGTGGTCGATCGCAGGATCGGCAGCCCTTCCTCAATCGCCCTGAGGCGGGCCTGGGCGAGGTGCTGCGGCGGGCCCGATGGGCCGAACCAGCCGTCATTGGAGGGATTGAAGATGTAATCGGGCCGATTGCGGCGATCCACCACCTGCCCCGAGAAGACGATTTCGTAGCACACCTGCACCCCGGCCTTGCCCCACGGCCCCAGATCAAGCGTGCGCGGGCCGGGCCCGGGCCAGAAATCGATCGAGCCGGGCACCAGCCGCGCAACCCCGAGCGGCTCGAGAAGGTCGCGCACCGGCAGGTATTCGCCGTAGGGCACCAGATGCGCCTTGCGGTAGCCGCCGACGATCGCGCCGTTGGCATCGAGCGCGGTCACCGAATTGTAGGCGGCGATCGCTTTGCCGCCCGCGATCTCCAGGTCCATCGTGCCCGAAAGCAGCATCGCCCCCGGCCCGATAACGCGGGCGAGCCGCGCACGCGCATACGCGGGGCTGCCGAGCACGGTCATGCGGTCATAATAGCTCTGCGGGTAGCCATCGCGCAGCAAGTCCGGAATGCCCGATTCGGGCCACAGCACCAGGCGCCGCGTGCCACGGTCGCGCGGCAGGGTCAGGGCCGCGGTCTTGGCGAGATTGTTCTCGTATTCCGACGCCTCATTGAGAACGTGCTGACGTATGTCGGGCTGCACCAGCGTGAAATGCAGCGTGCCTTCGCGCGTCGCCCCGGCGGGGAGATACATTCCGGCCGCCAGCAGCACGGCGACGAGCGCCAGTGGCACGAACCGGCGCTCCTGCAGCAACAGCCATGCGGCAGCCGCGACGAACACTGCGAGGCCGGACAGGGCATAGGTCCCGAACCACGGCGCCAGCGCCGCGAGGCCAGGCCGATCGAACGGTCCCACGAAAATTACCCCGAACGGGTTCCATGCGTAGCCGGAGAACGCGCCCGCGCGCATCCATTCGCTGACGATCCAGCACCCCGCAAAGGCCAGCGCGAGCGCCCAGCCACGCCGGCCGTAAGCGATCCACTTCGCGCCCGCGCAGGCAAGAGCCGGATAGACCGCGAGATAGAGCGCAAGAAGCGGGACCGCCGCCCAGCCGAGCAGCGGCGGCATCTCCGCCTGATAGGTGAACGCAACCGCGATCCAGCTGTTGCCGAGGGTGAAATGGCCGAGGCCGAACAACCAGCCGAGCAATGCCGCGCGGCCGATCGTCTCGGCGCGCTGGACCAGCGCGAATTGCAGGGCGACGGCGACGAGGGCCACTGGCCACAAGCCGAGCGGCTGGAAGCCGGTCGCCGATGCGACGCCGAGGATCAGTGTGGCGAGCCGCGGGTGGGCGGCGCACCAGTCAGCGGTTTGAGCGAGGGCCTTCATCGCGAGGACCGCTCTAGTAAGGTCAGCTTACGGTTTCGAGCTCTTCGCCGCCCTTTTCGCCACCGTTCTCGCTCACATTGGCGCGCGGCTTGCGGGCGCGGGTGCGGCGGGGCTTGGGCTCTTCGATCTCGGCGCTGAACGAGGGCGGCAGCAGCGCGGGATCCAAGCGTGGGCTTTCGTCCTCCTGGGTTCCTTCGGCGATTTCCTGGGGAGCAGGTTCGCGCGCGGCGGCTGGCTCGCGGCGTGCGCGGCTTGGGCGGGCCGCCGGGCGTTCCCCGTCCGGGCGACGGCCGCGGTTTTCGCGGGTGAACGGGTTCACCGGCGGCTCGAACTCGTCACGTTCCTCGTCGACGCCCTCGCGGTCGTCATTCTCGTGCTCCACCTGCGGCCGCTCGCGGCGGCCATCGTCCGGGCGATCGCGACGGACATCGCGGTTGCCGTCACGTCCGTTCGCTTGTGGAGCGTTCGCCTGCGGTGGGCGATGGTACTGCTCGTCTTCGTCGCGGAATTCCTCGTCGTAAGAGGACTCGCGACTGCCCTGCTGGGGAGGGCGCTGGTCATCCCGCTGCACGCGGCTATCGGCGATGACGCGGAAATAGTGATCGGCGAACTGCAGGTAATATTCAGCCTGGACGCGATCGCCATTGAGCGAGGCGTCGTGCGCCATCTTCCTGTACTTTTCGAGTAGCTGAGGGGCGTTGCCCCGGGCGCGGCTATCGATGCGGTTACCCTGGTTGCCGCCCTGCTGCCGGTTGTTGCCCCGACCTCGGCGGCGATTGCTGCCACGATTGTTATTCAAGGGATTGTCTTCCTTACAATCGACCGGCGAATGCGCTCACGCATCCGAAGCGGTCACAAATGACCCCTCGCCACCCCGCATCTTGCGCGTGTGGTTGCCCCATCTGCCTGAGCGCGAACGATCGTTACGCTTGCCACTTTTGCATTTGTTGGAGCGAGGGCTCGAGCGGGGGAACGAGGTCCATCCGCTAACCCTGACAATGGAATTACCCGCTCCGCGGGCCCTTGCCAAGTCTTATTCGCAAGATGAGGGCTCGCGGCCGATTTGCAAGGTCGCGCCGCAATTCGCTGGAAAAGCCAGCATCGGCAGCGAGTTGCGCGACCTG
>CAYNXB010000118.1:0-6336 GCA_964401045.1 uncultured Sphingomonadaceae bacterium | reverse complement strand
ACTAGCTGGGCTCAGAGCCCGACGGCGACAATCTCGCGCCCGTTATAGTGCCCGCAATGGTTGCACAGGTTGTGCGGCCGCTTGAGCTCGCCACAGTTCGAGCACTCGTGAAAAGCCTCGACCTTCAGTGCGTCATGGGCGCGGCGCATGCCACGGCGAGAGGGCGAAGTTTTTCTCTTAGGGACGGCCATCGCGGCACCTGTTCCTGCAAATTGTTCGGTTCAATGGATTCGGGCCGCCCTAGGCCAAGGCCGCGTATCGCACAAGTGCTGCGGCCCGGTGGGCGGGAGGCGCGCGCTATAGCGAATTTCGCTGGCCATGCAAGCGCGGCACGGCCAGTGCGCGCGCAGGAGGAACTTGCGAATGATTCTGCCGGTCACGTTGTCGTCTGCCGCGGCTGCCGCGCTCATGTCGTTCTGGCTCGCGCAGCGCGTGTTCCGCCTGCGCGCGGCGACCAAGACCGCCCATGGCGACGGCGGCCACGGCGCGCTCGCCCGCCGCATCCGCGCGCAGGCGAACTTCGTCGAATACACGCCGTTCGTGCTGGTTCTGATCGCCGCGATCGAGCTCGCGGGCCGCGGTGGCCTGTGGCTCGGGATCGTCGCGGCAGTCTATTTCCTGTGCCGCATCGCCCATGCGATCGGCATGGACAGCGAATCCGTGCCGATTACGCGAATGGTGGGAATGTGGGCCACGTTCCTGACCCTGATCGGCCTGGCGGTCTACGCCGTGCTGATCGCCAACGGGATCGCCTAACCGCCCGCCGCCATCGCCGTGTCGCTCACGAACGGGTTGCTCTCGCGCTCCCGAGCGAAGGTGCTGACGCGGCCGTGCCCGGGGATGAACGTCACGTCGCCGAGCGGCCACAGCTTCTGGGTGATCGAATCGAGCAAGTCCTGGTGGTTGCCCATCGGGAAGTCGGTGCGACCGATCGAGCCTTCGAACAGGACGTCGCCGACGAATGCGAACGAGGTGGGCCGATGGACGAACACCACGTGGCCGGGCGTGTGACCCGGGCAGTGGATCACCTCGAGCTCGACTTCGCCCACGGTCACGGTGTCACCGTCCTCGAGCCAGCGCGTGGGCTCGAACACTTCGGTGTGCATGCCGAAGCGCGGGCCGTCTTCGTCGAGGCGCGCGATCCAGAAGCGGTCGGCCTCGTGCGGGCCTTCGATGGGCAGGCCCAGCTCGGCCGCCAGCATGCCTGCCTGCCCGCAATGATCGGCGTGGCCGTGGGTGAGGAGGATCTTCTCGAGCGTGACCCCCGCGCGCGCCGCGGCGTCCTTCAGCTTGTCCAGCTCGCCGCCCGGATCGACCAGGGCGCCGCGCATGGTCTTCGTGCACCAGATCAGCGAACAGTTCTGCTGGAACGGCGTGACCGGCACGATCGCGGCGCGGAGCGGGGATTCCTGAGTGGCCATGCGCGTGAACTGGAGTGGCGCCGGCACTATTGCAAGCGAGCGCGCTACTGCTGCGGCGGCTGCGCTCGCCTGACCGCCATGTCCGCCGTGAGCGTGCGGCTGAGGAACTTCCACTGCCCCGCCACCCTGACCAGCTTGTCATCGTACACGCCAGTGACCACCGGATCGGGCTGGCCGTCCGCGCCGGGCATGTAGAACGTGTAGCGCGACCACGCAGCAGCGGTGTCGCCATCGACGGCGACCATCATGTTGGTCATCACGTGGAAATTGCGCGCGCCGGGCGCGGTCGGCAGCTCGGCGACGGTGCGTTTGGCCATCTCGAGCACTTCGGCAGGGCCTTTGACGACGGTGGGTCCGCCGACCCACTCGCCGTTGTCCGCGAACAGGTTGGCGTAGTCCTCCAGGCGCCGCTCATCGAAAGCACGGCCGTATTCGAGCAGCACGTCGCGGATCGCCTCGCGATCGGAAAGCTCCTGCGCGCCGACCGGATCGCCCGGCGCCGCGTGAGCGGCAGGCGCAGCGAGGGAGAGGCCCAGGCCGGCCGCCATCGCGGCGGCGATCATGCGTTTCATCGAACTCTCCCCAGCTGTCACAACCGCCCGCCCTTCCACACCACGCGGCCGACCACGTCGACGTCGGCCATCGCGACCTCGACCGGCTCGTAAGCATCGTTCTTGCTGACCAGGCGCAGGCGGTCGGGCGGAATCGCCTGAAGCAGCTTGACGTGAAGCGCATCGCCCAGGCGGATCACGTGGACGCCTTCGCGGAACGGGCGCGGGGTGCGATCGACGAGGATTTCGTCCCCATCGCGCAGCAACGGGTCCATCGAATCGCCCATCACCCGAATCGCGGCGAGCTGGCCGGGCGCGAGGCCCTGCTCACGCAGCCAGCGGGCTGAGAACTGGAAGGTGTCGAACGCCACTTCCTCGGCGGCCAGCGCGCCGGGCCCGGCGGATGCGTCGAGCGGCAGGCGCGGGACTTCGATCCAGTCGCTACGCAGCGCCGATGCGAAAGATTTTTCCTCCGAAGCCCCGAGCACCGACTCGCTGACACCGAAAAACTCAGCCAGCTTGCGACGGTCATCCTCTTCCAGCTTGCGTGGGCTTCCTCGCGCTATGTACTGCTGCAAATAACTGGAATTACGACCAATCATTGCCGATAGCGAGGCCAGACTCACCTGTCCATCGGCCGCCAATCGCTGCAGCCGGGCACGTGGGTCGGAAGCGATTTCCTTCGGGCGAGCCATCTTTCCTTCATATACGAAGGATTTTTCCTAGACAAGTAGGATTTCAACGGACAGCTTCGGGTCGTCGATTCGCCAATCGGGGCCCGCAATGCTGATCCGCAAGATCGAACAATTCCTCCGCCGCCACGACATGCCGGCAACCAAGTTCGGTCGCCTCGCCGTGCGCGATCCGCGTCTGGTGCTGGACTTGCGCATGGGGCGCGAACCGCGGGCGGCAATGGAACAAAGGGTGGAACATTTCATGAACAAATATCGGGAGCAGACTCATGCTGGCTAGGATTCGCCGCGCAACCCCGCGGTCATTGGGGGACCGGCTACGCGAGGCTCTGTCGGCATTGGCGCAAGGCCAAGCACAAGTGCTGACCCACAGCGAAACCGCGTGGGCGAGCGTCACCTTCGCCGGCACGCGGCATCGGGTGGAGCTGGCGTTCGAGGGTGCGGAAGCGATCGAGGCAGGCGAATGCTTCATCGCGCTGCTGCCCGAGCACGAGTTCGCGGTTCCTGGCCAGCTGGTCGCCGATGCGACTGTAGTGGAGGTCGATCACCGCCTCGCTCCCGAGCCGAAGCTAACGATCGTGGCGGAGCTGCTGCTGCTCGAAGAGGGGTAAGCCATCGTCATCGAGGCCGCGGGCCCGCGGCAAACGAACTCCAGGAGCTGGATTGCTTCGCCCGCGCTGTCTCCTTGCAATGACCAAAGGGGCTAAATCCTCCGGATCATCATGTTCCTGATCTCGGTCATGTCTTCGATCGCGAAGCGCACGCCTTCGCGGCCGAGGCCGGAATCCTTCACCCCGCCGTACGGCATGTTGTCAACGCGCATGCTCGACACGTCGTTGACCACAAGCCCGCCCACTTCCAGCTCATCCCACGCGTCGAGAACCTTGTGCAGATCACGTGTGAACAGCCCGGTCTGGAGGCCGAAGGTGCTATCGTTCACCAGCTCCAGTGCCTCGCGCCAGTCGGAGAACCTGCTCAGGTTTGCGAGCGGTCCGAACGCCTCCTCGCGGTCGGCCGCGCAGCCGTGCGGCACGTTTTCGAGCAAGGTCGCCTCGAGCATCGCTCCGTCGCGCTTGCCGCCGCAAAGCAGGGTGGCGCCGGCGGCGACCGCCTCGTTGATCCAGCTTTCGAGGCGTTCGGCCTCCTTCTGCGAGATCATCGGTCCGATGAAGGTGTCGCGATCATGCGGATCGCCGGCGACGAGAGCCTTGGTCTTGGCAACCAGCATCTCCTTGAACCGATCGTACACGTCATCATGCACAAGGATGCGCTGCACCCCGATGCAGCTCTGCCCGGACTGGTAAAATGCGCCGAAGACGATCCGATCCACCGCATGGTCAAGGTCCGCATCGCTATCGACGATGACCGCGGCGTTCCCGCCCAGTTCGAGGATGACCTTCTTCTTGCCCGCCCTCGCCTTCAAATCCCAGCCGACGCCCGGCGATCCGGTGAAGGAGAGCAGTTTGAAGCGCTCATCCTCGGTGAACAGGTCCGCGCCCTCACGATGCGCGGGAAGGATCGAAAACGCCCCTTCGGGCAGGATATCGCATTCGGACAGGACTTCGCCGATGATCAGCGCGCCCAACGGCGTCAGGCTCGCCGGCTTCATCACGAACGGGCAGCCGGCGGCGATCGCCGGGGCGATCTTGTGCGCGGCGAGGTTGAGCGGGAAGTTGAACGGGCTGATGAAGCTGCAAGGCCCGATCGGCACGCGCTTCCAGAGCCCCATGAACTTCTCGGTGCGTGCAGAGATATCGAGCGGCTGGATCTCGCCGTAGATGCGGGTCGCTTCCTCGGCGGCGATGCGGAAGGTGTCGATCAGCCGCCCGGCCTCGCCCTCGCTGTCGCGGATCGGTTTGCCCGCCTCGACGCACAGTGCGTAGGAAAGCTCGTCGAACCGCTCCCTGAACCGCGCAACGCAGTGGTCCAGCACGTCGCGCCGCTGGTAGCTCGCCAACCGTGCCATCGGCCCGGTGGCGCGCACCGCGCCGGCGATAGCTTCGTCGATGATTGCGGGGGTGGCGAGCGCGGTGCGGAAGGCGACCTTGCCGGTAAACTTGTCGGTCACCGTGAGGTCGGTGTTCGGCTGCACCGGCTTGTTGTTAAGGTAGAGCGGGTAGGTGTCCTTGAGCATCATTTCGGCCTCCTACAGCTTCCACTCCCAGCCGAGCGGATCGCCGTCCATCACTTCGACGCCCTTTGCAGCGAGCTCGTCACGGATCGCGTCCGAAGCGGCGAAATCCTTCGCGGCGCGCGCTTCCTTGCGGCGGGCGAGCGCGGCATCGATTTCGCCGTCTTCGATTTGCACGGCGTGGGGGCGTAACCGAAGATCGGCGCGCATCAGCCGCCCGAGGTCGAGCCCGAGCACTTCATCCATCCGCAGGACCGCGGCGCGCTTGGCGCCGGCATCGGCCTTTTTCAGCGCCAGCGCTTCTTCAAGCGCGGTGAGCGCGAGCGGCGTGTTGAGATCGTCGCTGATTGCGGCGTCGAACTTGTCGAGGATGGGCGCGAACTTCGGGTCCTCGCCGGCCTTGCCCTCGCCCAGCGCCTCGACTTGCATCACCATGCGCTTGAGCCGCGTCAGCGCCGCGCCGAGCCCTTCCCACGAGAACTCCAGCTCGCTGCGGTAATGCGCCTGGAGGCACATCAACCGATAGGCGAGCGGGTGGTAGCCTTTGTCGATCAGCAACTGCAGGCGAAGGAACTCGCCCGCCGATTTGCTCATCTTGCCGGATCGTTCGACCAGGAAGTTGTTGTGCATCCAGATCTTCGCGCCGCTGTTGGCCGCGTCGTTCAGGCCATTGGTGCAGCAATGCGCCTGGTTCTGCGCGATCTCGTTCGGGTGGTGGATTTCGCGGTGGTCGATGCCGCCGGTGTGGATGTCGAACGGTAACCCGAGCACCGCGCCGCTCATCACCGAGCATTCGAGATGCCAGCCCGGCGCGCCGCGGCCCCACGGCGAATCCCATTCCATCTGCCGCGTCTCGCCCGGCGGCGTGGTGCGCCAGATCGCGAAGTCGGCCGCGTTGCGCTTGCCTTCGACCGCCTCGATCCGGCCCTCGCCCTCGTCGGTGACGGAGCGCGCGAGGCGGCCGTAATCGGCCACGGTCGAGACATCGAAATAGAGCCCGCCCTCGAGCTGGTAGCAGTGCTTGTCCGCAATCCCCTCGGCGAACGCGATCATCTGCGGAACGTAGTCGGTCGCCACGGTCCACTGCGCGGGCTGGCGGATGTTGAGCGCACGCACGTCGGACCAGTAGGCCTGCTTGTAGTGCTCGGCGATGTCCCAGATCGATTGCCGGTTCGCCGCCGCCGCCTTCTCGAGCTTGTCCTCGCCCGCGTCGGCATCGTCGGTCAGGTGGCCGACGTCGGTGATGTTGATCACATGGGTGAGCTGGTAGCCCTTCCACGACAGCGTGCGCCCCAGCACGTCGGCGAACACATAGGCGCGCATGTTGCCGATGTGCGGGTAGTTGTAGACCGTCGGCCCGCACGAATAAACCCGTGCCTCGCCCGGGTGAACGGGTTCGAACGTTTCGAGTTCGCGGGTGAGCGAGTTGAACAGGCGCAGGGGGGTGCCGATCATTCGACCTCAAACAAATCCGCCAGCTGCTCGATGATCGTGCCGCCGAGCTGCTCGACGTCCATGATCGTGACCGCCTTCTTGTAATA
>CAYNXB010000117.1:1370-6336 GCA_964401045.1 uncultured Sphingomonadaceae bacterium | reverse complement strand
TCGGCACGATCTTGCCACGCTCGGACATGAAGCCCTGCAGCAGGCGCACGTCCTTGTAGTCGATAACCGGGGCGTCCTTGGCCGAGAACGGGCAGGACTTGCGGCGACGATGGAATGGGCGGGCCATTATTCTTCTCCCCGCTCGCTGCGGCGACGGCGCTCACGCTCGTTGCGGCGCATCATCACGCTCGGGCCTTCCTCGTGCTCTTCCACGCGGACGGTCATGTAGCGGATCACGTCTTCGTTGATTCGGCTCTGGCGCTCGAGCTCGGCGACCACGTCGCCGGGAGCCTCGATGTTGAGCAGCACGAAGTGCGCCTTGCGGTTGCGGTCGATCTTGTAGGCGAGGTTCTTGAGGCCCCAGGTCTCGGTCTTGGTGACCTTGCCTTTGCCGGCTTCGACGATCTCGGTGGCGGCGGCGGCGAGGGCATCGACCTGAGCCTGGCTCAAGTCCTGCCGCGCCAGGAAAACATGCTCGTACAGCGGCATGCGCGCGTTCCTTTCATTCCATGCCGATCGCTGGCTTGTCCCACGGGTGCGGGGGCCCCTCCGGCTTTCTGTGCAGATTTCCGCCGCATCCGAACGGGTCCGGGAGCGAGAGAAGGCGCGCACATACAGCTTTCCGACGCGATTGCAAGCGAGCCGGCCCGGGGAGTGACGGCGAAACGGCACCGAACCAGTGTGACCTTCCGGGTGAATTTGCATGTCGTATCAAAACACTGGGCAGAAAGCCGCAATGCCCCGATGTGACCTTTGGGACTCGGCAGGCCGACAGGGATCGCGAGGCATGGCGGCCTCATGCCACGATCGGGCCGCTGTAGGACACTGCCCTGTGCCTGCGGCCGCGACAGGCGGGGTGATCGACGCGCGGCGGAGAGCGCTTTGCCGGGCCCCTTCAAAACAATCGCATCCCGCGCCTGAATCGGTTCGTCGCAGGATGCTTTCGGGTTACCGACACGGCGCGCCCCGCGGGGAACGTTAGTTTATTGGTTAGGTTAACGGAGCCACGCGGCGAATGTATGGTGGCCGCGCGTCACTGTGCGCGCCGCGTGTTTATGGAGAAAGACAACAGGGTTCTCGCAGCTGGACACGCATGGTGGGGAGGTGGCGAATGAAGGCCGCGAGCGTGCGCGACTGGCTGGTGCAGTTTCAAAGGAGTAACGCAATGAGTGTCCTTTCCAAGAATTCCAGGGCTCTGCTGCTGGCTGCCGCTATCGCCATTCCGGCGTCGGGCCTGTCCGCACAGCAAGAGCTGGATCCGTCATCGTCGTCGTCGTCAGACACCGAAGTCCTGACCACCGTCACCGGCTCCCTTCCGGCCGATCTGACCGGCATGCCCGTGGGGCCCGAGATCGAGGGCGTCATCTCGGCGCGCAAGGGCGATCAGGTGCAGGTCACCAGCGCCGACGGCACCAGGACCGTCGTCACCGTGGGTGAGGCGACCCAGATCCGCGGCACCGGTGGCTTCCTCGGCCTCGACAAGGACAAGCTCGGCCGCGAATCGCTGCTGAACGGCCTGCCGGTCGCGGTCCGCACGGTGCAGTGGGGCTCCGGCCTCGCGGCCAGCCGGGTCGATCTCAAGAGCCGGGATCTCCGGTTCGCGTCGATGATCCGCAACGGCACCGAACAGGGCTTCGCCGAACAGACAGCGGCCACCGAAGCGCTGCGCGGTCGCGTGGCGGATATCGACAACTACCTTATCAAGGGCACGACCAACGTGAATTTCGAGGTGGGCAAGGCAAACCTGACGCCTGAGGCGCAGGCCAATCTGTGCGCCACTGCACAGCAGGCCCAGGCGACCGACAACGCGCTGCTGCTCGTGGTCGGCTACACCGATTCGACCGGCAGCCAGGAGTTCAACCAGCAGTTGAGCGAGAAGCGCGCGACCAAGGTCGTCAACTACCTGCAGCAGGCCTGTGGGTGGAAGCCCTATCGCATGCTGACCCCGACCGGGATGGCTGAAGCCGATCCGCTCGCGGACAACGAAACCGACTACGGCAAGGCGCAGAACCGCCGCGTCGCGGTGAATATCATGGTCAGCAAGGCCGTCGAAGGCCTGTAAGCCGGGATGATGCGGTGGGGCGGCTTCGGCCGCCCCATTCGTCAGTCCCCCTCCGGCTCGAACAAGTCCGGGTGCTGGTGGGGCTGGCATCTCAGGTATTGCGGGGCCGCGTCGACCCGCGCCCCCAGATGCGCTGCGGCGTGCCACGGCCAGCGTGGATCGTAGAGAATGCCGCGGGCGAGGGCGACCAGGTCCGCATCGCCGTTGGTGATGATCGCCTCGGCCTGGTCGAAATCGGTGATCAGCCCCACCGCGACCACGGGAATTCCAACCGCTTTCTTCACCGCGCGCGCGAGCGGTACCTGATAGCCGGGGCCGACCGGAATCTGCTGGCGCGGATCGAGTCCGCCGCTCGAGACGTGGATGCCCGAACAGCCCTCTGCTTCGAGCAGCTTGGCGAGCTCCACCGTCTGGCCAATGTCCCATCCGCCTTCGATCCAGTCGGTGCCCGAGACGCGGACCGTGACCGGTTTGGCGGCCGGAACAGCCTCTCGCACGGCGCGAAACACCTCAAGCGGAAAGCGCATGCGGTTCTCGAGGCTGCCGCCATATTCGTCCGCGCGCCTGTTCGACAGCGGCGAGAGGAACTGGTGCAGCAGGTAGCCGTGTGCGGCGTGGATCTGGATCGCGTCGATCCCGAGCCGGTCGGCCCGCCGGGCCGCGTCTGCGAACGAGCAGGCGAGGGCCGCGAGCTCATCCTTGCTCAGTTCGTGCGGTGGGTTGTCAGCCTCCGCGAACGGAAACGGTGAGGGGCCGACGGTCTGCCAGCCGTTGGGCGCATCAGGCGCGATCTGCCCGCCGCCGAACCACGGCTTCTCGGTCGAGGCCTTGCGCCCCGCGTGGGCCAGCTGGATCGCGATCGGCATGTCCGACCAGCGCCGAACGCTCGCCAGCACGTTCGCCATTGCCGCTTCGGTGGCATCGTCCCACAGGCCGGTATCGCCGTAGGAGATGCGACCTTCGGGCACGACGCCGGTCGCTTCGATCGTGAGCAGCGCAGCGCCTGAGAGTGCGAGCTGACCGAGGTGGATCGTGTGCCAGTCGGTCATCCGGCCGTCCTCGGCCGAATACTGGCACATCGGGGCGATGACGATGCGGTTGGCGAGCGAGAGATTGCGGACAGTGAGCGGCTCGAACAGCTTGGGGCCGGGCACGGGAACTCCTTGCGCTGGTTAAGCCGGGGAGGTGGGGCGGCGCGCCTCGTGAGGCAAGGCAGCGAGGATATGTTTCGCGAACGTCGTCAGCGTGTCGTCGCGCGCGCCCATGACCACGATACGGTCGCCAGCCCTGGCGATGTCGAGCATGTACTCCGCGCACTCATCGCGGGTCGGGAGGTAGAGCGCGTTTCCGCCGTCATCGTGGATGAGGCGGATGATCCGCTCCGAGCCCTCCGATCGATCGACCGTTCCTCCGAAATAGACCGGATCGCACATGACCGTGATATCGGAGGAATCGAGCTCATGGGCGAAGACCTCCGCCAGTTCCTCCCCCATCTGCCTGAGCGGGCCGTAGCCGTGCGGCTGGAAGAACGCGATCACGCGGCCGGGGTGGGCCTTGAGGGTGCGCAGCGTGGCGCGGCACTTCTCCGGGTTGTGACCGAAATCGTCGATCACGGTCACGCCGGAGGGCGAGGTGCCCAGGATGTCGAACCGGCGAGCGAGTCCCTTGAAGCTGGCGAGCGCTGCGATCGCGTCACCGACGGGCACGCCCGCGGCATGGGCGCCGGCGATGGCGGCGAGCGCGTTGGCGAGGTTGTGGCGACCGGGCATCGCCAGTTCGAGGCGGTGCGATACGCCTTCGCCGGTTATCGATGCGGAAAGGCTGGTCATGGTGTCGCAAAAGCCGCCCGCCGAGATCGTGGCGGAGGGGTTGTCGATGCCGAACGTCAGCGCACCTTCGGGAGCGAGTGCAAGCGCTTCGGGATCGTCTGCGTTGACCGCCACATGCTTCGACACGCGCAGGAAATCGCCAAACAACACGCGCAGTTCGTCCATGCTTTTGTGATCGAGGCTCACATTGAGCAGGACCGCGACCGTGGGAATATAGAGCGCGATCGAACCGTCGCTTTCGTCGACTTCGCTCACATAAACGCCGCCCTTTCCCACGACAGCGCTGGCGAACGGCACGTCTGGCGAGACGAAGTTCTTCATCACCGCGCCGTTCATCACCGTCGGATCGGTGCCCGTCTCGTGCATGATCCAGCCGAGCATGCCGGTGACGGTCGACTTGCCGCTGGTGCCGGCGATCCCGATCGAGAGCGATGCGGCGTTGAACAGCGCTGCGTTGAGTTCGGCGCGGCTCAGGCGGCGGTTGCCGAGTTCCCTGGCGCGGATCATCTCGGGTACGGTGTCCTCGACCGCGGCCGAAGCGACCAGTACCTGACCGGCGCTGACGATCCCGCTGCCGTCTTGCGGCGAGAGCCTGAAACCCTGCTGTTCGAGCCAGGCAAATTTCTCCGGCGTGCGCCCCTGATCCCGGCTCCGGTCCGAGCCCGCGACTTCGGCGCCGAGGCCCTTGAGGATCATCGCCAGCGGCAGCATCCCCGATCCGCCAATGCCGCAGAAGAACCAGGGCTGCGCAGCGAGATCGGTGGCGGCGGTCATGGCGCAAGCGCTATGCTGTTGTCGCGGGCAAGACAAGGCGGCTAGGAGGCGGCATGCCCCGGATCGCCATCTGCGCGCCCGCCACGCCGATCACGCCCGACGATGCTGCGCGCGTCGGCGAAATCGCTGACGAAATCCCGGGCCTCGCGCTCGACTTCCACCCGCAGTGCTTCGCCGAAGCCGGCCATTTCGCCGGACCGGACGATCAGCGGCTCGCGGCATTCCTTGAATGCGCCAACGATCCAGCCTTCGACGCGGTGTGGTTCGCACGCGGCGGCTACGGCTCGAACCGCATCGCCGC
>CAYNXB010000117.1:0-1270 GCA_964401045.1 uncultured Sphingomonadaceae bacterium | reverse complement strand
ATGCGCGCATTCGTATTTCCAGGGCAGGGCAGTCAGAAAGTCGGCATGGGCGCCGAGCTGGCCGATGCCAGCGCCGCCGCGCGTGAAGTGTTCGAGGAAGTCGACGAGGCGATCGGGCAGAAGCTTTCGGCGCTGATGCGCGAAGGCCCGGAAGATCAGCTTGTTCTCACCGAGAACGCCCAGCCGGCGATCATGGCCAACGCCATCGCCACGCTGCGGGTGCTTGAGAAGGAGGGCGGAATCTCGCTGGCTGAAAAGGGCGATTGCGTCGCGGGCCATTCGCTCGGCGAATATACGGCATTGTGTGCGGTCGGCGCATTCTCGCTCGCTGACACCGCACGGCTGCTCAAGCTGCGCGGACGGGCGATGCAGGCGGCGGTACCGGTGGGCGAGGGCGCGATGTGCGCGCTGCTCGGCGCGGATATCGACAAGGCGAGCGAACTGGCGAAGGCAGCGGCCGAAGGCCAGGTGTGCGAAGTCGCCAATGACAACGATCCGGGCCAGGTCGTGCTTTCGGGTAGCGCGCCGGCGATCGAGCGCGCGGCGGCGCTGGTGAAGGAATACGGCATCAAGCGCGGCATCATCCTGCCGGTGTCGGCGCCGTTCCACTGCTCGCTGATGCAGCCGGCCGCCGAGGCCATGGCCGAGGCGCTGGCGCAGACTCCGCCGGGATCGTTTCGCCTGCCGCTTTACGCCAATGTCACCGCCGCTGCGGTTTCCGACCCTGCGGAAGAGCAGCGCCTGCTAGTGGAGCAAGTCACAAGCCGGGTCCGCTGGCGCGAGAGCGTTCTGGCGATGCAGGCTGCGGGCGTCGAGCGGTTCGTCGAACTCGGTGGCAAAGTGCTCGGCCCGATGATCGGCCGCACAGCGGGGGACGTGCAGACAACCAGCGTGGTGACGATGGCCGACATCGAGGCTTTGGCGAAGGAATTGTGAGCATGTTCGACCTTTCGGGAATGACCGCCCTCGTCACCGGCGCATCGGGCGGGATCGGCTCGGCGATCGCCAAGGGGCTTGCGGCCCAGGGCGCGCGGGTTGCGCTGTCGGGGTCGAACCCGTCGAAGCTGCGCTCGTTCCGCGAGGAGCTGAACGCCGATTTCCCGCACAAGGGCACCGGCGAACACGTGGAGATCACCTGCGACCTGTCCAACACCACGCAAGTGGAGGAGCTGGTCCCGGCGGCGGTCGATACCTTTGGCCAGCTCGACATCCTCGTGAACAACGCCGGCATCACGCGCGACAACCTCGCGATGCGGATGAAGGACGATGA
>CAYNXB010000116.1:0-6429 GCA_964401045.1 uncultured Sphingomonadaceae bacterium | reverse complement strand
GAGCCGAGGGGGATCGAACCCCTGACCTCGTCATTGCGAACGACGCGCTCTCCCAGCTGAGCTACGGCCCCGTTCCAGTCGATTTTCGCAGCCTGTGCCGCGAAGAGCGCGCCCCTTAGCGAATTGCCCGCGCGCTTGGAAGGCCCAATATCGGCCTTCGGTAAGGAATGCGCGTTACTGGCCCGCCCCCTTCAGCACCGGCTGGACGACCGGCGTGTTCACGGTCTGCTCCTGCACCGGAATCACCGGGATCGCCCCGCCGGTTTCCGGATCGACCACAGTGCTCGCCACCTGGGTCGCATTGAGGTTGACGAGCGACTTGCCGACGCCAGGCTGCCGCGAGCGGTGAACCGCGACGTATCCCGGCTGCGACGAGCCGTAGCGGGCGCCCCATTTGGCATCCCACGCGGCCGATTCGATCTGGTACTGCTCGTATTGCCGGAAGAAGTTCTGGAACGCCGCCTCATAGCGCGGCAGCGCGGTGGCGGCATAAAGCTTTGGATCGTCCGGCTGGGCGAGCAGGAACTCGTTCGCCACCTGCAACGCGGTGCCGCAGAATTCGGAGCGCACGCCCGGCAGCGCGAAGTAGTTGTAGACCTGCGTCATGCGGGCCTCGCGCGCCTTCGTAGCATCGCGAGCCGTCTTGTAATCCTTGCGGATCGCGTTGTTCAGCGCGGTGTTCGTGGCGGTGAGTTGCTTGCGGTACTTCTTGAGAAACGCGGCATAGCCATCGAGCACCGGCTGGTAGGACGAATCGAGGCAATTGAGCGCCGCGACGTTCCAGCCCGAACGAAGGTGCCACAATGCGCCGTCCGCATCGAGGTTGGAATTGATCGTGATCCGCTGACCGTCGGCGCCCTTGGGCGGCAGCACCATCGCATAGTCCGCCCCGCCCGGCGGGATGGGCCGGTAGGGCACCGCTTCGGCCACCGGTGGCGGTGGCGGCGGGGGCGGCGGGGGCGGCGGCGGCGTGGCGCATGCCGCGAGCGTGGCGGCGGCCACGGCCACGGGCAAGAACTTGATCCAGGCTGGACGTGTCATGCGGCGTATTTCCCCTCTGCATAAACCGGCGGCAATACAGTGCCCGCCCGTCCATTGCTGCCCGATGAAGCGCGAATCCTATCGATTCGGGCGGGCAAAGAAAATCCCCGGAGCGCCGATGTGCGCTCCGGGGACGGCTTTCTGTGGTTAACGTGCGGTCAGTTGCGGCTGCTGCCCATGAACCGCAGCAGGAACAGGAACATGTTGATGAAGTCGAGATAGAGACTCAGCGCCCCGAGCACGATCGCCTTGCCGGCCCATTCGCTGCCCGCGATCTGGTAGTACTGCTCCTTCAGGCGCTGCGTGTCGTAGGCGGTAAGACCCGCGAAGATCAGCACGCCAAGGAAGCTGATCGCCCACATCAGGGCGGTCGACTGGACGAACAGGTTGATCACGCTCGCGATAAGAATGCCGATCACGCCCATGATCAGGAACGTGCCGAAGCCGCTGAGATCGCGCTGCGTGGTGTAGCCGTAGAGGCTCAGGCCGGCGAACGCGCCGGCGGTGGCGAAGAACGTCGCGGCGATCGAAGTCCCCGTGTAGACGAGGAAGATCGTGGACAGCGACAAGCCCATCAGCGCCGCGAAGCCCCAGAACATGGCCTGCAGCGTCGCGGTCGAAAAGCGATTTGCCCCGAAGCTCATCGCGAAGACGATCGCCAGCGGCGAAAGCATCACGATCCACGCCAGAGGCCCGGAGACGATCGAATTGACCAGCCCGGTGTTGGCGGTGAGCAGCGCGATAACGCCGGTCAACAGCACGCCCGAGGCCATGTAGTTGTAGATCGACAGCATGTGCCGACGCAGGCCCACGTCGACCGAAACACGCCCGGCAAGTCCGCCGTCCCGTCCCGCATTCATGCCAAAGCCCTGCTCGGTGCGGCGGGGCTCGTTCCAATTCGCCATTTAAAAGCTCCATTCCGGCGCCGAGCGACGACAAGCCGGTGCTCGCAATATCGGCACGAAGGGCGGATGATTCAAGGAAAACCGGTCTAGCAGCGTTAACCCCTGTTGCGGGCTTCCGCCGCCATTTCCGCGCTGCGATCGCGCGCGGCGCGCAAAGTCGCCGAAACGAGACGGGCGAGCGCGTCATGGGCGTCGAGCGTAGCGAGCCCCCCCTGGGTCACGCCGCCGGGACTGGCGACGCGGCGCGCCAGCTCGCCCGGATCGTGTGGCGATCGGGCAGCAAGTGCCGAAGCGCCCTCGACAGTCGCGAGCGCGAGGCGCCGGGCCTGGTCCACGGGCAGACCAAGTTCCGCCGCACCGGCGCTCAGCGCGTCGATGAAGCGGTAAACGAATGCGGGGCCGGAACCGGCCAGCGCGGTGACGAGATCGAACGCGGCCTCGTCGATCCATTCGGGCGTGCCGAGCGGACGCATGAGATCGAGCACCTCGGCGCGCCGGCTCTCGTCGAGCCCGTCGGCGGCGAGCGCGATCGGCGACTTGCCGAGCGCGGCCGACAGGTTCGGCATGACCCGCACGCGCCCGGCGGCGCGTGGGAACCGATCGGCCAGCGTCGCGAGTTCGACCCCGGCGAGGAGCGACAGGACAGTCGTTTCCGGCCCGAGCGCCGGTTCGAGCGTAGGCGTAACTTCAGGTAAACCCTGAGGTTTTATTCCCAACACCACCGCATCAAACGATTTTTCCTGCGGCAATTCGCGATATTGCGCGATTTCCCGCGGGAGATCGCGCGGCACCTGGTCGACCACGGTGAAGCGCTCTGGCGCCAAGCCGCCAGCAATCCAGCCGGCCAGCATCGCGCCGCCCATGTTGCCGCAGCCGAAAATCAGGATGGAGTTAAGGGGCATGGATCGAAAAATACCTCGTCATTGCGAGGGCCGCAGGCCCGCGGCAATCCAGCACCCGGAGCTGGATTGGTTGGCCTGCGGCCGCCTTCGGCACGCTTCGCTCGCAATGACGAAATAGCAGGGCTGGTTCAAGCCTCGCCCGCCGCGTCCACCATCGCGCTGTCGAGTGCCTCGGACGGGCTCTTGTCGCCCCACAGCACGAACTGAAACGCCGGATAGAACCGGTCCATCTCGGCCACTGCGACCTCGACCATCGCTTGCGCCTGGGAGAGGCTCAGCAGCCCGTCCTGCCCGAGCATCAGCCCGTGGCGGTAGAGCAGCACCCCGCCTTTCGACCACAGCTCGAAATGGCCGAGCCAGAGCTGCTCGTTGGCGAGCGAGATCAGCTCGTGGATCGCCGCGCGCTTCGGGCGCGGTGCGCGCACATCGGGCATGCACAGGAGTTGCAGCACGTTATCATCGGCGCGCCAGATGCCGCGCAGCTGGTACGGCGCCCAACTGCCCTGGATCTCGCCCGAGATCTCGTCGTCGTTGAGGTATTCGCAGGGCCAGCCGCGCGCCTCGAACAGCTGCGCGAGCATGTCGACCGGAGCCGCGTCCTCCGCCGCCTCGATGGTTCGCTGGTCGATTCTCATGCCTCCTGTCCCGTGGTGGAACGATCCGCTGGCGTCCATGCGCGATCATCCGGGCATGCCGCAACGAGCCACGTTCGCGCCACTGGGGAGAAGAGTTTTTGGCTGTTCACAATATGTGCAAAAGCGGGGGCACCGCGCATGTTCCGTGATTACTTCGCCGCGGCGGGGGTCACTTCCTCGCCTTCCGCGCTGGAGAAGGTGAACGCATCGACCCCCGCCTTGTCGAGCTTGGCGACGAACGCCTTCGCCTCCGCCTCACTCTTGAACGGCCCGGTGAGAAGCCGGTTGGTTTCGCCCCAGCGCGCGAAATAGGCCTTCGAATTCTTAAGCGCGCCCTTGGAATTGCCCGAAATCCGCCTCCAGTCGTACGCCAGCCGCGCACGGTCCTTGCCCGTAGCGACCTGGACCCACTGCCGCGCCGGCTCCTTCGGTGGCGCCGGTTTGACGGGCTTCGGCTCCTCCTTGACGACCCGCTCGCGTGGAACCTTGATCCTGGTCAGGTCGACTGCACCGGCAACGGGCGCAGCGGGTGACAGCACACGCTGAAAGTCGGCGAAAGCGATCGCCACGTCCGGCCGCGGTTCCGGCGGTGCAGGCTCAGGCGCGCTCGGCGGGGCGACGGCGGCGACCGCATCCGGAGCATTGCTGCTGCCACGGACCTGCGCGAGGTCGAAAGCGGGCTCGCTCGCGGGCGCTTCGGCGGGGCGCGCTGTCGGCGTCGGTGCCGGCGCGGCAAGCGGGGCTTGCGTCGCCGCAGGCTTCACGATCTGTTCGGAAGGCGGCGGAAGGGCAGCCAACGCCAATTGGGGCTCAGCCTCCTGCGGTTCGTAGGTGACGACCGCGCGGCCGCCTTGCGCGACCAGTTCCTGCGGCTTGCCCGGCTGAGCGCCAGCGGCCGGTCCCAGCGGCGCGCCGGCAGGCACCAGTCGCGCGTCGGCGGTGCGCACCGGCGCCACGTCGCCTATCTCGCCCGCGTAGAGCGCGATGCGTGGATCGTCGTGGCCGATATCGGCGGTACGCGGGAAGTTGCCCAGGTTCGCCGCCGCCGCCTGCTGGGCGGGCGTCAGCTTCGGCATGTAACGCAAGTACGGCGCGATCTTGGCCGCCATCGGCTTGGGCATCACCGCGTCCGAAATCGTCAATGCCTCGTCCACCTTGCCCAGGATCGCGAGCGCGAACGCCCGCGACCGGTAGGCCGCCAGGTCACGTCGCTGCAGCATCGGCAGCAGCACGCGCTCCATACCCGCCTGATCGCCGGAGATGGCCAGGCTCACTGCCAGCCGGCGCGAAGTTTCCGCATCCTCCCCGCGCGCAAGCACGGCCCGGTAAAGCGTTTGCGCGCGCGCACTGTCACCGACGAGGTCGTAGGCAAGCGCACGTTCGCTCGCGACATCGGCCAGCGAGGCACCCGCGCGTTCGGCCTCGTCGAACAGCCGCAGCGCATCGAACGGGTTCTCTTCCTTGACCATCGTTGCGGCCATGCCCGCCTTGGTCCGCGGGTTACCCGGCGATATCTCGTCGGCGCGCGAGAAGAACCCCAGTGCGGCGTCGATATCGTCCAGCTTCAGCGAGGCGTTGCCGGCAGCGATCAGTGCTTCGAGATCGCGCGGGTTTGCCGAAAGCCGCTGCAGGGCCGCGCTCAGCTGCGCCGCCTCAGGCGGTGGCAGCGGCTGGACCACGGCGCGCGCACCATCCTGGGCAGCAAGGGGCTGCGCAGCGGCAAACGCCACGGCGAGGCCGAGCGCAATACCCGCTCGGCCGGCCAATACGAATCTAGAGGCCATGGCGTGTCATGTGCACCACGCGAACTGAACCGCGAACGAACGCAGCAGCGTTACTGGTTGTTCTGGCGCCCGAGGAACCGGGGAATATTGAGCGCGGAGCCGTCATCCTCTTCCTCGCCCTCCTCTTCTTCCGCTTCGCCGCGCGGCCCGCCGCGCGAGAGGTTCGCCATGCGCTCGAACAGCGTGCTGCCGGCGCCGAGCGTCGGCCCGCCAGCTTCGCCGCCGCCCGCGATCAGGCCGCGGCGCTTCTTCGGCAACAGCGGCGAGAGCGGCTCGGGCGATTCGGCGCGGCGGATCGCGTCGACCAGCCCCTCCGCATCGTCTCCGGCCTGGGGCGCGGCGCGCTGTTCTGCGGGAGCTTCCTCGTCGAGCGACAGTTCCAGCGTGTCCGGATCTCCGCCGCGGCCACCGCCGGCGGTGGAATGCGAGGGCTGACCCCACTCATCCTCTTGCTCGGGCCGTGCGAAGCTGGATTCGGGGCTGCCGAAACCGCCGCCGATCGTCGCCTGGTGCGCGTCCTGGGCAGGCTCCGTCATGCCGGTGCCACTCGCAGACGCCGCTTCTTCCTCAACCCCGTAAGGTTCGGCTTCGTAGGACTGCGGCTCGAACGTCTGAGGCTCTGCCGAGGCCTGGTATCCCGCGGATTCGGCATAACCGGCCTCGCTATCGATCGCGGCGGCTTCTTCTGCCAGTTCCTCGTCGGTCGGCAGCGGCAGCACCGGGCGCTTGGGCCCGCGCGATCCGCCGAAGGTCAGGGGCTGGCTGGCCCGCTCCGCCATCTCGCTGGTCTGCTCGATGCCGGTGGCGACCACCGAAACGCGGATCTTGCCGTCGAGATCGGGGTTGAACGCCGATCCCCAGATGATGTTCGCTTCAGGATCGACCAGCTCGCGAATGTGGTTCGCTGCC
Source organism: uncultured Sphingomonadaceae bacterium (assembly GCA_964401045.1). GTDB lineage: Bacteria > Pseudomonadota > Alphaproteobacteria > Sphingomonadales > Sphingomonadaceae > CAYNXB01. The sequence continues at coordinate 253 of CAYNXB010000116.1, read as the reverse complement.
TCGTCGACTTCTAGCAGCTTCATGTCCTCGCCGCCGATGATCGAGATGATCACGCCCTTGGCGCCCTGCATGGAGACGCCCTCGAGCAAGGGGTTGGCGATTGCGCGTTCGGCCGCCTCGAGCGCGCGGTTCGCGCCCTCGCCCTCGCCGGTCCCATCATCGCCTTGCCCATTTCGCCCATCACCGAGCGGATGTCGGCGAAGTCCAGGTTGATCAGACCCGGCATCACCATCAGGTCGGTAATTGAGCGGAC
>CAYNXB010000115.1:5296-6584 GCA_964401045.1 uncultured Sphingomonadaceae bacterium | reverse complement strand
ATGGTCGATACGCTGCAAGAGACGTTCGCGATGGGCGGCCAGCATTCGGCGATGCCCGGTAACGTCAAGTCAGCCTACGCCAAGCTCAAGGCGTTCGGACTATGATCGGCCGGTTCATGCCCAAGGGCGCGAGTTTCGCCCTGCCGTTCGGCATCCTGGCGATCATCATGCTGATGATCATGCCGATCCCGGCGATGATGCTCGACGGGTTCTTCGTCCTCAACATCGCCCTTTCCGTAGCGATCCTGATGGCGGCGATGAACGCCCAGAAGCCGCTCGATTTCTCGTCATTCCCATCGGTGCTGCTATTCGCCACCTTGTTGCGCCTCGCACTCAACGTCGCCTCCACCCGCGTCGTGCTGGTCCACGGCCACGAGGGCGGCGCTGCGGCGGGCCATGTGATCGAGGCGTTCGGCGCATTCCTGATCGGCAACAACTTCGCCGTCGGCCTGTTCGTGTTCCTGGTGCTGATGGTGATCAACCTGGTGGTCGTCACCAAGGGCGCCGGCCGCGTATCCGAAGTCTCGGCCCGCTTCACCCTCGACGCCTTGCCCGGCAAGCAGATGGCGATCGACGCCGATCTCGCAGCCGGCCTGATGACGGCAGACGAAGCCAGAGCCCGCCGCCGCGAAGTCGCGACCGAGGCCGATTTCTACGGCTCGATGGATGGCGCCAGCAAGTTCGTGAAGGGCGACGCTATCGCCGCGCTGCTGATCCTGGGGCTGAACGTCATCGCCGGTTTCTGCCTCGGGATGATCAGCCACGGACTGAGTGCCTCGCTCTCGGCCGAACGCTACATCACGATGGCTGTGGGCGACGCGCTGGTGGCGCAGGTTCCCGCGCTGCTGCTGTCGATCGCAGCCGCCTCGATCGTCACCCGCGTGTCGGACAATCGCGACCTCGCCGGCCAGATCGGCGGGCAGTTCTCGAACCCTCGCATCTGGTTGCCGGTCGCCGGCATCCTCGGTGCGATCGGCCTGATCCCGGCGATGCCGCAAATGGTGTTCCTGCCCGCCGCCGCGATTGCCGGCGCGATCTGGTGGAAGCTGCGCAAGCGCGCGCAAGTCGCCGCCCTACCGGTGGAAGCGGTGGTCGAGTACGATCCCTCGCGCATCGGGCTCGAGGATGTCAGCGATCACACGCTCGTCACCATCGAGGTCGGTTACGGCCTCGTCCACCTGATCGACGATCGCCACGGCTCGCCGCTGGTCTCGCGCATCACCGGCGTGCGCAAGCAGCTGTGCCAGGAACTGGGCTTCATCGTCCCGCAATTCCGCATCCGCGACGC
>CAYNXB010000115.1:0-5196 GCA_964401045.1 uncultured Sphingomonadaceae bacterium | reverse complement strand
CCGCTCTCGCTGGCGGCTCTGACCCGCCTTCTGCGCAGCCTGCTGCACGACGGAATCCCGATCGGGCACCTGCTGCCGATCCTCACCAGCCTGAGCACTGGCGTCCAGCGCACGCTCGATCACGATCAGTTGCTGGACCTCGTGCGGGCCGATCTCGGCGCGCTGATCGTCGGCCGCCATTGCAGCCCACACCAGCCGTTGCCGGTCGTCACGCTTGACGCGCGGCTCGAAGACACGATCCTCCAGGGGCTGCGCGATCCTTCGAGCGGCGAGCCGGTGATCGAACCGGAGCTGGCGCGCAATATCGGCGAGCGGGTCGCCCAGATCTGCGCCGACCGCAAGCCGGGTGAATGCCAGCCGGCGCTGATCGTCCAGCCCGGCAGCCGCCGAGCGATGGCCGCTCTGCTGCGGCTGCGCGCGCCTACCTGCCTGGTCCTCGCCATTTCCGAGCTGCCGCAGTCCCAGCCGATCGAAGTGCTGGCGGTGGTCGGAGACGAAGGCCCGCCGCAACTCGCCGAACCCGCCGAATTCAAGTCTATCGAAAGCATTGCAGCATGATCAGCACCCAACGTTCCGCGTCCGCGCGGGCTTATCGCGATTCCATCGCCGAGATCGTCGAGCGCTTCATGCCGATGGTCCGCAAACTCGCGTGGCACCTGCAAGGCAGTGCGATGCCCGGGATCGATCCGGAGGATCTGACCCAGGCCGGCCTCGTGGCGCTCACCGAATGCGCGCAGCGGCACGCCGGCAACGACATGGAAGGCTTCGCCGCTTACGCCAAGATCCGCGTCAAGGGCGCGATGGTCGACCAGCTCAGGCGCTTCGCCCCGATTTCGCGGGGTGCGGCACAACGGCGGCGCGAACTGCAGGACTTCGAGCGGCGCCTGCGCGGCCAGCTCGGGCGCGATCCTTCGGATTTCGAGCTCGCCGCCGCGATGGGCATCACCTCCGCCGAGCTCGACGCGATCCGCACCGCCTGCGCCCCGCTCAAGTTCGAGCCGGTCGACAATACTTATTCGGATAACGATGCCGCGTTCTGGGATCAGGCGCCATCGGCGATCGAGAACCTGATTTCCGCCGAGGACCGGGAGGGCCTGGCCGCCGCGGTCGGCGAATTGCCCGAGCGGCTGCAACTGGTGATCCAGCTATACTTCGTGGAGGAGCTCAACCTGGCCGAGATCGCCAGCGTCCTCGGCCTCAGCGTTCCACGCATCTACCAGCTCAAGGACCAGGCGTTGCGCAAGATACGCGAACGGCTTGGTTCCGACCTGGCTGCGCAATGATGCGAAAGCGTCTTTACAAATATGGTTAACAAAAATTCTGGTGTGCTACGTATTTTCCGCTAATCTTGTCTTCACGCAGACAGTCGAAGCTGTGTCGGACGCCTCCGTGGCGGCCGTAAAAAGACAGAAGAATGACTTTTTTGACGGATCGGTCCGGCTTGACGCGAGGGGTCGCGGCAGCCGGGCGGGGGGGCTATAATGTTGAACGCACATCCTTCGGGGTTGAAGCGCACGATTCATGTCGTCGATTGCGACCACGCGCAGCGTGCGTCGCTCGCCATGCGCATAACGGGCGGCGGAGCCCACGCCGAGATTTACGAGAACCTTGACGAGCTGGTCGAAGAAAAGCCGGCAAACGGAGCCATCCTGATGGAGTTCCCCGAGGGCGGCGTACGGGAGCTGAACCGGCACCTTGCGCTCGCCGGGATCTACCTGCCGGTCATCGTCTTCGCCGTCCGGCCCAGGGCCGCGGACGTGGTTCGTGCAGCGCATGACGGCGTCGCCGATTTTCTCGACGCCGGTTTTTCAAGCGACGAGCTGATCGCCGCCTATGACTATTCACTACGCTTCATCGAGCGGAACAGCGCCGCGCTGCTGACGCGCCAGCGCGCCGAACAGCAGGTTTCGAGCCTCTCGGACAGGGAACGTCAGGTTCTCGCCTTCCTGCTCGAGGGACATTCGAACAAGAGCATGGGCAAGGAGCTCAACCTCAGCCCGCGGACGGTCGAGGATTATAGACTGAATGCCCTGCGCAAGCTGGGCGTCGCCTCGACGAGCGCGGCGATCCGGATCGGGCTGGAAGCCGGGCTCAGGCCGTCCGGTAGCATGACTGAAACCAACGTCCGCGTCAGTGCGATGTCGTGAAGTAGTTCGCCCAGGCGCCAATCATCGCGTGCGCGGCGGAATTGCCCTCGGCACGCACCGACCGGCCCCCGTCGAACGAAATTTCCGCCGACACCCGGGGTACCCCGTCGTCCGCCGGCGCTATCGCGAACGAAGCCCGCTCCCCGGCGATCAGCCTGACGGCCGCCTCTGCGCCGTCGCGCTCGAGCACCAGCTCGACCACGCTTTCCTCAAGGTATGGATCAGCGAGCGAGCGGATGGCAGGCGCGGACAGCTTGAACAGGTGAAATGCGCGACGAACAAAGCGATCTTCCCCGCCTGGGGGAGCCGTGAGACAGCAATCCGACAAAGCGGTTATTTCCGACTGCCACACGGCGAACGGTAAGGCTTCGTCCTCTGCGCTTCGCATCCAATTACCCGCCCCAGAACGCGCCCCGAGCGGTAAAACTCACGCGGTGACCACTTGGTTCCGGCCCTTCCCTTTGGCCATGTATAGGGCGCTGTCCGCCGCCTTGAGCGCGGCGCTGCGATCGGGATAGTCGAACACATCGGCGACGCCGGCCGAGAATGTGACGTGGCCGATCGGCGTCTTGGTCATGCGGTTGACCATGCGCCTTTCCGACAATTCGACGCGGGCCGCGTCCAGCAAGGAGCGGGCCTCGTCCAGCGTCCTGCCCCTGAACAGCACGACGAATTCCTCGCCGCCATGGCGGGCGATGTAGCACCGCTCGCTGGAAATACCTGAGAGGTTGCGAGCAACGGCTTTCAGCACCCGGTCCCCCGTCTCGTGCCCGTGGGTATCGTTGATGCGCTTGAAATGGTCGATATCGCAGAACGCGACGACCAGCGATTCCCGCGCCTGCACCGCCTCGCGATATTCGCGTTCGAAGGTCTTCTCGAACGCGCGCCGGTTGGGCAGCCCGGTGAGGAAGTCCTCCTCAGCCGAGCGCATCGCCGCTTCGAGGCTTCGCCGCAGCGTTTCGGATTGCTCCTCACTGTGGCGCATGTCCTGTTCCATCTCGGCGGTGCGGTCGATCATCTGTCGCACCACGCCGAGTATCTCGCCGACCGAAGCGGCGAGGTCTCCGGTGGTGTGGAGTTGCCGCGCCTGGCCTTCGAGCGAAGTGCCGTAATCCTGCGTGGCCCGGCGCGCGGCGCTGGCCGCGTCCCCGAATTCGACGAGGTGCTTTTCGAGCCGCTCGACGGTGCGGTGCAGCTCGCGCGCATCGCTCTCACCCTCATTGCGGCAGCGCACCTTGCGCAGCCAATCGACGGTAATCGGCTGGCCGATCAATTCGCGCTCGTCGATCAGCCGCACCAACAGCGGATCGGACGCGGTCACGTAATCGTAGGCGGCGCCAAGCGTGATGCCGCATATGTCGAGGTCGTGCTCGCCGAGGAACTCGGCGATGCTGGCGATGACGTCGCCACGCGATCCCGGCGCGATCGCGCGCAGCTGCTGGGCGAGCACCGACAGTTCGGCAAGGTCGCCCAATGGATCGCGGCCGAGGCGAAGCCACGAGAGAATACCCTTGCGGTCCGCGTGGAGGGATGGTTCGTAGGATGTCATGCTGTGTTAAACGGCAAATTCCGGAAGAATTTTAGCTCGCGAACGCACGGCGCAGGTCGCTGAAATCGTCGCGCATTTCCGCCAGCACGGCGCCGTCAAACGCAACCGAGCTGGCAAGGATCGACTTGCGCGCTGCACCATAGAATTCACTGAGCACGTCCGCCATCTCGTGGTCCCGGTCGATACCCATCTCAAGCGCGATGAGGGCAGTGACGGCGCGGGTCATCGCGCGGCTCTTGAGCCGTCCATCGCGCCGTTCGTTGGCGAGGATCGCCGTGGTGAGCGCGATGATCAACTGATCGAAGCAGATCTGCACGAGCTGCTGGGGCGAAGCGCCTTTGACCCACGCGTCGAACTCGACGCGCTGATAGGCATCGTAGGGATCGTTGCAGGCGAGCATATCAGTCGTCGCCCTTCTTCCACATGTCGATCTGCTGTTGCAGGAACGACATGGTGGATTTGGATGAGCCGATCTGCATGTCGGCGGCGGACAGTTGCTTGGCGAGCCGCGCCCGCAGCGCTTCCTGCTGATCGGCGATCTTCGCGTTTTCCTTGCTGATCTGGCTCTTCTGGCCGGCATAACGGCTCAGCGAGCCGGCGAGCGAGCCGGGATTGCCCGCGCTCGAAGCGCCGCGGGAGATCTTGTCGACGCTCGCGTAGACGCCGTAGAGCCCGCTGGTGAACATCGCCGAGACCGCTTCCGGATCGCGGGTCATTGCGGCGGTGAGAGTGGCGGTATTGAGGCTGAAGCTGCCGTCGCGCGCGATCGACAGGCCCAGCTCGGCGAGGGTGGCCGGCGCGCCGTTCGCGGCATTCGGCATGATCACGGTGCTGCCCAGGCTCGACAGCTGACGCCGGAGCGTACGCGCGCCGTCGTCCCGCGCCAGCTCACCGCTCGTCGGATCGGTTGCGGCGTTGAGCGCGCTCGCGATCTCGTTGAGCGCGGCGGTAAGGTCTTGCATCACCGAGGTGACGGCGGCCTTCGCATCGTTGAAGGTGATCGTCGCGGGGCTGCCGGCGTTGGTCGCCTTTAGCGTCAGCGAGAGGCCCGGCGCGACTTCGCCAGCGGCATTGCTGGCGGATTTCATCGCCACGCCGTCGAGCTTGAACTCGGCGTCGCCGGCCGAAGCCAGCACACGCGCGGGATCGCCCGTTCCTGGCTCCCACGCAAGCGCGGCGAGCCCGGGATTGCCGGCAGTTTCGCTCGCCTCGAGCACGAACGCGTTGTTCGCGCCTTCTGGCCCCTTCAACACCAGCCGCGCGCCGTCTGCCGAATTGGCGACATAGGCGGACACGCCTGCGCCCGACGAATTGATCGCCGCGGCCGCCTGCGCGAGCGTCGCGCCGGGGGCGATTGTGATCTCGACCGGCTGGCGCGTGCCGTCTGCAGTGAAAGCCCCGCCGCTGATCGAGCCGAGCCGCAAGGTCAGCGTACCCGAGCCGACGGTGCTGGTTGCAGCGGCGAACGCGGGCCCGGTCAGGGTCTGCGCGGAAGCCAGC
>CAYNXB010000114.1:0-6605 GCA_964401045.1 uncultured Sphingomonadaceae bacterium | reverse complement strand
CACCGGTTTTTGGTACCGGCATTCGCAGGTTCGAATCCTGCCGCCCCAGCCAGTTCCTGTCCGGGCCGGACCGGTGGCGCAGGTTCGAATCCTGCCGCCCCAGCCAGTTCCTGTCCGGGCCGGCCGGTGGCGCAGGTTCGAATCCTGCCGCCCAGCCAGCCCTAGAACGTCCCCTTCACCGAGAAGTTGAAGATCGGCCCGATCAGCTGGTCGTTCGACTGGTGGTAGAGCACCGGGTCGGCGTCTCTCCACCCGTCGTACACCGTGCGCTCGAAGCGGTGGCGCGCGTCGATCAGGTTGTTGACGCCGGCACGCACGGTGAGGCCGAACACGTCCTTGTTCTCCACGAAAGCCGAAAGCCACACCGGGCCTTCCCAGCTGCGATTGATCTCCGTCAGGTAGTAGCTGCGCGTGTAGTGCGAATGCTCCACGTCAAAGCCGTAGGCCCAATCGCTGTCGGGAATGTCATGGCGGAATCCGAGCTGCAGCAGGCGGTCCATGTTGTTGTTGGTTGCGCGCTTCTCGCCCGAGAGCGGGTCGCGCACGCTGGTGTGATCGATCTGCGCGGTCAGATCGATCTTGGCGCCCTTGAGCCCGAGCGGCTCGAGCTGGAGTGTGCTGGTCCATTCGAAGCCCAGCCGCGTTGCGCTTGGCAGGTTACCGACCGCCTCGCCCCGCTCGCCGTCCTCGTTCACCACCGGGATGATGTCGACGATGTCCTCGATCTTGTGGCCGTAGAGGCGCAGGCGCGTCTTGCCCCAAGCGCCGAGTTGCTTGCCAACCTCGGCCTCGAGCTCCCAGCTCTGCGGCGGGACGAGATCGGGATTGCCGCTGTTCTCCCGCTCCTCCTGTAAGTTGGGCTGGGCGAGGAAATCGTAGAAGCTGATCTGGCCGACGCGGCGGTTGAGCTTGAGGCTGATGTCCCAGTCGGAGGTCGGCTGCCAGCCAAGCGTGACGCTGCCTTTGGGGCGGAAGAAGTGATCGGGCGGCACATCGCCATCGACCCGGCCGAGCTCCGAAACCTCCGCGCCGGCGGCCACTTGCAGGTTGACGTGATCGGCGAGCGGGCGGCTCCAGGTGACGATGCCCTCGTAACGGGTCTCGACCACGTGGCCGCTGCCCTCGGGGAAATCGACCGGATCGAACGCGCCGCCCTCGTCGAGCACGAACAGGCCGGCGCGCTGGTCGAGCGAGTTGTAGGCGCGTTCCAGCGACACCTGCCAGTCGTTCTTGCCGCCGCGCCAGCCGTATTCGGCGCGGAACACGGTCTCGGCAATGCGGCTGTCGCGCACGAAGCGGACGCCCTGGTCGGGCGATCCGTCGGCAAAAGCATCGATCTGCACGGTATCGATCGGCTCATGGTCGAAGTGGCGCAGGCCGATGAGTTTCAGGCGGCCGGGGCCAAGCGCGAAGGCATAGTCGGCGTTGAGATCGATGTAGTAGCCGTCGAGCTTCTGCTCGGTCAGGCGGCGGAACTCGACCCCGTTCACCGGCGTGCGGATCTCGCGGTCATAGAGCGGCGCCCAATAGGGCGTATAGCCGAGCGTCAGGTTGCCTTCGGACGAACCGGGCCCATCGATCGTGAACTTGCTCTGGAACGTCACGAGATCGGATTCCGAATGGTAGAACTGATCGCGCAACTCGATCACCGCGCCGAGCGGGTCGGTGATCACGATCGGCCCGCCGAACGCGCCGCGCCCGACATCGTCCTTGACCGACAGCGTATAGCCGATCGGCCCGGTTTTGCCGGAGAAACTGATCGAGCCCTGGAACAGGTTCGGCTTGGAATAATGCGCGCGGAAATCGGGCGTCCATTCGAACTGCCCGCTCGGACCCTCGCTTTCGCTTAGCACGACGTTGGCCACTTCGCCCGAGAGGCCAGCGATGCCTAAGCTGGCCGCATCGACAACCTCGATCCGCGCGACCTTGCCCGTGGGAATGCGCCGCAGCTCGTCGACCGCGCCGCCGGATTTGTTGGCGATGCGCTGGCCGTTGATCAGCACGTTCTCGGACGCCTGGCCGAGCCCGCGATCGGTGCTTGTCCCGCGGATGGTGAAGCCCGGCACCTGGACCAGCATGTCGTAAGCGGTCTTGGGCGCAAAGCGGGCGAAGTCGCCGGCCGTATAGACCTGCTTGCCCTCCCCGGATGACGTCGCGGTCTGGGCCGCGACCGGCGGCGAGGCATCGCCGCTTTCCTGGGCAACGGCAGCCGACGAAACCGAAGCCAGGATGAGCGCCAGCGCACTCACACGGGGTGGCGTGCACCCGCTCCAGCAATGCTTCACATGAGCTCTCCGACCGCCGAGGCAACGCGCTTCATGCGGCGTGCGTAATCGGGCGTGACGTCAAGTGCGCGCATCGAGATCGCCTGATCGGCCGTGAGGCCCGGATATCCCGCTTCGGCCATCTCCACCAACCAGCGGGGCGAGATTTCCAACGCTCGCGCGGCGACGAGATCGTCCAGTTCGTCAACCGCGAGCCCGGCGGTGCGCAGCTCGCCGGCGTAATCGGCGGTAACCTCCAATGCGGAGACCGCCAGCAGGTCATCGACTTCGGTGAGATCGAAGCCGGCGCGCTCGAGCGCGTCGACCTCGCCCACGCGCGCATCGACCAGCGCCAGCGCAAAGGCTTCGTCGCTGTCCTCGGGCCGCAGGCCGCGCGCCGCCAGCTCACCAACGAAAGCTTCACTGGGATCGAAGCGGCAGGTGCCGCGCGCCTTGCCGTTCGTGCCCCACGCGCCGGTGCAGGCAAGCGCGCCCGCCTCGCGCGCCAGATTGAAGGAAACCGCCTCCCCCGGGCTGGATGACGCGGTGGCGAGCCCGTCCGCCACCCGCGGCAGGTCGTTCGTGTCCATGGTCGAATTCATGCCGTCGTGGGTCAGCCTGACGCGCGGGTTGTCGCCGCCGGCGTAGCTCCATTCGATGTCGTCGATGGCGCGGACCGGATGGGGCGAAGGGCCCGCCGCATGGATCAGCGTGCCGCTGACGCCCAGCGCGAGGATCGCCAGCGGAAGAATGGGTCGGAACATTGGCTTTCTCCTTGAGGAGGCAAAGTTCGGGCGTCGCCCGAAATCGGACGCTCAAAAAACTCGTTTGTTTAGAGTTTGTTAGAGCCTATTTCTGATCATTATCGCCCCCGGCGACTGCGATCGCGGTGCTGCGGCCATCGGGCTGAGAGCGCACCGCCACGTTGGCGCCGCCGGGCTGGCGGACGGCGACGTTGCGGCCCTTGTTGCTGATCACAACTGCGGCGGGGACGGTTTTGGGAGCCCTGGCCCTGGCGCTCTTGCCGTTACCGACGAACAGACGCCCTTCCACGGCCTCATCCGGAGTCTTCGTGCTGAGCCCCTGCTTGCGCATCTCGCGGACGAATTCGGGCGTGACGCCAACTGCGCGCATCTCGACCGCCTGGTCCGCGGTGAGACCGGGGAACAGCTCGCGCATCTGGCGGGCGAAGTCGGTCGTGACCCCGACCGCCGCCAGCTCGACCGCTTCGTCGAGCCCGACACCGGCGAAGTTCTGCCGCATCCCGGCGATGAACGCCGGCGAAAGACCCACCGCGCGCGCCTCGACCACGCCGTCGAGATCGACCGAGGCATCGTACTGGCGCATCTGGCGAGCAAACTCCGGGGTGACACCCACCGCGCGCGCGTCGACATAAGCGTCTGTGTCGCGCTCGCTGAAACCGGCCTCGCGCATCGCCGCGATATAATCGGGCGAAAGGCCGACCGCTTTCATCGCGATCAGCCGGTCGGCTTCACTGGCTTCCCGATCGGCCCCGGCTGCCTGGCGGTCGGCAACCTCGGCCTGACGATCGGCGCGTTCGGCGAGGTCGCGTGCGTCGGCGAGTCCGTTGCTGACCGCACCCGGGATCACATTCGCGACCACGCCCGAGATGAGGTGGCCGAGGCTTTGCGGCCGGGCGTCGGCGATGGTGTCCGCGTGTTCATCCGCTGCGCTCACCGCCGTCGGATCGAGCGCGGCGAGCGGCGCGGCGATGGCGAACAGCGCAATCAGGCACAGCATGCTCCACGCGCTGCCTGCGGGATGGCGGGCGAGGCCACCGTCGAGCACGCGGGTGATGCGGCGGTGAAGCGAGTTCCTGGCCGGGGCCACGCCGTGCGCCGCCATCAGCAACGCCTTGTTGTCGTGCCGCGCAGCATTGACCAGCAGCGATGCGTAATCGGTGTCCGGCACGTCACTCAGCAGCACGGCGTCGTCGGCGGCTTCCTCCCGCAACTGGTGCGCCTCGCGGGCGAGCATCCACACCAGCGGGTTGAACCACAGCAACGCGCAGGCGAGGCGGGAAATCAGCAGCTTGGCCCAGTCGAGCCGGGCGACGTGCGCCAGCTCGTGGGCGATGATCGCTTCGGCCTCCCGCGAGGCCGAAACCGCATCGGGGTTGAGCAGGATGATCGGGCGCACCACGCCCCAGCTCACCGGCGAATGCAGCTCGTCGCTGACCAACAGCGCGGTGCCGTGCTTGAAGCCCATCCGTTTCTGCGCCTGCGCCAGGGCATTGAGCCAGGGAGCCTCGACCAGCACGTTCGCGCGGCGATGCATCGCGGAGAGGCGCACCAGCGCGACGAGGATCGTCAGCACCAGCAATGCAGCGGGCAGGAGATAAGCCCACAAGGCAAGCTCCGCGGTCGAAGGCAGCGTCAATGTTTCGGTCGCGGGCGGTTGGGCCGCCGTTGCCATCGGAGAGACGCCACTCGTCAAGTCAGAAGCGGCGACACGCGGGGCGGCAGGCACCCCGATCGCCGCAGTTTCGGCGAACGGCGTGGCAAAGGGTTCCGGCAGCGGGTTCCATGAAGGCGCCAGCAGCGCGATTGGCGCGAGCAGCGCCAGCGCGACGAGGCCGACGTGCGCGATCCACGAGCGCTCTGCGGGCGAGCGGTCGATGGTCAGCCGCAGCAGGGCGAGCGTCACGCCGGCCACAAGCAGCGATTTCCACGCCAGCTCGAAAACAAGGTCCAGCGTAAGCATCAGCGCGCCCTCCCCTCGCGAGCCTGGGCGACCAGCCGCTCCAGCTCGTCCAGCTCCTCGTTGCCGAGCCGATCCTGCATGCCGAGCAGCGCGCTGACCGCGCCGACCGGCGAATTGTTGAAGAAGGTCTTCACCACCTGGCCGAGCGCCGATGTGCGCGCGGTGTTCTCCGCCAGCGCCGGGGCATAAAGGAAGCCGCGCGCGGAATGCTCGCGAGTCACGAAGCCCTTGTCCTCGAGCCGCTTGAGCATCGCACGCACCGCCGATCCGGTGACCTCGTTGTTCAGCGTATCGAGAATCTCGCCGACGACGCTCGGTCCCCGTTCGTAGAGGATGTCGACGATCTGCCGTTCGCGGGGAGGCAGGGAACTGAGCATGGACGAATCACTCCGCTACATTTGTAGCACGTGCTACATTTGTAGCGCGTCGCACGCAAGCGCAAATCATAAGGGGCTCTAAATCAACGCAATTCAGAGCCCCGAACAATCAAAACTTGTAGCTCGCCTCCACGCCGTAGACCCGCGGGCGCGCCTTGAACACGAATCCGCCGGGCGAGAATTCGGCGTTGTACTTCTCGTTGAACAAGTTGGTCGCGAACGCCGTCACGGCCCAGGTGCCGCTGTCGACCCCCAGCCGCGCATCGACCAGGTCGACCGGATCGCGCACCGTCGAATTCTGTACGTCCCACCAGGTCTTGCCGGTGCGGCGGTAATCGACCCGCGCCAGCAGATCGAGCCCGGGGCTCAGCTCCGGCGTGAACTGTGCGCCGAGATTGAGCGTGTAGCGCGAAATCACCGGGGCTTCGTTGCCGATCACCGTCGGATCGGGGAAGTCCTTGATCTCGCTCCAGGTCGTGCCGAGCGCGGCGTCGAGCCGGATGTCCGGTGTCGGGGTGAGTTGCAGCTCCAGCTCGAAGCCCTGCAGCTTGACCTTCGGCACGTTGCCCAGGTTCTGCGTCGAGTTGGCGGCGAGAAACACGAAGAAGTAGCTGTTCTTCGACGTTGTCGTGAACGCCGCGCCGTTGAACGTCAGCAGCCTATCGATGAGGCGGCTCTTGAACCCGACCTCGAAGGTATCGGCCGTTTCAGCCTGGAAGACGTCCTCGACGCCGACGATGCCGTTCGCAAGCGCCACACCGCCAACGCCGGTCTGATTGAAGCCGCCCGAGCGGAAGCCGCGCGAATAGCCGCCGTAGAACGTCAGATCGTTCGTTGGCGTCAGCGTGATGGTGACCTTCGGCTGCCAATCGTCGAAACTCACCGCGCGCACCTCGCCGGTGGTGCCGTTCGGCTGGCCCGGCCCGTTCATGAACCCGGGCGGAGTGAGCGTGGTGTTCTCGCGCTTGTCATGGTCGTAACGCAGCGAGGCGTCGATCCGCAGCAGGTCCGAGAACTGGTAGCCAAGGTTGGCGAACACCGCCCAGGCGAAGTTGTCCTGACTGTCCGACAGGAACGAGAACTGCGGGTTGGCCGGGTTGGTGCTCGGATCGCGATAGACCGGGAACACGCCCTGCCCGGTATCGATCATGTTGCCGGTCGAGATGAAGCGGTCGGTGGAGATCAGGTAGCCGCCGAACATCCAGAACAGCTTCTGGTTATCGGGCGACTGGACGCGCAG
>CAYNXB010000113.1:0-6621 GCA_964401045.1 uncultured Sphingomonadaceae bacterium | reverse complement strand
CAGGCAGTTCCTCGACGACAAGACCTTCAAGCCGGGCCTCGGCGCTTTCGACAAGTCGAAGATTCAGGGCGACTGAGTACGCCCTCCCGCTTGCGGGAGAGGCAGGGGGTGGGCATGGGCCGTAAAGGCCCACCCCGCTGCGACTAATCTCGCCTGCGGCTCGGCAAGTCTCGCTCCTTCCCGCAAGCCGGAGGGGCGATAACGCGGAGAATTCCATGACCACCACCCGCCGTTTCACCAACGCCCAGATCGACCGGCTGCTGCGTCCGAAGTCGGTCGCGGTGGTCGGGGCATCGGATCGGCATGGCGCGCTCGGCGCGACCTTGCTCAACAACCTCGTGCAGTACGAGTTTGCCGGCGACATCTACCCGGTCAACCCGAAGCGCGACGAGTTGCAGGGCCTCAAGGTGTGCAAGGACGTGTCCGAGCTGCCCGAAGGCGTCGACTGCGCGGTGATCGCGATTCCCCGGCCGGCGGTGGTCGAGACCGTGCGCCAACTCGCAGAGCGCGGCTGCGGGGCGGTGGTGATCTACTCGGCGGGCTTCTCGGAAGCCGGCGAAGAAGGCATGCGCGACCAGGAGGAACTGGCCCGCATCGCCGCGGGCTACGCGATGATCATCGAGGGCCCGAACTGCCTCGGCGCGACCAACTACGTCGACCGCGTTCCGCTGAGCTTCGTCGAAACCAATATGAAAACCCCGCCCGCGGGCGCGCGTGCAGTCGGCATCGCCAGCCAGTCGGGCGCGCTGGCGGCGGTGCTGGCGACATCGTTGCACCCGCGCGGATGCTACGTCTCGACCTCGGTCTCGACCGGCAACGAGGCGGCCTCGGGTGTCGAGGACTATCTCGAGTGGCTGGTCGACGATCCCGCCACCAGCGTGATCGCGATGTACGTCGAGACGGTGCGCCGGCCTCAGGCGTTCATCGCCGCCGCGCGCCGCGCACGTGCCGTGGGCAAGCCGATCGTCATGCTGCACCCGGGCAAGAGTTCGAAGGCGCAGGCGAGCGCGGCGACCCACACCGGCGCGATGGCTGGCGACTACGCGCTGATGAAGGCCAAGCTTTCGCGTGAGGGCATCATCTTCGCCGATACCCTCGAAGAACTGGCCGACATCGCCACCATCGCGGTCACGTGTCCCAGCTTGCCTGGCGCGAACATGGCGGTGCTGGGGGAAAGCGGCGCGCTGCGCGGCCTTGCCTACGACATCGCCGAGGACATCGCGCTCGACCTGGTCGACCTCAATGACGAGAACAGCCCGAAAATCCGCGCGGTGCTGCCCGATTTCGTGCCGGTCTCGAACCCGACCGACATTACCGCGATCGGCCTCAGCGAGCCGGAGATTTACACTCGGCTGCTGACAGTGCTGCTGGAGGATGAGCGCGTCGGATCGGTGGTCGCGTCGATCATCCAGTCGGACCCGATCACCAGCAAGATCAAGTTCCCGGCGATCCAGAAGGTGGTCGAAGGCGGCACCATCCGGAAGCCGCTGGTGTTCGCCGGCGTCGACGAAGGCGCACGGGTGCCGCAGGAATACATCGACGGGCTGCGCCAGGCCGGCATTCCGTGGTTCCCTTCGACCGAGCGCGCCTATCGTGCGATCGCGCGGCTGGCAGACCTCGCCAAGCGGGACCTGACCGACCGTTCGCAGCCCCCCAAGGCGATGGCGGGCCTCGGGGAGGTTTTCGGCGTGGTGCCCGAATACAAGGCCAAGGAGCTGCTCAGGCCGCTCGGTGTGGCGTTCCCCGTGAGCAGCTTTGCGTTGAACCAGGAAGAGGCGGTCGCCGCCGCCGAGGAACTCGGCTTCCCGGTGGTGATGAAGGCGCAGGCCGCTGCGCTGGGCCACAAGAGCGATGCCGGCGGGGTGATCCTCAACCTCAAGACCGCCGACGACGTGCGCGACGCGTTCACGCGGATGTACCGGAACGTCGCCCAGTACGATGCCGGCATCGCGCTCGATGGCGTGCTGGTCGAGGCGATGGGGCGGATGGGCACCGAGATGATCGTCGGCGCCAAGAACGATCCCGAGTGGGGGCCGGTGGTGCTCGCCGGGTTCGGCGGGGTGACCGCCGAAATCCTCAAGGACGTCAAGCTGTTCACTCCCGACATGGATCAGGCGATGGTCCATCGCGGGCTGCTCGACCTGAAACAGGCCGCCATCCTCAAGGGCTGGCGCGGCGCCCCGGCCCTTGACGTCGCCGCGCTCGCCGGTTTGATCGTGCTCGTCGGCCGGGTCATGGCCGGCAACCCCCGCATTCGCGAGATCGACCTCAACCCGGTGATCGTGCACCCGGAAGGCGAGGGCGTGGTGGCGCTCGATGCGCTGATGCTGGTCGAGTGAGAGGCTAGACCAGCCCGGCGGTCTCGGCGAGCAGCCACAGACCCATCGCCAGGAACAGCAGCGCTGCGACAATCCGCATCAGGTTGAGCGGAATCCGCTTCACCAGCGCTTCGCCCAGGATAACCGCGGGTACATTGGCGGTCATCATCCCAAGCGTGGTTCCCGCAGTGACGGTGAGCACGTTTTCGAACCGCGCGGCGAGCGCAATCGTGGCGATCTGGGTCTTGTCGCCCATCTCGACCAGGAAGAATGCCACCAGCGTGGTCAGGAACGCGCCGAAGCGGGCGGGCTTTTCCCGCTCCTCCTCGAGCTTGTCCGGGATCATCGTCCACGCGGCCATCGCGATGAAACCGATGGCGACGGCGTAGCGGAACCAGGTTCCGTCGAGGATGCTCGCCGCCTGTTGCCCGACAAGCGCGGCAAGCGCGTGGTTCGCGAGCGTTGCGAACAGAATGCCCAGGATGATCGGCACCGGCCGGCGGAACCGCGCCGCGAGCACGATCGCAAGCAACTGCGTCTTGTCGCCCATCTCGGCGAGTGCGACGACGGCGGTGGAGGTCAGGAACGCTTCCAAAGGACAACTCCGGGGCCGGGCGAAACACAGACGAATGGCATCGCGCATCCCGCCCGGCCGAGCGGAGGCGCCATGCCATCGGTCTTGCCCGGACGGTGATCCCGTCCCCCGCGCGCCACGGCCTCTCGGCCAAGTATGTTGACGGCGGGCCCGCCTCGCGGCGGTCGGCTACTCCCCAATGAGCAGAGCGCGCGCCTAGGCGAGGTTCCGCGGCAAGGCAAGGCCGCTGGACGCCTCCCGGCTTCGCTGACATCATGCGCAAAACCGGGAAGGGAGAGCCCGTTCATGCAGAGCACGTTCAGCGCGGCGATCGAGCGCGCGCCGATGCGGCCGTTCCAGTGGTTGATCGTGGCCGCGGCGCTGGTGGTGCTGGTGATCGAGGGGCTCGACCTGCAATCGCTGCCGATCGTCACTCCGCTGATCCTCGCCGACTGGGGCGTTGACCGCGCACTGTTCGGTCCCGCGCTTGCGGCCGCGCTGTTCGGCATGGCGTTCGGTTCGATGCTCGGGGGCTGGCTTGGAGATCGTTGGGGGCGGCTGAAGGCGCTCTACCTTGCCGCGCTGATCTTCGGTGCGAGCACTATCCTGGCTGCCTACACGCACGACATCTTGTCGATCTCGCTGGTGCGCGTGTTCGGCGGCCTCGGGTTCGGTGCGGGCTATCCCAATGCGCTGGCGCTGGTGAACGACTGGGTGCCCGCCCGCCTCAGGACCTACATCATCGCAACGCTTTCGGTCGGCATCCCGATCGGCACCGCGATGGCCGCCGCGGTGGTCCCGCCATTGCTCGAGAGTACCGACTGGCGCGGGGTGTTCCAGATCTTCGGCGTGGGCTCAATCGTCATCGGCACGCTGATGTTCTTCACTCTGCGTGAGGCGCCGAGCTATCTTCTCGCGCGCGGCGATCGCGAAGCGGCGCAGCGGAGCGCGGCGCTGGCGATCGATCCGGCCATCGAGCTGCTGCCCGAGCCGAAGACCGAGGCGGAGGCCGCCGCCGGCACCGCGGTCGGCGTGTTTCACGCCAGCAACAAGTGGCTCAACTGGGGCATCGGCATCAGCTTCGCGGCCTGCACAACCCTGATCTACGGCCTGTCGAGCTGGGCGACCGTGTTCCTCACCTCGTCGGGCTTCACGCTCGAGCAGGCTGCCCAGTCGATGTTCTGGTTCGGCATTCTGTCGATGATCGGCGGCCTCGCTGCGGGGCCACTGGTGCGGACGCTCGGCTCGCGCATCACCTGTGTCCTGTGCGCGGTGCTGACGTTCGCCTCGATCGTCGCGCTCGGCATGCTGATCGACACCATCGCGCCCGATCCGAGCTACGTCCAGCGGCAGTCGGCCGCGCTGCTCGTCGGCGTGATCGGCGGGCTCGTCAGCCTCAACATCGCGACCTTCTACGCGGTGATGGCGGTCGGTTATCCGCAGAGCTGCCGCGCGGCGGCGATCGGGTTCCACCTTTCAGTCGCGCGGGTGGGCGTGATCTCGATGGTGTTTGCCGGCGGCTGGCTGCTCAACCTCGGCGGCGACAGCTTCGTGTATTACTTTGCCGCGCTCGCAGTGATCTCGCTGGCGATGTTCGTCGCGGTGTTCGTCGTCGACCGGCAGATCGAGCCGATCTGGCGCGCGCAGCGGGAAAGCCTTGCGTGATCGGCCTTATTGGCGCGAGTAATCTGGCGCCTGTCGCATCTGGTATGTGATCCTGATCCGCACCCATTCGCCGACCAGGTAGCGGTTGCCCTTGCGCGGCGGGCGGACCTTGAACTGCCATGAGGCCGCCAGCGTAGCGCGGCCGATATTCGATCCTTCCGGGTATTCGCCAAGCAGTTCGCAATCCTCGACCCGGTATTCGGGCGCGGTCTTGCAGGCGATCAGGCCCCAGCCCGGCCCTTGCGCGGTCGAGAGATAGCCCCCGAGTTCCTGGTCGGTCGGCTCACGGTACCACTGCGCGGCGTAGAGCGGCTGGCCGTTGGGCGCCGTGCCGACGACCGGCGTGTCGCCGCGGCTGGATGGTGCGGGTGGGCCGACAGGTCCCTTAGGGGGCGCCGGCTTGGCCGGCTCGCGCGGCAGGTTCGAGATGTCGAACTTGGGGCCGTCTTCCCGTGGAAGCTGGATCAGCGGCGGCGGCACCGCCCTGGGCGGCGTCACGGGCTGCGGCCGGTCGGGCTGGGGTTGCGGCTGGGTTACGGGGCGCGTCGCCTGCTGGGGCTGGGGCGGCTTCTCCTCCGGTTGGGGTGGCGCTGCAGAATCGCTGGCGTCGAACGTAGTGAGCACCGGCCCCTCTTTCTTCGCCAGGTTGCCGCCTTCCCCGAGCGTCAGCAACAGCAGGATCAGCAGCGCCTCGAGCAGCAGCGCAATGCCGAGGCCGGCCGCGCGCCGCCCCCCTTCGGTGCGCAGGCGCTCGGCAAGCGTCAGGCGGTCATATTGTGAGGGCTGGAACAAGGAACCTCGGGTCGCAATCGTATTTGGCCGCTACCCCTTAGCCGATGAAGCGCGGGTTAAGGCAGTTTAACCTTTCATCGGCGAAATCGATTGACTTGGCGACTCCCCGCCCCCACATGCCCCCCATCGAAGCGCTAGGCAGCGTGAACTGGCAGAATACTGCCCGCGCCGCGCCTCGGTCATACCTCACTGAGCTTCCCTTTTCACGCGGGTCGTTCGACGGGTTCCCAGCCAGGCTCTGGCGGGGAGCCCATCACCCGCTGCACGCGCCCGGATTCCACATGGAATCCAGTGCGCGTTGCCGCACATGATGCGAGTCTAAATCTACATGTCTTTTGAACAACTTGGGCTGTCGCAGCCCGTCCTCCAGGCTCTCGAGCTGAAGGAATATTCCACGCCTACGCCGATCCAGGCGCAGGCCATCCCCACCGTGCTGACCGGCCGCGACCTGCTCGGCATCGCACAGACCGGCACCGGCAAGACCGCGGCGTTCATGCTGCCGTCGATCGACCGGCTCGCCGCATCGGGCAAGCGCCCGCGGCCCAAGACCTGCCGCATGCTGGTGCTGGCGCCGACGCGCGAGCTTGCCGGGCAGATCGCCGAGAGCGCGCGCGAATACGGCAGGTTCGCCCACCTCAACGTCGTCACGGTGTTCGGCGGCACATCGGTGCACAAGAACCGCCAGGACGTGGCGCGCGGCGTCGACATCCTGATCGCCACCCCCGGCCGGCTGGTCGACCTGGCGGAGCAGCGCGCGATCGATCTGAGCGAGGTCGAGATCCTCGTCCTCGACGAGGCGGACCAGATGCTCGACCTGGGTTTCATCCACGCGCTCAAGCAGATCACGCGGCTGATCCCGAAGGTGCGGCAGACGCTGTTCTTCTCGGCCACGATGCCGAATTCGATCAAGCAGCTGGCCGACCAGTACCTGACCAATCCGGCGCAAGTCTCGGTCGCCCCCGCGGCGAGCACCGCCGAGCGGGTCGACCAGTTCGTGTGCTTCCTCGGCCAGGTCGAGAAGCAGGCGCTGCTCAACATGGCGCTGCGCAAGGGTCTCGCTTCCAAGGAGATGGACCGGGTGCTGGTGTTTACCCGCACCAAGCACGGTGCCGACCGCGTTGTGCGCAAGCTCGGCCAGGCCGGGATCAAGTCCAACGCGATCCACGGCAACAAGAGCCAGCCGCAGCGCGAGAAGGCGCTCGCGGAATTCAAGCAGGGCCGCGTGCCGGTGCTGGTCGCGACCGATATCGCCGCGCGCGGGATTGACGTCTC
>CAYNXB010000112.1:0-6665 GCA_964401045.1 uncultured Sphingomonadaceae bacterium | reverse complement strand
CGGCTCGCCGAGATGAAGGCGTTCCTCGCGCGGCTGGCGGCCGAGGGCGACATGCAGATCATCGACTGAGCCTGCCCCCGAATACCCGCCCGCCCGTCCCGGGTGGTCAACGCGGCCTGCGATGCCCATAGGGGCCGCGGAAGGACTCTACGATGGCCGATCTCTACCTCAAGGCGCTCGAAGCCGAGCGCAAGTCGCTGTGGGCGACCTGCCGCCTTAAGGGGCTGCCCCGGGATACCCCGGAGCGCCAGCGGATCGCGGCGCTGGACGAGGCGATCGCCGCGCACCGGGACAAGACCGGGGCCGGGGCCGGAGCAAGGGACGGGAAGCGCAAGCCCGGCTGAGCCGGTCGCTCAATCGCCCTTGTCGCCCTGGTTCTTCGGCTTTTTCGTCGTGGCGTGCTGCCGGACGTCCTGCCCCAACGATTTCGACTGATCGTCGCTCTCGCCGAAGGTGCCGTCATCGTTGCGGCGCTGGTAGCGTTTTTCGTGCGGCTGGACGAGCTCGCGCCCGCCATTGCTGTCCTTCTTGTCGGCCATCGCAACCTCCTTGGTCTGTGTGAACCGAAATGACGCGATGGCGAGCGTGTTCCCGGGCTGTTCCACGAAACACTTTCCTACACACCCCTGTCTGTGCCTTACCCTGCCGGATGACCCACCACGCCCCGATCCCCCTCGCCGCGTCCGGCGAGGACGACGCTCCCGAAACCAGCCCCCGCCCGGGCGAGCGCTGGACGCCGGCCAGGATGGCCGCGTTCCTTCGCATGCTCTCCGCCACCCACTCCGTCCGCGCCGCCGCCCGTTCGGTGGGCATGAGCCGCCAATCGGCCTATCGCCTGCGTTCGCGGATGAAGGGCGGCGCGTTCGACCTGGCGTGGGACGTCGCGTTCCAGCATTCGTACGACAATCTCGCCCACGCCGCGCTCGAGCGGGCGCTCAACGGGGTCGAGATCCCGGTGTTCTGCAATGGCGAGCAGGTCGGTTCCTACCGCAAGTTCGACGAGCGGCTGACGATCGCGCTGCTGGCGATGAGCACGCACACCGGGGTGCCGACGCTCGGCCGCCGCACCGCCGAGGCGGAGCTGCATGCCGGGCGTTTCGAGGCGCTGGTCGGCGAGATCGAGGCCGCCGGCGACGAGGACGAGGGCGCGGCGCCGCACGATCCGGGTCCGGCGCGGAACGGCGAGGTCGCCCGCCTCCTGTCGCGCGACCTGTCACCCGTGTCCGATGCCGAGATTATCGCGCAATTGCGCGGGGTTGGGCGCCGGAAGCGCAGGTGACACGGTGTCGCTTGTGTCACCCTGCGCGCGCCGCCCCCCGATCGCGGCGCGATGTGGCTGACATGCGTTAATTGCGGCGAGAATTTGGCCGAATTGTGGAACCGGGGGGCGGTGCGGCCGGTTAGGCGCATGTCCCCGGACCAGGAGAATCCCGATGAAGCTTACCTTCCCCCTCGCCGCTGCCGCGGCCCTGTCCCTCGCCGCGTGTGGCAGTTCGGACGATACCGCCGCGCCCGATGCGATGGCCACCGACACCGGTGCCATGGCCGAGGCTAATGCCGCGGCCGCCGCGGCCGACGCCCCGCTGCCGACCGATGCGCAGGGCTTCGTCGACATGGCTTCGGCAAGCGACATGTACGAAGTCGAGGCCGGCAAGCTCGCCCAGTCCATGGGCACCGCGCAGGCGGTCAAGGACTTCGGCAAGATGATGGAGACCGATCACACCAAGTCGACCGCCGACCTCAAGGCTGCCGCCGCCAAGGTGACCGGAGTGGCCGTCAACCCGCAGCTCACGCCCAAGCAGCAGGCCGATCTCGATGCGCTCAAGGCCGCGGGCGACAACTTCGACAGCGTGTACAAGACCCAGCAGCTCGCCGCCCACCAGCAGGCGCTGTCGCTGCTGCAGAACTACGCTTCGGCGGGCGACCAGGCGGCGCTCAAGGACTTCGCCGGCAAGACCGCGCCGGTGGTCCAGACCCACCTCGACCACGCGCAGATGCTGCCCTGATCGATCGCCGGCGCGCGCGGCCCGGGCTTACTGTCCGCGCCGCGCGGGCTGGGTGATGATTCGTTCGCGGCCGGCGCGCACGTCGCCGTCCACCTTCTGCAGATCGAGCCGCGCGCGGTCGTTCTCGCGGTATTCGCCTTCGGCGCGGTCGATCTCGTCCGCACTGTCGCCGAGCAGGTCGAGCGCGGCGCGGGCCATCGCGACCGCCGATTCCATCAGCTCGCGCACCGCGTAATCGACCGGCGCGTCGCGCAGCGCGACGAGCGAGCGGCGGTCAAACGCGCGCACGAAGATCGCCGCTTGCGGGAAGGCTTCCTTGACCCCGCGAACGAAGTCGGGCTCCGGCCCTTCGCCGTCGGTGCAGAAGCAGATCAGCGCCGCCTCGCCCGCGCCGGCCTGGCGCAGGAGGTCGAGCCGCATGCCGTCGCCGAAATAGACCTTGGCGCCGAATTCGCCGGCCACGTCGATCATCTCGGTGTCGGTATCGATCAGCGTCACCTCGATCTCGGCGGCGATCAGCATCTGGGCGACAGTCTGGCCGAAGCGGCCGTAGCCGACGACCAGCGCGCGCGCGCCGTCCTTGCGCGGCCCCTCGCGCTCCGTGCTGTCGCGAGGTTCGCCGCTGCGCATGCCGCGGGTGGCCATCATCAGGAACGGCGTGGTCGCCATCGACAGCGTGACGATCGCGCCGAACAGGCTTGCCGACTGCGCGCTGATCACGCCGCCGCTCTGCGCCTGCGTGAACAGCACGAAGCCG
Source organism: uncultured Sphingomonadaceae bacterium (assembly GCA_964401045.1). Classification (GTDB taxonomy): domain Bacteria; phylum Pseudomonadota; class Alphaproteobacteria; order Sphingomonadales; family Sphingomonadaceae; genus CAYNXB01. Next base: position 3,902 of record CAYNXB010000112.1, on the reverse strand, counting down.
AACTCACCGCCCTGGCTGAGCAGCAGGCCGAGTGCGAGCGCGCGGCGCCAGTCCAACCCGGACACCAGCCCGAGCGCTCCGATCAGGACCGCCTTGGTGGTGATCAGCGCCAGCGCCATGCCGATTACGAACAGCGGATCACGCGCCACCGCGCCGAGATCGAGCATCATCCCGACCGCGAGGAAGAACATGCCGAGCAGGACCGAGCGGAACGGCTCGATGTCCGCCTCGAGCTCATGGCGATAGGGGGTGTCCGCCAGCATTACGCCCGCGACGAACGCGCCGAGCGCGGTCGACAGGCCTAGCATCTCCATCACCGCCGCCGAGGCGATGATCGTGAACAACCCGGCGACGACGAACATCTCACGCTCGCCGAGTTGGCCGATCAGCCTGAACAGCGGCCGCAGCAGGAAGCGGCCGGCGGCGACCAGCCCGATCACCGCCGCGATGCTCAACAACACCAATTGCCACGCGGGCGGGCCCGCTTCGGCCTGATGCACGCTCAACGCGGCAATGATCGTGATCAGCGGGATGATCGACAGATCCTGGAACAGCAGGATCGCGAACGCCTTCTCGCCCACCGGCGTGCGCATGCGGCCCGAACTCTGGAGCATCGGCAGCACCTGCGCGGTCGAGGACAGCGCCAGCGGCAGGCCGAGTGCAAGCGCCGCGGCTATCGGGTAGTGACCGGCGAGGAACACCAGGCCGGTCAGCACCAGCCCACAGATCGCCACTTGCGCAAGGCCAAGCCCGAAGATCGCTTCCTTGAGCCGCCACAGCCGCGACGGCGCCAGTTCGAGCCCGACGACGAACAGCAGGAACACGATGCCGAGCTCGGCGACGCCGATCATTTCCTCGGCCCCGCCGACGAGGCCGAGCACGAACGGCCCGACAACCGCGCCGGCGACGAGATAACCGAGAGTGGCGCCGAGCCCGAGCCGCCGGAACAGCAGCACGCAGGCAAGACCGAAGCCGAGCAGGAGCACCCCGTCCTTGAGGATCGAGGCGCCCGCGTGATCCACTAGAGCATCTTGAGGTAGTCGATCACCGCCTTGCGCTTGGCCGGATCCTTGATCCCGCCGAAGCTCATCTTGGTGCCGGGCACGACGCCCTGCGGGTTCTCGAGGTACTTGTCGAGGTTGGCGGCATTCCAGGTCAGGCCGGATTTCTTCATCGCGTCGCTGAAGTCGAAGCCCGGGATATCGCCTGCCTTGGTGCCGTAGACGCCGGCAAGGCTCGGGCCGAGGCCGTGATCGCCCTTCTCGACCGAGTGGCACACCTTGCACTGGTTGAACGCCACCGGAGGTGTGGCGGGCGCCGCCGCGGCGGCCATGCCGCCAGCGGCGGGCTTGGCCGAGGCGCTGGGGGTGGGCGTGGGGCTCGGGGTCGCGGAAGCGCTCGGGCTCGGCGTCGGGCTGACGCTTTCGGTCGCCACTGGCGAGGCGTCTGCCGGCGGTGCGGCATCGGTCGCGGCCGCGGTCGGCTCTTCGCTTTGGTCAGCGGAACCGCCACAGGCGGCAAGCGCCAGCGAAGTACCGGCAAGCAAGGCGACAGCGATCAGGCGCATGGGAATCTCCGTGATGAAGGCGAGCATTCCCTAGCGATGCTTTCGGCTGTGGCAAGATGGCCGCAAGCGGAGGCCAATCCCGGTGTCGCGCGCTTTCGCCATTTCCCTGCAGCTTAGGGGGGCCTAACCGGGCCGGCCGCGAGCGCGCAACGAATGACGCACGACCCGATCCTGGAGCCCCCGCACGCGCGGGAAGGCTGGCGCGGCGAGCTTGCCGCCACCTTCGCGCTCGCGTGGCCGCTGGCGCTGGCGAACTTCGCGCAGATGTTGGTCAATGCGATCGACGTGATCTTCGTCGCCCGCCTGGGTGACGTGCCGCTCGCCGCATCGAGCCTGGGAATCGCGCTGTTCGGGTTGCTGGTGTGGTCGATGACCGGGCTTACCGGCATGGTCGCGGCGCTGATCGCCGCCGAGCTCGGCCGCCGCCGCCACGCTGTGCGCGAAGTGCGCCGCTCAGTGCGCATGGGGATGTGGCTGGCGGTCCTCGCGGGATTGGTGGTGATGGCGGTGTGCGCGACTGGCGAGGCGCTGATGCGGCTCACTGGACAAGACCCGGAAGTCTCGCGCCTGGCCGGCAATTTCTTGGACGTGCTGATGTTCGCCGGGATTCCGATGCTGATGGCGAACGTCCTGCGCAATTTCGTCTCGGCGCTTGGCCAGCCGATCTTCGCGACGATGATCACCGTGGTGTCGATCGGGGTGAACGCGCTCGGCAACTACGCGTTCGTGTTCGGCAATCTCGGCGCGCCTGCGCTGGGCCTCGAAGGCTCGGCTCTGTCGAGCGTGCTGACTTCGTGCTTCACCCTGCTCGCTTACGTCGTGGCGATCTCGGCCGACCGGCGCCTGCGCCGCTACCGCATCTTGGGCAACTGGTGGCGGCCCGAATGGAGCCGCATGCGCGAGTTGCTGCGCACCGGAGCGCCGGTAATGCTGACGATCCTCGCCGAGGCGGGGCTGTTCAGCGGCGCGGCGTTCCTCATCGGGCGGATCGGCGCACACCAGCTTGCCGGGCACGCTGTGGCGTTGCAGCTCGCCGCGCTGGCGTTCCAGGTGCCTTTCGGAATTGCTCAGGCGGCGACCATACGGGTCGGCTATTTCTACGGCGCGCGCGATCCGGCCGCGGCAGGGCGCGCGGGATGGACCGCGATGGCGCTGGGCATGGGGTTCATGCTGATAACGGCGAGTGCGATGATGTTCGCGCCGCGTGCGCTGCTGTCGATCTACGTCGACCCGGACGCCGCAGCCAATGCGGCGATGGTCGGCTTCGCACTGCAGTACATGCGAATCGCCGCAGCGTTTCAGCTATTCGATGGTCTGCAATCGGTCGCCGCCGGTGCGCTGCGCGGGCTGCAGGACACCCGCATGCCTATGTGGCTGGCGCTGTTTGGGTACTGGATTCCCGGCCTGGGTACCGCGATCGGGCTGGGCTTCTACACCCCGCTCGAAGGAACCGGCGTGTGGCTCGGGTTTGCCGCCGGGCTCGCCGTGGTGGCCCTGCTGCTGCTGCAGCGGTGGATGCGGCGCGAGCGTCTCGGCCTCGTCCCCGCCTGAAAAGATTCTCCCTCGGGGCGGTTGACGGCGCGCCCCGCCCTGCACATATGCCCGCCGCTGGCACTCTCGTTAGGGGAGTGCCAATCGCGTATCATCAATCACTGGAAGAGGTCATAACCATGGCATTCCGTCCCCTGCACGACCGCGTGCTGGTCCGTCGCATCGAAGCCGAAGAAAAGACGGCTGGCGGCATCATCATCCCTGACAACGCCAAGGAAAAGCCGAGCGAGGGCGAGATCGTCTCTGTCGGTGAAGGCATCCGCGACGAAGATGGCGACCGCATTCCGCTCGACGTCAAGGCGGGCGACCGCGTGCTGTTCGGCAAGTGGTCGGGCACCGAAGTCAAGATCGACGGCGAAGACCTGTTGATCATGAAGGAAAGCGATCTGCTGGGAATCCTCGGCTGAGCTAGCCGAACCCAGCGCTTTCCCATCCAACTTATTCAAAGAGGAACAGAACAATGGCTGCCAAGGACGTGAAATTCTCGCGCGACGCGCGCGAACGCATCCTCAGGGGCGTCGACACGCTCGCCAACGCCGTAAAGGTCACGCTCGGTCCCAAGGGCCGCAACGTGGTGATCGACAAGAGCTTCGGCTCGCCGCGCATTACCAAGGACGGCGTCACCGTCGCCAAGGAAATCGAGCTCAAGGACAAGTTCGAGAACATGGGCGCACAGATGGTGCGCGAGGTCGCCAACAAGCAGAACGACAAGGCGGGTGACGGGACCACAACCGCCACCGTGCTGGCCCAGGCCATCGTGCGCGAAGGCGCCAAGTCGGTTGCG
>CAYNXB010000111.1:0-6822 GCA_964401045.1 uncultured Sphingomonadaceae bacterium | reverse complement strand
GCCTGTCGATGCTGCCGGTGGCGTTGCGCACGCGGCTGCAGGTGACCCAGCAGTGTCGGCCGGAGGACCTCGACATGGTGCGGCAGCGCTACGCCGCGCACGGCATCCCGGCGGAGCTGGCGACGTATTTCGAGGATATGGAAGCGCGGCTCGCCGATGCGCACCTGTTCATCGGCCGCGCCGGCGCCTCGACCATCGCCGAGCTGACCGCGGTCGGCCGCCCGGCGATCCTCGTGCCGCTTGCGATCGCGACCGACGACCACCAGACCGCCAACACCCGCGAGATCGTGGGTAAGGGCGGTGCCCGGGCGATCCGCGAGAGCGCGTTCACCGCCAAGGAACTGGCCAAGCAGATCCAGGCGCTGGCGATGCGGCCCGATACGCTCGCCAATGCGGCGCACGCGGCGTGGAACTGCGGCCGGCCCAAGGCGGCCAAGGACCTCGCGGACTTGCTCGAGGGTTTCGGCGGCGTCGAAATCATGGACGTGATCCGCATCGCCAACGAAATCGACGCCCGGCCCGAACAAAACGAAGCGTGGGCGTGACGTGAAGGGCGTCGGTACCGACATCGGGACGATCCATTTCGTCGGCATCGGCGGCATTGGCATGTCCGGCATCGCGGAGGTGATGAAGAACCTCGGCTATTCGGTGCAGGGCTCGGACATCGCCGAAAGTGCGACTGTGGAGCGGCTGCGCGGGCGCGGCATTTCGATCGCCATCGGCCATGACGCGGCCAATATCGAGGGCGCCGCGGTGGTGGTTACCTCGACGGCGGTCAAACGCAGTAATCCGGAAGTCGCCGCCGCGCTCGAGCAGCGTGTCCCGGTGGTTCGCCGGGCGGAAATGCTCGCCGAGCTGATGCGGCTGAAAAACACCGTCGCGGTCGCCGGCACGCACGGCAAGACCACCACCACCAGCATGGTTGCGGCCGTGCTCGATGCCGGCGGGATCGACCCTACTGTGATCAACGGTGGAGTGATCGAGAGCTACGGCTCGAACGCGCGCATCGGCGCATCCGACTGGATGGTGGTCGAGGCCGATGAGAGCGACGGAAGCTTCCTGCGGCTCGATGGCACGATCGCGGTCGTGACCAACATCGATCCCGAGCATCTCGACCATTACGGCAGCTTCGACGCGGTGCGCCAGGCGTTCATCGAATTTGTCGAGAACGTGCCGTTCTACGGGCTCGCGGTGCTGTGCGTCGATCATCCGGAAGTGCAGGCGGCGATCTCCAAGATCCGGGACCGGCGCGTGGTGACTTACGGCTTCTCTGCCCAGGCGGACGTGCGCGGGGACAAGATCGTGCCCACCGGCACGGGCAGTCGCTTCGACGCGGTGATCCGCGAACGCGATGGCTCGCAGCGGCGGATTGAGGACATCGAGTTGCCGATGCCGGGCCGCCACAATGTGCAGAACGCGCTCGCCGCGGTGGCAGTGGCGCTCGAGCTCGGAGTCGACGACGAGACGATCCGCTCCGGCTTCGGCAAGTTCGGCGGCGTGCGGCGGCGCTTCAGCCGCGTAGGCGACATCGGCGGCGCCGTGGTCATCGACGATTACGCCCACCATCCGGTCGAAATCCGCGCGGTGCTCAATGCCGCGCGGGAATCCGCCCAGGGGCGGGTGATCGCAGTAGTCCAGCCGCACCGTTTCACCCGCTTGCGCGACCTGATGGACGAGTTCCAGACCGCCTTCAACGATGCGGACGTGGTCTACGTCGCGCCGGTCTATCCGGCGGGCGAGCAGCCGATCGATGGCGTCGACGCCTCCGCGCTGGTCAAGGGCCTGAGGGCGCGTGGGCACCGTTCCGCCCAGGCGATCACGGGGCCGGCCGAGCTGGCGGGCGAACTGGCGTTCGTGGTCGAGCCGGGCGACATGGTCGTGTGCCTCGGCGCGGGCGATATCACCAAGTGGGCCGCCGGTCTCGCCGCGCAAGTCGCGGACGCGCGGGAGAAAGCCGCGTGATCGCGCAGATGGGCGAAGAGAGCGGAGCGCTCGACCTGTCGGCCGGGGTGCCGACAGACGTTCGCGGCAAGCTCACCCGCGATGCGCCGCTCGCGCCGCTGGTGTGGTTCAAGAGCGGTGGCACGGCCGACTGGCTGTTCGAGCCTGCGGACCGCGATGACCTGATCGATTTCCTCGGCAGCCTCGCGGGCCGCCAGCCGGTGATGGCGCTCGGCCTGGGCTCTAATATGATCGTGCGCGATGGCGGCGTCCCGGGTGTCGTGGTGCGGCTGGGAAAGCCCTTCGCCAAGGTTTCAGTCGAGGCCGACGACACGCTGCTGTGTGGCGGCGGGGCGAGCGGGATCCTTGTCTCATCGACCGCGCGAGATGCCGGGATCGCGGGGCTGGAATTCCTGCGCGGCATCCCCGGCACCGTGGGCGGGTTCGTGCGCATGAACGGCGGCGCTTACGGGCGCGAGGTTGCGGATATCCTGCTCGAATGTGAGATCGTGCTGCCCGGCGGCGATGCGCTGGTGCTGCCAGCTTCGGAATTGCGCTATTCGTACCGCCATTCCGCGCTGCCGCCGGAGGCGATCGTCGTCTCGGCGCGGTTCAAGGGCATGGCCGGCGATCCGGCCGCGATCGGCGCCGAGATGGATCGCATCGCCGCCGCGCGCGAGGAATCGCAGCCGCTGCGCAGCAAGACCGGCGGCTCGACGTTCAAGAACCCGCCGGGACAGAAAGCGTGGCAACTGGTCGATGCGGCCGGATGCCGCGGGCTGACGTTCGGCGGCGCGCAAGTGAGCGAGAAGCACACCAATTTCCTGATCAATACCGGCCACGCGACCAGCGCTGACATCGAGGGTCTCGGCGAGCTCGTCCGCCAGCGTGTCGCAGCCAGCGAGGGTGTGACGCTCGAATGGGAAATCGAGCGGGTAGGGCGGCCGTGACGCTCGGCAAGCTCCACGTCGCGGTCCTGATGGGCGGTTGGGCCAACGAGCGCGAAGTGTCGCTGATGAGCGGCAACGGCGTCGCCGATGCGCTCGAAAGCCGCGGACACCGGGTCACCCGCATCGATATGGGCCGCGATGTAGCCGCGCGCATCGCCGAGGCGAAGCCGGACATCGTATTCAACGCGCTCCACGGCGTGCCGGGGGAGGATGGCACCGTGCAGGGCATGCTCGACCTAATGGGTGTGCCCTACACCCATTCCGGCCTGGCCACCTCGGTGATCGCGATCGACAAGGAACTGACCAAGCTGCTGCTGGTCCCGCGCGGCATTCCGATGCCCGGCGGGCGGATCGTGCGAAGCGAGGAACTGTACGGGAGCGACCCGCTCGCGCGGCCCTATGTGCTCAAGCCGGTCAACGAGGGTTCGTCGGTCGGCGTGGCGATTGTTACCGACACGAGCAATTACGGCAATCCGATCCGCCGCGACGCGACAGGACCGTGGCAGCAATTCGATACCTTGCTTGCCGAGCCATACATCCGTGGGCGGGAGCTGACCGTGGCGGTGCTCCGCGACAGGGCGCTGACGGTGACCGAACTGATGCCCAAGTCGGGCTTCTACGATTTCGACGCCAAGTACACCGACGGGATGACCGAGCACGTGTGCCCGGCCGAGATTCCGGCCGAGATCGCGGCGCTGTGCATGGATTACGCGCTGCGCGCGCACCGCGCGCTCCGCTGCAGCGGCTGCAGCCGCTCCGATTTCCGCTGGGATGACGAGCGGGGCCCGGAGGGCCTGTTCCTGCTCGAGACCAACACCCAGCCAGGCATGACCCCGCTCAGCCTGGTGCCCGAACAGGCCCGGCACTGCGGGATGGACTACGCCAGCCTCGTCGAGGCGATCGTCGCCGATGCGCTGGAGGCCGCCCGATGAGCGGCACCATCAAGCGCCGCGCTCCCGGCGTTCGCAAGCAGGCTCGCGCGCAAGGCGCCCGGCGTCGCGTCAAGCAAGCGCGCAGCACCACGGGCAAGCTGGTCGACTGGCTGATGCGCTACCTGCCGTTCACCGAGGAGCAGCTGCAGAAAGGCTTCCTCGCCGGTATCCTGTGCCTGGGCGCGGCAATCGTTTGGACCATCGCCAGCCTGGCCGGCTTTCCGGCGATGGCCGAATATCGCCTCGCGGAAGCTGCCGGGCAGGCCGGTTTCGAGGTGGATCGGGTCGAAGTGCGCGGCGTCGAGCGTCTTAACGAGCTCAAGGTTTACGAACGCGTGCTCGGCGAGAGAGACCGGGCGATGCCGCTGGTCGATATCCATGCGGTGCGCGACCAGTTGCTCAAGCTCTCGTGGGTCAAGGACGCGCGCGTCTCGCGCCAGCTGCCTGACACGCTGGTGGTCGATATCGTCGAGCGCAAGCCGCACGCCGTGCTGCAGAAGCCCAACCGGCTGGTGCTGATCGACGACACCGGGCACGAGCTCGAACCGGTGTCTGCCACCAAGGCAAAAGGGATGCTGGCGATTTCCGGCCCGGGCGCGCAGCGCCAGGTCGAGGATCTCTCCGGGCTGCTCGACGCCGCACCTGCACTCAAGCCGCAGGTCAGCGCCGCCGAATGGGTCGGCAACCGCCGCTGGAATCTCACCTTCAAGACCGGTCAGGTCCTGGCACTACCGCAGGGGGGCGACGCGGCGGCTGGTGCGCTGGTTTCGTTCGCCCGGCTCGATGGCGTAAATCGGCTGCTCGGCGGCAAGGTGACGGCGTTCGACATGCGCGCGCCGGACCGCATCTACATGCGCATCCCGGGGCGCTCGCAGCAGTCGCTTTCGGCGAGCGCAGAGTAATGGCCTCCGCTCCTCCGCGCATCGTCAAGGTCTTCGGCGCTGTAAACATCGGCTCGTTCCGCATCTCGGCGATGATCGCCGGCGTGGCCGAGAACGGCGAGATGATCGTGCTCGGCAGCGGCCACCGACAGGCGCAGGGCATAAAGCGCGGCTACGTCACCGACATGGCCGCCGCGACTTACGCGGTGCGCGACGCGATCGAACGCGCGGAGAAGCTGGCCGGCACCAGCGTGCGGAGCGTGTGGATCGGCTGCTCCGGCGCCGGGCTCGTCAGCCGCATCAGCCAGGTCGAGATCGAGATCGGGGGGCGCCGGATCGAGGACGAGGATATCGAGAGCCTGCTGATCGCCGCGCGCGACGGGCTGCAGCCTGATGGGCGAATGGTGCTTCACGCGCAACCGGCCTTCTACACCCTCGACGGCGCGCACGGCGTCGGCAATCCCAAGGGCCTCCATGCCGAGCGGCTCGGCGTGGACGTGCACGTGACGATGGCCGACGGCGCACCAATCCGCAACGTGACCGAAGCGGTGCAGAACGCCCACCTTGAGGTCGAAGCGGTGGTCGCCTCCCCGCTCGCCGCCGCCCAGGCCTGCCTGACCGACGAAGAACGCGACCTGGGCGTTGCGCTGGTCGAATTCGGCGCGGAGATGACAAATGTCTCGGTATACGCGGCGGGCACGCTCGTGGGTCTCACCGCGATCCCGTTCGGCTCGGCCGATATCACAGACGCTATCGCCAGCAGCTTCGGCATCCGCCGCTTCCAGGCCGAGCGATTGAAATGCGTATCGGGCTCGGCGATCGCCAGCCCGGCCGATCATCGCGAGATGGTTCCGGTGACGCCGCCGAACGACGAACCGGCGAGCCCGCTCGCGCGCGGGGCAGACGACAAGAACCGCATTCCCCGCGCCGAACTCATCTCGATCATCACCGGCCAGCTCGATCGGTTAATAAAAGACGTATCCAACGCCCTGAAAGCGATGGGCTTCTCGGGCGATCGGGGCCAGCAAGTGGTGTTCACCGGCGGCGGTGCCGAGCTCGCGGGCCTCGCTGACTACGCTCAGGGCGCGCTCGGCAAGCCGGTCCGCATCGGTCGCCCGCCGCACTTGCGCGGCCTGCCGGACCCGCACGCGGTGCCAGGGTTCTCGACATTGGCGGGTCTCGTGCTCTACGCGGCCGCCGACCCCGTCGACATCCGTTCGATCGGTCCCAGCTATCAGCCTACCGAACGTTATTCGGGTACTGCATTGCTGCGCCGGTTGTTCAAGGTCGCCAGAGAGTATTTTTGAACCGATGGAGCTGTTTGCGAACGTTAATGAACCACTGTGGATAAGGCTGATTGCGCTGTGCCCGCGCGATTCGCTTTGTGGCACAAGCGGGTCGTTGCGTTTTCGTGACGCTCCGCGCGCTTTGGAGAGCGTACCATGAGTATCAACATCGGACCCCCTTCGGTCGAGGAAATGCGCCCGCGGATTACCGTGATCGGCGTCGGCGGCGCGGGCGGAAACGCCATCGCCAACATGATCGAGAACGAGATCGAGGGCGTCGACTTCGTCGTCGCCAACACCGATGCGCAGGCGCTCAACAACTCGCCTGCCGAGCATCGCATCCAGCTCGGGCCCGATATTACCCAGGGCCTCGGCGCCGGGTCGCGTCCTGAAGTCGGACGCGCGGCGGCGGAAGAGACCGTCGAAGAGATCGAGCGCGTGCTCGAAGGCGTGAACATGTGCTTCATCGCGGCCGGCATGGGCGGCGGCACCGGCACCGGCGCGGCGCCGGTCATTGCCGAAGCGGCGCGGCGCAAAGGCGTGCTCACCGTCGGCGTCGTAACGCGCCCGTTCCTGTTCGAAGGCACCCGGCGGACTCGCTCGGCGCAGGCCGGCATCGATGAGCTGCAGAAGCACGTCGACACCCTGATCGTGATCCCCAACCAGAACCTGTTCCTGGTGGCCAAGGCGGAAACGACCTTCAAGGAAGCGTTCGAACTCGCGGACGAAGTGCTGCAACAGAGCCGCCGCACAACCACCGACCGGAACGTGATGCCGGGACTGATCAACCCGGACCGCGCCGACAACCGCACGGTGACGGGCGAAACGACCA
>CAYNXB010000110.1:0-6872 GCA_964401045.1 uncultured Sphingomonadaceae bacterium | reverse complement strand
ATCCAGTCCATCGTCGCCGCGGGCCACCCGCCCATCTCGCCCGAGAACGACCAGAACTCCGCAAAATAGGCCATGACGTCCCCCACGGCGAACAGCACGATGGGCGGCCAGCGCCGCGCGGTAATCACGATGAACGGCCAGGCCCACAAGTCGAACTGCGGCGAATAGACCTTGTTCGATAGCATGAACCACAGCAGCACGGGGGTGAACAGCAACCACAGCCGGTCCTTGTGGTGCCGCCAGCCCTGCTCGACGATCAGCGCCGCCCCGGCGACAAACACCAGCAGCGAGAGCATGTTGCGCGTCGCGATATCTGTGTTGAGCACGCCATAGTATCCGGCGAGTTCCCACAACGAGGCGCGAGTGCCGGAACGCTCGCCCGAGAAACTGTAGAACTCCCACCAGTTGTCGAACGCCGCCAGCGCCACCGGCAGGTTGACCGCCAGCCAGGCGAGGATCGCGGCCGACGCCATCAGCGCGACGTCCACCAGTCGCACCTGGAAAAACTTGCGCAGTGCGAACAGTGGCAGCAACAGCACCGGGAACAGCTTGGCCGCGGTGCCGAGCCCGGCGACCGCGCAAGCCTGCACCAGCTTGCCGCGCTGCGCCGCCACGAGCGCGGCGAGCGCGAGGGTAACTGCGAGCATGTCCCAGTTGTGGCCGACATAGAGCACCAGCGGCGGCGCCAGCGCCCACGCCCAGATGCGCGTGGGAGCAACCTTCATCCCCCACATCAGCCGGGTCACGATCAGCGCCAGCGCGCCGTTGACCACCGAGACGACGAACACGAACTCCGGATCGCTCGCCGCCTTGCCGAACAGGCCGTGGGTCCACAACGCCTCGAACCAGATCAGGAAACCGGCGAGCACCGGATATTCCATCCGCGCCTGGAAGTACGGCACGGCCCCGTCCGCAAGGCCACGCGCGTGCCAGAATGGATAGGCATCCGAATAGCACCCGGTGACGTACATCTCGAGGTTGCCCCAGCTGCCGTCGAACGCGCAGTGGCCCTTGAACAGCCAGCCGAGGAAGCAGGTGATGGCGGTGACGAGCAACAGCAGCGCGAGCGTGTTGCGCCCCGGATCGGATGTCGCTGCGTCCTCAGGGGCGGTCATCCCGCGCCTATAGCAGCACTCAGGCGAAGCGAAAGGCGCTGACCGCGCCGCCGAGCACCGTCTCGCCGTAATCGCGTACCCCCTCGCCTTCCGCGGCGCCGGCAGCGACCATCAGCGGCAGCAGGTGCTCCTCGCGCGGATGGCAGAAGCGCGCGAACGGCGCTTCCTCGGACCAACGCGAGAGCGCCTCGGCACGTGCACCGAACGGCAGCGCCGCCGCATGCCCGAGCCATTCGTCGAATGCCTCGGACGGCATCGCGGCGCGCGCATCGCCATAGGCCCGCAGGTTATGGAAGCTCATGCCCGAGCCGAGCACCAGCACGCCCTCGTCGCGCAACGGAGCGAGCGCGCGGCCGGCGGCGACGTGCAGCGCCGGATCGAGCGAGGCGTGCAGGCTCATCTGCACCACCGGGATATCGGCATCGGGAAACGCGACCTTCAGCGGAACGAACACCCCGTGGTCGAAGCCGCGCGCCGGATCGATCGCCGCGGGCAAACCGGCTGCCTCGATCAGCGCCTTGCCCCGCGCGGCGAGCGACGGCGCGCCCGGTGCGGGCCAGGTCAGCTGGTACGTTTCTGGCGGGAAGCCGTAATAGTCGAATACCAGCCCCGGATGTTCCACCGCGCCGGTGAAAGCGAACGCCCGCTCCTCCCAGTGGCCCGAGATCACCAGGATCGCCCTGGGCTTTTCGGGCAGGCTGGCGGCGATCGACTTGAGGTAACCTTCCATCCCCCGCCACACGCCATGCGGATCCGGCATGAAGAAGCACGGGCCGCCGCCGTGGGGAATGTACAGGCTGGGCTGAATCGAGACGGTGTCGGTCATGGCGTGAATATAGGTGCTTGAGGGCCGGGTTTTCAGGCCGACCGCGGGCGCGCCACTATTCCTTGCCCGAACCGCTCGCAGTTGCCTCTCCAGTGGCATTCGCTTGCTGGACAAGCGTGTCGATCTCTTCCGTCGTGGGCGGCGTGTCAGACGCATCGAGCCGCGCCAGGATCGCCTGCGCGACTTTTCCCGCGCCCTCGCCGTGCGGATCGAATGCGACCGGCTCGAAGTTCAAGCGCGCGAGCGCGACCTCACCGTGTTGCAGTTGCTGGAACGCCAGCGTCATCCGCAAGCCTGTGTCGAACGGTGCCAGCTCGACCGCGCGCCGCAATCCCTGCGAAGCGAGCGCGGGCGGCGCCTTGCCGCGATCGGTGTAGCTGCGGAAGTAATAGACCAGCGGCAGCGGGTGATCGTGCTCGATCTTGTTGAGCGCCACGAACGGCTCGATCGCCTTGGCATAGGCGGCGTCGGCATCGTCGGCCTTCGCTGCCAATGCAAACAGGGCATAGCCCTTCTGGACGTAGGCGTTGACCAGCTTGGGATCGATGGCAAGCGCGGCATCCGCGGCTGCAATCGCCTCCGCTTCGTGGCCGGTGTCGTGCTCGGCTTCCGCGAGCGCCGTCAGGACGAACGGGTCCGACCGGTAGCGCGCGGCGACCTTGCGCGCGTCGGCGAGCACGCCGGGCGCCGTTTCCGCGGTCACGCCCACTTTCGAGCGGATGCGCACCGGCATCATTTCGCCCGCGCCCTCGCTCAAGGTGCGCACCTCGACCTCCCCGGTCGAGAGCATCTCGGGCTTCAGGTTGAGGAAACTGAGCTTGCGGCTTTTCAGGTACTTGTTGAGATCGCGCTGAAGCTGATCGAGATCGCCGAATGCTTCGCGCGCCGCATCCAGCGATGGCCGGCCCTGCTGCAGCAGCGCGGTGTACTTGCTGAACTGCCCCTGCCGCTCCGGGGCGAAGGTCATGTAGTGATAGAGCAGCCAGGCCCACCCGTAATAGGAATCGTACGCGCGCCGGCGCTTGGCATAGAGCTCGTCATCGAACAGCTCTTCGGGCGGAATCTGGGCCAGGTTGAACAACTCGGCACCGCGAAACTCGGCCGGCCGCCCGATGCCGACCGAGCCGTCCTTGCCGAACGACGCCGCTGCGAAGAATTCCGCGCCGCCTTCCGACATCCACCGCGGGATCGGGAAACCCGAAGTCATGGCGACGAAATGGTGCGTGTATTCGTGCAGCAGGATGATCATCGATTCGTCGAGCTGGCTGCCGAGCCCATCGTGGATGTGCTGCACGATCGCCACCGAGGAGCCCGCCCGCGGCAGATAGAAGCCGCCGATAAAGCGCCCGTCGCCGCCCATAGAATCGTAGAGCGAGCCGACCTGCCGCTGGCTGGGAACGACATAGATCGCCACCCGGTTCGAGGGGCTCATCGCGCCCATCTTCACGCCGGTCAGCAGCTCGAGCGCGGAATGGAACCGCTCGAGCTCCTGCGTGAACGCGCGCATCTCCTTTTCACTGTCTTCGGCATAGATCACGAAGTGCGCGCTCGACGCCTCGCGCCAGGTGGCCTGCGCGGCCGAGGGTACGCCAGCCAGCGCCAGCGCCGCGGCAATCGCAAATATCCTGCGTCCCATCCGAGCCCCCCGCCCGATCCCGCGCTGCCCCCGGCGCGAAGGCAGCATGCGCTAGCGCGCTGGCAGGAGCAAGGGGGGCCGGCGCGCAGGAAATGACATATGGGACAATGCTATAGCCGCGCGCAGCGATCAGTGGCGCTTCAAGTATTGCACCTCGCGCTCGTGCTTCTCGGCCGCGTCGTGGGAGGCGAAGGTGCCAAGTTTGCGGCGCTTGCCACTCTTCGGATCCTACTTGCGCGAATAGAGCCGGTATTCGCCCGATTTGAGCTTGCGAATCATGCCCCCCGACAATGCGCCAGGAGGCCGGCCGGTTTCAGCCGGCTCGTGCGGCCTCTTCGGCGGCGATGCGCTCTTCGCGGTGCTGGCGCGCGATTTCGCGCTCCCGGTCGACCTGCAGCGCACGGTCGGCCATGCCGCGCCACGCGGCTTCGGAGCGCAGCGCGCGCTCCCGAACGTTGTCGAGCGAGGCGCCGGCGGCTTCGTTCGCGGCTTCATCCGCGCGAAGAAGGAAGAATTCGTAGCTGCTCATCGGCTCGGTCCTCTCGGGGGGTGTCGCCCCGCTCCCGGCAAGCGGGAGCAGGGCGACCGATCGGGTCAAGCCGCGGAGAGATTGACCGCCGAGGCCTTGCCATTGCGGCCGGTCTCGACTTCGTAGTTGAGGCGCTGGTCCTTGTTCAGCGTCTGCATCCCGGCAGCCTGGACGGCCGAAATGTGGACAAAGCTGTCCGCGGTGCCATCGTCGGGCTGGATGAAACCATAGCCCTTGTCGGCGTTGAAGAACTTGACTGTGCCTACCGGCATGCTTGTTTCCTTTCGAGAAACCTGTGTTTCCCCGGCCGCGAAATGCGAGCGCGAGGGGTCGTGCGTGGTCGTCAATCGAAAGGAAGTCGCCGTGGTCGACACCGCGCAAGCGGTGACGGCCCAGGGCCGATATCCGTCGCAAAATTCGACGTCAGCGCTGGCTATATGGCACGGATCGGCCGATTTGCCTAATGTTTGCCCGAGTCGAGCCCGGTCGCTCCCCCCCGGGCCGGCGGCGCGGCGAGCATGATGCCCATGCCGCGCGCGAAGCCCAGCGTGTCGAACATCTCGAAGAAACGCACCGCCTTGCCCTCGCGAAAAGTCCAGATGTCGACCTTCGGAGTGGCGACGGTCACGCCGGTATGGCGGTTGCGCCACGTGCACCGGCCGATCCACACCACGGTGTCGTCCTGCTCGACCACCTGCTCGGTCGGGAACTCGATCATCTCCCATTCGGCGGCGAGCGCGGTGAAATAGTCGCGCATCCGCTGAATGCCCCGATGACCCTGGGCGAGGTTATTCAACTCGGGCGGATCGAGCACCGAGCCCATCTCGATCCCATCGTCCGCCAGCGCGAAAAACGGCACCGGGTCGCGCCCGCGGCTGATGTGCCACTGCTCGTAAGCTTCGCGGACGCGCGCGGCGTTGCTGATCGTTCCCTCGTCCATTGACTCGGCTCCTCGGGAGCGACCCCGGCCGCGAGTGTAGCAGGTCTGCGCGAGCAACGGGCGGCGAAGTGACGCTTTCGCCGGCTTCGCCTCGCAGGAAACCGTCGCTTTCGCCCCGCTTACCGCCTACTCCCGGCCCCGGGCGCACCGCCCGTTGGAGAGACACCATGGCCAAAGGCCAGAAGAAGTCGAACAGGGAAATCCGCAAACCCAAGGCGGAAAAGCCCAAGACCAACGCCTCGCAACCGACTCAGAAGGTCGGCGCGATCAAGGGGCTGGAGAACATGCGCAACAAGTGATCGGCGGCGGACGATCGCAACAGGGGAGTGACGCTTATGGCGATGCAAGTGCGACGCGTGGTCACGGGCCATGATGCCAGCGGCAACTCCATCATTCTCTCCGACGGCGTGCCGCCACAGGAACATCCGATGCGCGGGGCCGCGGTCGGGGCGGATTTTACCGAGATCTGGTCGACGGCCGAGGCGGTGCCCGCACTCACCTCCGCGCCGGATTCCGAGCCGAGCCTGCGGCCCTTCACGATCATGCCGCCGACAGGCCATCTGATCCGCGTGATCGAAATCTACCCGCCGAGCATGGGCGGCAGCCGCACGGTGATGCACCGCACGCGCACGCTCGATTACGCGGTCGTGATCGAGGGTGAGATCGTGCTGGTGCTGAGCGACAGCGAGGTGACGCTCGGCCCCGGATCGATCGTGGTTCAGCGCGGCACCGACCATGCGTGGGAGAACCGCGGCGACACCGTGGCGCGGATGGCCTTTTTCCATATCGCGGCGGAGTTTTCTGACGAACTGATGGCCAGGCTGCCGCAACCGCTGGAGCTGATGGAGTAGGGTGGCGCGATGAGCCCTCTCCTCTTCAGCGGAGGGGCAGCGATCAGCCCTGGCCCAGCGCCAGCATGTTGCCGTCGGGACCGGGAAAGAAGGCGATCTTCGAGCGGCCGTCCGGCGAGGTCCAGCTGCCGCGTTCGTCCATACCTTCGTAGATCGTGCAGCGCACGCTTTTGCGGCCTGCCTCCGTCCATCGCCCCTTTGACTCGCGCGGCATTGCGCCTAGGGTGCGGCCATCCCCGGGGGACCGCTCAGCGCGGTTGAGAGGAAGGCAGCAGCCTTCGACCCGCCGAACCTGATCCGGCTGACACCGGCGTAGGGAGGGAGCGGCCTCACAGCGCTTCCTCTGCTTTGGAGAGCTTCAAATGGCCGACATTCCCTCGCATATCGAAATTGGCGTCACGACCGGACCCATTCGCGGTTCGCGCAAGATTCACGTCGGCCAGCGCCGCGTGGCGATGCGGGAGATCGATCTCGATCCGGGCTCGGGCGAGCCGCCGGTGCGGGTCTATGACACCTCCGGCCCATACACCGATCCCGCGGCGCGGATCGACATCCAGGCCGGGCTCCCGGCCCTGCGCCGCGAGTGGCAGATCGCCCGCGGCGACGTCGAGGAATACCAGCCGCGCGACGTTCGCCCGGAGGACAACGGCCAGCTCGGCCCCGACCGCTCGGCCGGTGTGCCCGCGTTCCCCAATGTCGCCAAGCGCGTGTGGCGGGCGAAGCCCGGCGCGAACCTGAGCCAGATGCATTACGCCCGGCGCGGCATCGTCACGCCGGAGATGGAATACGTCGCAGAGCGCGAGAACCTCGGCCGCGAGCAGATGTTCCATGTGCGCGACGGCAACGACTGGGGCGCATCGATCCCCGATTACGTCACCCCCGAATTCGTGCGCGACGAAGTGGCGCGCGGCCGGGCGATCATTCCCAGCAACGTCAACCACCCGGAATGTGAGCCGATGGCGATCGGGCGCAACT
>CAYNXB010000109.1:0-6939 GCA_964401045.1 uncultured Sphingomonadaceae bacterium | reverse complement strand
GCGCCGTCTTCGGTGACTTCGGGAAGGTGGCGCCAGCAACGGCCGCATTTTTCGAGTTCGGTGCGCGATACCCGCACCGCATCGCCCTGCGACACGGTGGAGCTGATGAACAGCTCGGCGAGATCGTCATCGGTAAGGCCTGCCGGCACGGCGTCCGCCGGCACTTCGACCCTGGCCTCGAGGCTTGAGCGGACTACCTTCTCGCGGCGGAGTGGCTCGATTGTTTCGGTGACGCGGGTGCGCAGGGCGCGCAACTCCGTCCACCGCGTGAGGTCGGCCTCGACTTCGGGCAGTTCCGGCCACTCCAGCAAGTGCACGCTGTCCGCGTCGGGATAGCGGCTGGCCCACACTTCCTCCGATGTGAACACCAGCACCGGCGCGGCGTAGCGGATCAGGGCGTGGAACAGGGTGTCGAGCACCGTGCGGTAGGCGCGGCGCTTGGGATCGCCCGGCGCGTCGCAATAGAGGCTGTCCTTGCGGATATCGAAATAGAACGCCGACAGGTCCTCGTTGGCGAAATCGCCGAGCGCGCGGACGTAGGCGGTGAAGTCGTAGTCCGCGATCGCCTGGCGCAACTCGCCGTCGAGCTTGCCGAGCAGCGCGAGCATGTAGCGCTCGAGCTCGGGCATCTCTTCGACGCCCACCGCCTCGGCCGGATCGTAATCGGACAGCGCGCCGAGCAGGTAGCGGAAGGTGTTGCGGAGCTTGCGGTACTGGTCGGCGACGCCCTTGAGAATCTCGTCGCCGATGCGGTGATCCTCGGTGTAGTCGACGCTCAGCGCCCACAGGCGGATGATGTCGGCGCCGTAGGTCTCCATCACCTTGTTGGGATCGACGGTGTTGCCCAGGCTCTTCGACATCTTCTTGCCGTCGCTCGCCATGGTGAAGCCGTGGGTCAGCACCGTATCGTAAGGCGCACGGCCGCGCGTGGCGCAGGCTTCGAGCAGCGAGGACTGGAACCAGCCGCGATGCTGGTCCGAACCTTCGAGGTAGAGATCCGCCGGCCACTGCAAGTCCGGCCAGCGGCCGGATTCGAGCACGAAGGCGTGGGTCGAGCCCGAATCGAACCACACGTCGAGGATGTCGATGATCCGCTCGTAGTCTTCGAGCTTGTAATTCGGCCCGAGCAGCGCCTGCGCGTTCTCGTCGTCCCACGCGTCTACGCCCTGTTCGCGGATCGCGGCGACGATGCGGGCATTCACCTCGGGATCGACCAGGTATTCGCCGGTGTCGCGGTGGACGAACAGCGTGATCGGCACGCCCCAGGCGCGCTGGCGGCTGAGCACCCAGTCGGGCCGCCCTTCGACCATGCTGCCGATGCGGTTGCGGCCTTTGTCGGGCACGAAACGGGTCCTGCCGATGGCGTCGAGCGCCAGCTCGCGCAGGCTGGGTGAACCGGCCGAGGGCGTTTCGTCGATCGTCGCATCGCCGCCTTCGTCTTCCCAGCGCTGCTCGTCGCGGGTCAGCGCGGGCAAGTGGTCGAGCGGGCGGTCCATCGGCACGAACCACTGCGGCGTGCAGCGGAAGATCACCTTGGCCTTCGAGCGCCAGCTGTGTGGATAGCTGTGTTTATAGTCTGTGGACGCCGCGAGCAGGCCGTCCGCCTCGCGCAGGTCCGAGCAGATCGGCCCGTCGGGCGCGTTGAACTTGGGGTTGATGACCGAGCCCTGCCCGCCGAGCCAGCCCCAGTCCTCGCGATACTTGCCGTCGCCTTCGACCGCGAACTTCGGCCCGATGCCGTGCGCCTTGCACAGCTCGAAATCGTCCTCGCCATGATCGGGCGCCAGGTGGACGAGACCGGTGCCGCTGTCGGTGGTGACGAAATCACCGGGCAGCAGCGGCCGCGGCTCGGCGAAGAACCCGCCGAGATGGTGCATCGGGTGGCGGGCGATGGTGCCCGCGAGTTCGGAGCCTTCGATGTGGCGCACGATGTCGCTCGCCCTGATCGAAACGGTCCCCAGCGCGCCCAACCTATGGAGCAGGTTGGTCCGAAGAGTGCCCGCATAAAGCAGTCGCAGTGTGTGCCCGTCGGTAAACGTGAAGTCTTCGACTTGATAAACGATATCAGGCCCATAAGCCAAAGCCTGATTGACCGGGATCGTCCACGGCGTGGTCGTCCAGATCACCGCATGCGCGCCGACCAGTTCGGGGATCGGGCTTTCCACGATCTCGAACGCCACATCGATCTGGGTCGAGACGATGTCCTCGTACTCGACCTCGGCCTCGGCCAGCGCGGTCTTCTCCACGGGCGACCACATCACCGGCTTGGCGCCGCGATAGAGCTGGCCGCTTTCGGCGAACTTGAGCAGTTCGGCAACGATGGTGGCTTCCGCCGCGAAATCCATCGTCAGGTAGGGGTTGTCCCAGTCGCCGCCGATGCCGAGGCGCTTCAATTGCTCGCGCTGGATCTCGACCCAGTGCGCGGCATAGGCGCGGCATTCGGCGCGGAATTCCTTGGGGGGAACCTCGTCCTTGTTCTTCTTCTGCTTGCGGTACTGCTCCTCGACCTTCCACTCGATCGGCAGGCCGTGGCAGTCCCACCCGGGCACATAGGGCGCATCCTTGCCGAGCAGGGTCTGCGTGCGCACGACCATGTCCTTGAGCACGTGGTTGAGCGCGTGGCCGATGTGGATGTCGCCGTTGGCGTAGGGCGGGCCGTCATGCAGGATGAATTTCTCGCGTCCGGCGCGGGCCGCGCGAACCTTCTCGTACATGCCATCGGCCTGCCAGCGCGCGAGAATCCCCGGCTCCTTCTGCGGAAGGCCGGCTTTCATGGGGAACTCGGTCTTCGGCAGGAAGACGGTGTCTCTGTAGTCGCGCTGCTCAGTCATGCGGAGCGGCGCTTAGAAGCTCACGCGCTCGCTCGCAATCCTTGGCCATCTGCGCCGTCAGCGTCTCGATGCTATCGAACTTCCCCTCCGGCCGCAGGAAATGGCAAAGCGAAACCTCGATCTCGCGCCCGTAGAGATCGCCGGAGAAATCGAAGAAATAGGGTTCGAGCCATTCGACCGGCGGATCGAATTGCGGGCGAACGCCGAGGTTGGCCGCGCCTTCGAGCCGCTCGCCCGTACCGAGCACCCGCGCGGTCACCGCATAGATGCCGAAGCGCGGGCGCAGGTAATTGCCTAGCGCGAGGTTGGCGGTCGGATAGCCGATCGTCCGCCCGCGCTTGTCGCCGTGCTGGACTTCGCCGCGGATCGCGAACGGGCGGGTGAGCAGCCGCGCGGCGCCTTCGCAGTCCCCGGCCTTGAGCGCGTCGCGAATATGGCTCGAGGAAACGACGCGGCCGCCCTCGATCACCGGCGGCACCGCGCGGGCCTCTATTCCGTGCCTGGCGCCTTCGCTCCGCAGCACCTCGAAGTTGCCGCCGCGATCCTTGCCGAAGGTGAAGTCCTCGCCGGTGACGACGCCCGCCGCGCCGATATGTTCGCACAGCAGCTTGCCGACGAAATCCTGCGCGGTGGTCCGCGCCAGCGCGCCGTCGAAGTGGAACACCAGCGTGGCAGCCGCGCCGGCGGCGGCGAACAGTTCCTCCCGCTGGTCGAGCGTGGTCAGGCGGAACGGCGGGATATGCGGCGCGAAGTGGCGCACCGGATGCGGGTCGAACGTGGCGACCACCGCGGGACGCCCTTCGGCACGCGCCCATGAAACCGCCTCGGCAACCACTGCCTGATGGCCGAGGTGGAAGCCATCGAAATTGCCCAGCGCGATCACCGCGCCGCGCAGCGTATCGGGGAACGGTTCGCGGTGGTCGAGCCTCAAGCGGCGCGCTCCAGCGTGACGAACGAATGCGCGGGCCATTTGCCGTTTGCGGGGCGTTCCTCGCGCGCGACTTCGACCCACCCGGCGCCCGGATAGTCCATGACCAGTTCGCCGCCGGTGTCTTCGTGAACTTCGGTCAGCTCGATGCGCGTGGCGAAGGGCTCGAACTCGCGGAAGATTTCGACCCCGCCGATCACCGTGGCCTTGCCCTCACCGGCGAAGTCGAGCGCTTCCTCGATCGAATGCGCGACTTCCGCCCCTTCGGCCGCCCAGGTGGCATGGCGAGTCAGCACGATATGCCGCCGGCCGGGGAGGAGCTTGGGCAGGCTGTCGAAGGTCTTGCGGCCCATGATCATCGGCGTCCCGCTAGTGTGGGCGACGAACCGCTGCAGGTCTTCCTTGATGCGCCAGGGCACGTCACCGTCCTTGGCGATGGTGCCATCGTCCGCGCGGGCGACGACGAAGACGACCTCGCGCGGCCTGCTCATCGCCACACCCGCGTGATGTGGCCCATCTTGCGACCCTCGCGCGCCTCGGCCTTGCCGTAGAGGTGCAGGTGCGCGTGCGGGTCGGCGAGCCACTCGGCGGCGCGTTCGCCACTTTCGCCGATTACGTTCTCCATCTCGATCCGCACGCCGGTGAGGCCGGTATCGCCCGGCGGCAAGCCGCAGATTGCGCGAATGTGGCCTTCGAACTGGCTCGTCGCTGCTCCCTCGATGGTCCAGTGGCCCGAGTTGTGGACCCGCGGGGCCATCTCGTTGAACACCGGGCCATTGGGTGTGGCGAAGAATTCGAGCGTCAGCACACCGACGTAGCCGAGCGCCTCGGCGACCTTCGCTGCCAGCGCGCGCGCGTCGTCCAGCTGGGACCGCACGGTATCCGACGGCGGCAGGGTCGAGCGGGAGAGGATGCCGCCCGAATGAACGTTCTCGGCGCTGTCCCAGAACACGATCGCTCCATCGGCATGGCGCGCGAGAATGACCGAGAACTCCGCCGCGAAATGGACCAGTCCTTCGTAGATCAGGTCGGCCGAGTGCAGGCTCGCCCCTTCGGCTTCGATCGCGCTCCCGATGCGCCACTGGCCCTTGCCGTCATAGCCTTCGAAGCGCGTCTTGAGGATGCCCGGCGCGCCGATCCGGTCGACCGCCGCGAGCAGGTCCTCGTGCGAATCGACCAGCGCGTAAGGCGCGGCGCGGCCGCCGAGCCCCTCGACGAACGCCTTTTCCTTCTCGCGATCCTGCGCGGTTTCGAGCGCGCGGGGATGAGGGCTGAGCCTTTCGGCCGGAAGCGAGGCGAGCGGGCCCACTGGCACGTTCTCGAATTCGTAGGTGATCACGTCGCAACCGCGTGCGAACGCCGCCATCGCCTCGGCGTCGTCCCAGGGCGCGCAGGTGAATCTGGCGGCGACTTCGGCGGCCACGCTGTCGCCTTCGGGCGCGTAGATATGGCAGCGATAACCGAGCTGGGCCGCGGCGATCGCCAGCATGCGCCCGAGTTGGCCGCCGCCCAGTATGCCGATCGTCGCGCCGGGAAGGATCACTAGCTCAATGACTCCGGTTCGTGCTGAGCTTGTCGAAGCACTGCGTTTTCTTTCGGTCGAGCGCTTAAAGTGAAGAGCGGCCGTTGAGCAATGCTCAGCTTCGCTTCCGACAAGCTCAGGGCGAACGGTGCGGCTATTCGTCGGAAGGCTTCTCGGCGACCGCCGCAGTGCGTGCCGCACGCCAGTCCTGCAACCGCCGAGACAGCGCCGCGTCCTTGAGCGCGAGGATCGAGGCGGCGAAGATCCCGGCATTGGTCGCGCCCGCTTCGCCGATCGCCAGCGTGCCGGTAGGAACGCCCGCGGGCATCTGCACGATCGACAGCAGGCTATCGAGCCCGTCCAAAGCCTTGCTGCGCACCGGTACCCCGAGCACCGGCAGGTGCGTTAGCGCCGCGATCATTCCCGGCAGGTGCGCCGCGCCGCCGGCGCCGGCGACGATCACCTCGAAACCTTCGCCCGCCGCGCCCTTGCCGAACGCGTGCAGCCGGTCCGGCGTGCGGTGGGCGGAGACGATGCGGCTGTCGTAAGCGACGCCGAGCTCGTCGAGCACTTCGGCGGCATGCTTCATCGTCGGCCAGTCTGACTGGCTGCCCATTACGATGGCGACTTTAGCCCCCGGCATCTTAGAGATCCTTCAGGTAGTGCCGCTCACCGGCCTGCATCCGATCGTCAAACTGGTAGACGATCGGCTGGCCGGTGGGAATCTCGAGCTCGACGATCTCGTCGTCGGGTATCTGCGACAAATGCTTGACCAGCGCGCGCAGCGAGTTGCCGTGGGCAGAGACGAGAACCGTCTCCCCGCGCACCAGCGCCGGGCGGATCGCTTCCTCCCAATAGGGCAGCACCCGCGAGATGGTCAGCTTGAGACTCTCGGTGGAAGGGATCTCGATCCCTGTGTAGCGCGGATCGGCGGCGAGATCGTACGCCCCGCCAGGCTCCATGGCCGGGGGCGGGACGTCGAAGCTGCGGCGCCAGATGCGCACCTGCTCCGCTCCGTGCTTCTCCGCAGTCTCGGCCTTGTTCAGCCCGGTGAGGGCGCCGTAATGCCGCTCGTTGAGGCGCCAGTCCTTGGTTTCGGGAATCCACAGCCGCCCGCAAGTCTCGAGCGCGAGGTGCAGCGTGCGGATCGCGCGCGTTTGTAGCGATGTGAACGCGGCGCTGGGCAGCACTCCTTTCGCCGCCAGCAGTTCGCCCGCGGCGCGCGCTTCGGCGACGCCCTGTTCGGTCAGGTCGACGTCCCACCAGCCGGTGAAACGATTTTCCAGGTTCCACTGGCTCTGGCCGTGGCGAACAAGGATAAGGGTAGGCAAGGCTGCGATGCTCCAGGGCCCGAAAAGAGCCCCGCGCGTTAGCGGCCCTCTCCATCTTTGGAAAGGCCGCGTTCGGCGTCATCGATCGCGCGCGCCTGCGCCTTGCGGCGGCGCAAGTTCTCGCGCAGCTTGGCGGCAAGCCGTTCCTCGCGGGTTTGCGGGGTTTTTTCGTCGCTCACCGCCGCGCCCTGCCGCCGGGCGCGCCGCTTGACAAGATGGCGGCGCGGGCTAAGGCGCGCCCTCCTCCGGATTGCTGCTGTAGCTCAGTGGTAGAGCGCACCCTTGGTAAGGGTGAGGTCGAGAGTTCAATCCTCTCCAGCAGCACCA
>CAYNXB010000108.1:0-7046 GCA_964401045.1 uncultured Sphingomonadaceae bacterium | reverse complement strand
TCGCCCCCGGATTTCGGGGCGCGCTCTTTCGCTTCGATCTTCCCGGCGATCTCGGCGAGGCGCTGCGAGACGCGATCGCCCGTATCGTCGGCGTCGAGACCGGCATCCTCCCGCACCGCGCGCTTCGACGCAAACAGCTCGAGCGCGCCGCCTTCCGCGTGGCCGAAGTGCTCCTGCCGATCGAGCCACTTGCCGTAGCGGAGCGGGTCGCGGTAGCGCAGCAGGAACATCGTCAGCCGCTCGTCGTAATAGCGCCGCTCGCCGATCTGCTCGCCCTGGAAGAACACCGGCACCGCAACCCCGTTGAGGGCGCGCGACAACGCCGCGTCGGACAGGCGCCGGATCGCATAGTCGAGCGCGGTATCCCAGGCATTGCGAAAGCTGACCGCATCGGCGCGGGCGCGCAGGGCATAGGCCGAGCGTTCCGACATCCCCACCGCGCGGCACGCCTCGGCAACGCAGGCGCTCTCGCCCAATGCCTGGATGAACTGCGCCTGCCGTTCCGCGGTCCAGCCGTCGAACCGCGGGCGCGGGTGGGCGGGCTCGAACTCGGGCGGCTCGAATGCTTCGCGCTCGTCGCTGGCGGGGGGAGGCGCGGCGGCGGCGCGGCGCCGTGGGCGTGGCGGCTTGCTCATCCGCCAGTGTGGATCACAACCCGGGTGTTGTAGGAAAGGCTCTTCTTGCGCCCGCCCGGCCATGCGGGCGAAAATCGGACTACGTCGACTGACCGCGTTCGACCCAATGCCGACGTTCGCGAGCAGTAGCTGAGCGCATCAGCTTCGACCGTGCCGAACCTCCACCCGCGTCCCTGGATTTGCGTCAATCACGCTCACGGTTGCCGCGAGTTGCTTGGACAGGGCCTCGACAATCCCAGTTCCCAAACCCGGAGCACGTTTCTCGCCAACCGGCATTCCCGATCCATTATCCGACACGGACAGCAGCCAAGCGCCATCGGCTGCCTCGAACGATACCGTGACCCGGCCGCCTGCGGTTTCTGCTGGGAAGGCATGCTTGATGGCGTTCATAACCAACTCGGTGACGATCAGACCCATGCTGACCGACACATCCGAATTAGTGGTCGTATCATTCACGATGGTGTCGAGAGTGAGGCGTTCGGGATCGTCTATCATTGAGGCAGAGATGCTTCGGCACAAGTCGGCGAAATAGGTTCGCAGGTTAACGGATTTCAGTTCGGTGACTGCCAGCTGCTTCTGAAGCGTCGCAATCGACATGACCCGGCTATGGGCGTCCTGAAGATGCAAGCGGGTTTCCTCGGACTGAACGCGTTTCGCGCTTTGCATCAAAACGCTGGCAATGATCTGCAGGCTGTTGGCGACGCGGTGCTGTAACTCCTGAAGCAACACCTGCTTCTCACGAACAAGCTTGTCTTTATGCCTTTCCGCCAAGCGTGTTGCCGTCACGTCCGTGGCAGCAAGCACGACGCGCACTTTCTCGGTGTCGAAATAGTCTAATTTGTGCGCGCTCAGAATGAGTTGGCAGGTTGGTTTGTTTTCGCGGACAAGGTCCATCTCATAGCTGTCGATCTCCGCCGCTCCGGCAATCGTTGCTCGAAGGAGTGACTGGAGTTGCGGAACGTCCCATTCACCCGCGCCGATATCGGCCAGAGGGAGGTTCGCGATGGTCGCTGGATCCAGATTGAAGGTGTTGCAGAAGGACGCACTTGCACCAATAACGACCACCTCATCGTCGAGCAGGAGCAACGGCGCCTTCGAGGACTCTACGAGAGCCATGGCGAGGCTCGTAACTGTCTCGCTTGGAAGCGGCGTTGGTTCAACCATCTCTGCCCCCTAAAGTCAGCTTGATCGCATCTGTAACATGACGGGCTTCGAATGGCTTCTCGACCAAAACATGACCCGGCATCCGAACTCTGACCTCACCGGGCGAACCCGAAATGAAAAAGAAGGGTAGCGGTCGCTCGGAACATATCGTCTGAACCGCTGTGATCCCACAGCCGGGGCTCAGTTTGAGGTCGGCGGTAATCACGTCCGGACATTTGCGTCGAGCGGCGGTGACCGCCGCGTCAGCAGTGGCCGCAAAGTCGAACGAAGTGAAGCCGCATTCCCGGAGCGCCTCCTCAATGGCCATCGCGATTAAGGGTTCGTCCTCGATGATAAGTGCATGCATCAGTGGCGCTCCGCGAGTGGGAGCGCGCCACGGCTCTCCAGCACCAAAGCCGGATGGGACTGGTGATACGAGATAACTGGTCGACGTGTCTCTTGTTCCGGCTTCGTCCTCGGAGTGCAATGTTCGCTTTCCACCCAAAGCGGACAGCACGGCGGCTGTTGAGTAGCGGCGCAGCCTCTGAACGAGTTAGGCCGCGACGGGCAGCTTGTAAGGCTCGATCTCGCCCGTGAGGTACAGCGTCTTCGCCTTGGCGCGGCTGAGCTTGCCCGAGCTGGTGCGGGGCAGGGTGCGCGGGGGCACCAGTTCGATCACGCAGTTCATGCCGGTGATCGAGCGGACCTTCTCGCGGATTTGTTCGTGCAGGCGCACGCGCTCCTCCGGGTCGGATACGCGGCAGTGGACCAGCACCGCGGCGGTTTCCTCGCCGCTGTCGGTTTCGAGCGCGAAGGCGGCGATATCGCCCTGGTGGAAGCCCGGCAATTGCTCCACGGCCCACTCGATGTCCTGCGGCCAGTGGTTCTTGCCGTTGATGATGATCATGTCCTTCGCCCGGCCGACGATGAACAGGTAGCCGTCGGCCATGTAGCCCATGTCGCCGGTGTCGAGCCAACCGCCGACCAGCGCGGCATCGGTCGCCTGCTCGTCGCGGAAGTAGGAATGCATCACGCTCGGGCCCTTGCACCAGACCTTGCCGATCTGATGGTCCGTTCTCGCCGTGCCATCTTCGCCGCGGATCTCGACTTCCATGTCGAGCACCGGCTTGCCGCAATTGACGATTGCGCGGTAGCGCGCGGGACGCGAGAGGTCGCGCGGGGAGCCGGAAAGCCGCTCTTCCTCGACCAGCTCGACGCGGATGCCTTCGCCCGGCGGCATGATCGTCACCGCAAGGGTCGCTTCGGCGAGGCCGTAGCTGGGCAGGAACGCGCTCGCCTTGAACCCGGCGTCGGCGAAGGCGTTGACGAAGCCCTGCATCACGTCCGGACGGATCATGTCGGCGCCGTTGCCGGCGATGCGCCAGCGGGCGAGGTCGAACCGTTCCTGCACCTGGCTCTGGCTCGAGATGCGGCGGGCGCAGATGTCGTAACCGAAGGTCGGCGAATAGGAGAGCGTGGTGCCCGGGTTGCGGCTGACGAGATCGAGCCAGGCGAGGGGCCGACGCGCGAAATGCTCGGTCTTGAGGTAGTCGGTCGACATCTGGTTGGCGATCGGCGAGAGCAGGCAGCCGACCAGCCCCATGTCGTGATACCACGGCAGCCAGCTGACGCAGCGGTCGTCCGGCTCCAGCTTCATGCCCACGCCGTGTCCGCGCAGGTTGTTGAGCAGGGCCTCGTGGGTCACCGCCACGCCGTGCGGGAAACGGGTCGATCCGCTCGAATACTGCAGGTAGCAGATGTCGTCGGGCGCGGGGGCGGGCAGCTCGCAATCGGGAGCGCTCTCGGCCGCGAACGCCTCGAACTCGGCGCGGGCGCAGCCCTGCCGGTCGGCCGCG
This sequence comes from uncultured Sphingomonadaceae bacterium, assembly GCA_964401045.1. GTDB lineage: Bacteria > Pseudomonadota > Alphaproteobacteria > Sphingomonadales > Sphingomonadaceae > CAYNXB01. Next base: position 3,412 of record CAYNXB010000108.1, on the reverse strand, counting down.
GCTTCGGCCATGTCGGAAATCTCGGCCGGGTAGAGCAGGATCGCCGGATCGGCGCTCTGCATCTGGACCGCGATCTGGTCGATGTAGTTCTCCTTGCCGCCGAAGCTGGTCGGCAAAGGCAGCGGCACCGGCCACGCGCCGGCGTAGATCGTGCCGCAGAACAGGCTGGCGAATTCAGGACCGGTATCCGCGATCAGCGCCACGCGGTCACCCGGCCGGATGCCGTGCGCAGCCAGGCGGCGCGCCATCGCCAGTGCGTCCTCCCGCAGCTCGCGGTAGGAATATGCGCGCACCAGCGCGCCGCGGGCGTCGTGGAAATTGAGCCCGCGCGCGCCTTGCGCAGCGTAATCGAGCGCCTCGACGAAGGTGGCGAAGTCGGAGAAACGGCGCGGCAAGGCGCAGCGGTTCGGCGTCGGCGTAAGGGCGGCGTCGGTCATAGGTGTGTGAGAACCCGTCGTTTCCTGTGTCGCAATCCCAGTTGGCACAATGGCTTGCGCCGGTTGTTACACCCTGCATGGCCTCCCCAGCCATGCCTAACGCGGACTTTCCCATTCTGATCGGAGTGTGGCACGAATAAGGCCAGATGGCGAAAGAAAGTTACAAACGCAACCAGAAGCGCCCGCCGAAGCCGCTCGATCCGCGCGCGTTCGAGGAGCTGGCGCTTGGCTATGTCGCGCGTTTCGCCACCAGTGCGGCGCGGCTCGAGGGCTATCTTGCGCGCAAGCTGCGCGAGCGCGGCTGGAGCGGCGAAGGCCAGCCGGACGTGGCTGGCACCGTCGCCCGGCTGGTTGGGCTCGGCTACATCGACGATGAAGCCTACGCCCGCGCGCGCTCGGGCGGGCTGCTCCGGCGCGGCTACGGCCAGCGGCGAATCGGCCAAGCGCTCTACGCGGCGGGCATCGACGAGGAAGTGCGCGAGGCGGTTCGCCCCGCTCCGGGCGAAGCGCGCGCCGCCGCTCTGGCGATGGCCCGCAAGCGCCGCTTCGGGCCCTATGGTCAGCCCGGACTCGACCGCACGGTGCGCGAAAAGCAGGTCGCGGCGATGTTGCGCGCCGGACACCCCCTCGACAGCGCGCGCCAATTGGTGGATGCCGCCAGCGTGGAGGCGGCCGAAGCCTGGGCGGCCGAGGCAGAGGATTAGGTACCATGAAGATGCTGCTTGTTCGCCTGCTTGCCGTTCCAGCCCTGCTGCTCGCAGCCTGTTCGCCGCAGGCAGGTGCTGCCCCGACTCCCGACGCGCCCTCGACGCACCCGGTGTCCGGGCTGCGGGTCATCCCGCTCGCCATCGCGCACGACGGCAAGACGCATCGCTTCCGCGTCGAGGTGGCCGAGAGCGACAAGGAGCAGGAGCGCGGCTTGATGTTCCGCACCGAGATGGGGCCCGATGAGGGCATGATATTCCCCAAGGAACCCGCGCAGCAACGCGCGTTCTGGATGCGCAACACGGTGATCCCGCTCGACATGGTGTTCATCGGCCCGGACCACCGGATCGTGAACATCATCGCCAATGCCGAGCCCTATTCGCTCGATTCGCGCCCGTCCGGGGCGCCGGTGATCGCGGTGCTCGAACTCAACGGTGGGCGTACCGCCCAGCTCGGCATCGGCCCGGGCGATACGGTAACCTGGTGAGCGCGCGAACGCGCTTGCGCCCCCGCGCCCGCTGCGGCTAACGCGCAGCGCCATGGGCATGCTCTCGAAAATCTTCACCTGGTGGGACGGCGCGACGATCGGTACCTCCCTGTTCAGCGCGCTCAATGGCGAGCACGTCGGCACCGACGCGCAGGGCAACAAGTATTACCGCGCAAAGGACAAGAAGGGCCCTGACGGCCGCGAGAAGCGCTGGGTGATCTACAATGGCGCCAACGACGCCAGCCGGGTGCCGCCCGAATGGCACGGCTGGCTTCACGGATCGTACGACGCGCTGCCCGAGAGCCACCTTGCCCCTGCCAAGATCTGGGAAGCCGACTACACGCCCAACGCCACCGGCACCGCGGCGGCCTATCGCCCGGCGGGTGCGCTCGAACGCGGGGGGCAGCGCGCGCGCGCGGCGGGCGATTACGAAGCCTGGTCCCCGGACGCCTGAGGATGAAGCTGCGGTTCCTCGCGCTGCTGCCGCTGCTGGCCGCCTGCTCGCAGGAACCGGGCGTGCCCCAAGGGCAGGAAACCGAAGTGCCGGAAGAATACGCCGCCCCGGTGCCGCCGCCGCGCTTGGTCGACCCGGGGGTCGGGACGCCGCTTGCGGAGCGAGTCGCTACGCTCGGGCTGCTCAACAAGCGCAACAACATCGCGCAGGACATCCAGATGAAGCCCGGCGAATCGCGCAGGGTCGGCAACGTCATCGTCCGCCTGGCGAGCTGCGAGCGCACCGCGCCGTGGGAAAACCCGCCCGAAACCGGCGCGTTCGTCCAGGTGCTGGTGCAGGAAAGGCTGTCGGCCGGGGCGCGCCTCGCATGGCACCGCGTGTTTTCGGGCTGGCTGTTCAAGAACAACCCGAGCCTCAACGTCGTGGAGCACCCGGTCTATGACGTGTGGGTCAAGGACTGCACGATGGAGTTCCCCGGCGCGCCCGATTTCCCGGCATCCAGCAGCAACAGGTCGAACGCGTCCGGCAGTGCCAACGCCGCGCCCGGCGATGACGCGAGCGAGCCGGCAGCTACGCCAACGCCCGCGGCCACGCCTGCCGGTGACCCGGCCTGAGCGGCGGCGAGCAGCCTGAGGTAGCGCTGCTGACTGATCTCGACCGCGCCCATCGAGGCGAGGTGCCCGGTCATGAACTGGCAATCGAGCAGGCCCCCACCGCCGCGCCGTAGCGCCGCCACCAGCCAGGCGAGCGCGACCTTGGAGGCGTCGGTGGCGCGACTGAACATGCTCTCGCCACAGAAAACCCGGTCGAACCCGACGCCGTAGAGCCCGCCCACCAGATCCTGGCCCCCATCTTCATCGCGACGCCAGCATTCGATCGAATGGGCGTGGCGCATCGCGTGCAGCTGGCGGTAGCTCTCCTCGATCCGCGCGCTGATCCAGCTTTCAGGATGATCGGCGCGGGGCGCGGCGCAGGCGGCGATCACCCGATCGAACGCCGCGTTGCAGGTGACGCGAAACTTGTCCCGCCGCAGCACCTTCGCAAGCGAACGTGACAGGTGAAACCCCTCGAGCGGCAGGATCGCCCGCACGCGCGGCTCGACCCAGAATACCTCCGGATCGTCGCGGCTATCGGCCATCGGAAAGATGCCGCTGCGATAGGCGAGCAGCAGCATGTCCGGGGGAATCGGCTGCAGGGCGGGTGCGTGCATCGGCATGTCCTATCAGATGGTATCCGCCTTGCCATCGCGCGCAGGTGGCCCTAGAGGCCCAGCCCGGCTGCAGGGGTGTAGCTCAGCTGGTAGAGCATCGGTCTCCAAAACCGAGGGCC
>CAYNXB010000107.1:0-7216 GCA_964401045.1 uncultured Sphingomonadaceae bacterium | reverse complement strand
GGCTGAAGCGCCCGCTATCAAGAAAAAGGGTCGCGGGTGGGAAATCTCGGAGAAGCGGCTCGACGCGCTGCATGAGCGCGCGCGCGACATGCGGCGGCACCCGACGCCCGCGCACCAGGCGCTGGCCGAGAAGTTCGCGACCGGCAATCTCGGCAAGTACAGCTTCAAGCGCCAGGCGGTGATCGGCTCGGCGATCGTCGATTTCGGGTGCCACAACCTCGGCATGGCGATCGCCATCGATGAGGACGACGGCAGCCCGATCGACGCGCGCCGCGACAAGAGCCTCGAGGCGGTCGGCATCCGGGTGATGCGGGTCAAGGCGAGCGACGTGCTCGAAAACATCGACGAAGTGCTCGAACGCATCGGCGCGGGCATGCGGATGCAGGCGGCCAACAAGCGCGCCGCGGCGCAGGCGCATCGCGCCGCCAATCCGCGCCAGAACTATTCAAGGCCAAAGAGACGCGACAATGCTCGAGATTAAGAACCTTCACGCCACGATCGACGGCAAGGCGATCCTCAAGGGTCTCTCGCTCAGTGTGGGCGCGGGCGAGATCCATGCGATCATGGGCCCCAATGGAGCTGGCAAGTCGACGCTGTCTTACGTTCTCGGCGGGCGGCCCGGGTACGAGGTGACCCAAGGGTCGGTGACGTTCAACGGGCAGGATCTGCTCGGGCTTGAACCGCACGAGCGCGCCGCCGCCGGGCTGTTCATGGGCTTCCAGTATCCGGTCGAGATTCCCGGCGTCTCGTTCGTCCAGTTCCTGCGCGAGGCGCTCAATTCCCAGCGCAAGATGCGTGGCGAGGAGGCGCTCTCGGGCGGCGAGTTCCTCAAGCTCGCGCGGGAGAAGGCGGCGCTGCTCAAGCTCGATCCCGAAATGCTCAAGCGCCCGGTCAACCTCGGCTTCTCGGGCGGCGAGAAGAAGCGCGCCGAGATGGTCCAGATGGGCATTCTCGATCCCAAATTTGCCGTGCTCGACGAGACCGATTCCGGCCTCGACATCGACGCGCTGCGGATTGTCGGCCACGGCATCAATGCGATCATGCGCCAGCCCGGCAAGGCGGTGCTGCTGATCACGCACTACCAGCGGCTGCTCGAATACGTGAAGCCCGACGCGGTCCACGTGCTCGCCGCAGGCCGGATCGTGAAGAGCGGCGGGCCTGAGCTTGCGCTGCAGCTCGAAAACGAAGGCTACGAGGCGGTTGCGGCATGAGCGAAGTGCTCGCCATTCCCACCACCCGCGACGAGGCGTGGCGTTATGCCGATGCGGACTCGCTGGCGGAACTGACGCCGGCCGACCTCGACAACTGGCACGAGGCGACGCTCGCGGCGGGCGAGACGCGCGCCAAGTGCCTCGCGCTCGACGATCGGTGGCCGGGGCTGCACCGGGTCCGGCTCGACGTGGGCGAAGGCGCCCGGGCGGAGCTGTTCGCGGTGCTCTCCGCGAACGCCTACACCCGGCTTGAGGTCGAAGTCGTGCTCGCCAAGGGCGCGCATTTCGAGTTCGGCGGCGTCACCATCGGCGGCGCAGATGCGACGCGCGAGATCGTTACCCGCGTGCGCCATGCGGAGCCCGATGCGAGCTCGACGCAGGTGGTGCGCGCGGTGCACTGGGATCGCGCGACCGGCAATTTCCTCGGCCGCATCGAAGTTGCCCAGGATGCGCAGAAGACCGATGCGGTGCAGGACTTCAAAGGCTTGTTGATCGGCAAGGGCGCGACGATCAACGCCAAGCCCGAACTCGAGATCTTTGCCGACGACGTGAAGTGCGCGCACGGCGCCGCGATTGGCGCGCTCGACGAGCGGGCAGCCTATTACATGGCGAGCCGCGGGCTCGATCCCGAGGCAGCACACAAGCTGCTGGTGCGCGCGTTCATCGCCGATGCGCTCGTAGCGCTCGAGGACGAGGCCGAACGCGATACGCTGCTCGACGCGGCGCTGTCGGCGCTGGGAGATGCGGTATGAACGATTCCCCCACCACCGTTCGCCCTGCGCCTGTGGGAAGCGAAGCTGGCGCGCAGCGCCAACGGCCGCCCCTCTCTTCGTCTGCCGCGCAAAAGGAAAAGCGGGGCTTCGACAAGCCCAGCCCGAACGGGGCCCGGAAGGATTTCCCCGGCCTCGTCAACGCCGACGGTTCGCCGTGGCATTACCTCGATACCGCTGCGACCGCGCAGAAGCCGCAAGTCGTGATCGACGCGGTGTCGAAAGCGATCGGTGCCGATTATGCCACCGTCCATCGCGGCGTTTACACGCGCTCGGCGGAAATGACCCTTGGCTACGAGGCCGCGCGCCGACGGGTCGCAGAGTTCATCGGCGGGCTTGAGGACGAGCTGGTCTTCACGCGCGGCGCGACCGAGGCGATCAACCTCGTCGCCTATACTTATCCGAATAAAGGCCGCGTGTTGCTCAGCACCCTCGAGCATCACTCGAACATCGTGCCGTGGCAGCTTGCCGGCTGGCAGATCGACGTATGTCCGCTCACCGCCGACGGCCGGATCGACCTGGACGCGGCCGAACGGATGCTCACCCCCGAGCACACGATGGTCGCGTTCGCGCACGTTTCGAACGTGCTCGGCTCGGTGCTCGATACGAAGCGCGCTGCCGATCTCGCGCACGGCGTCGGCGCAAAGCTGTTGCTCGACGGGTGCCAGGCAGTGCCCCGGCTACCGGTCGACGTCGTGGAGATCGGCTGCGACTTCTACGCGTTCTCGGCGCACAAGCTCTACGGCCCGACCGGGATCGGTGCGCTGTGGGGCCGGGCCGAGCTGCTCGCCGCGATGCCGCCATGGCAGGGCGGCGGCTCGATGATCGAGAAGGTCACCTTCGGGAAGACGACTTATGCGCCTCCGCCGCAGCGGTTCGAGGCGGGCACGCCCGCGATCGTCGAGGCGATCGGGTTCGCCGCCGCGGTCGACTATGTCGAGCGGATCGGGCTTGAGCTTATGGACCGTCACGAGCGCGCGCTGGTCGCTGAACTGCGCGATGCGCTGCGGGGCATGAACGATGTGCGCGTGTTCGGGCCGGAGGATTCGGCCGGGATCGTCAGTTTCGCGCTCGACGGGGTGCATGCGCACGACCTCGGCACCATATTGGACGAAGAGAACGTCGCGATCCGCGCCGGGCATCACTGCGCTCAGCCGCTGATGGAGCATCTCGGCGTGTCCGCCACCGCGCGGGCGAGCTTCGGGCTCTACAGCGATCATGGCGACGTGGCCGCACTGGTGCGCGGGATCGAACGGACCAAACGGATTTTCGGATGACAGACGAACAACGCAAGATCGAGATAGAGGAAGTCGAGAGCGTCGACGCGCCCGCCCGCGCGCGCGTCGAGGATGCTGAGAGCGCGACCCAAAAGCTCGAACGCAAGCGCGATTACCTGGAGGGCTTTCTCGCCAAGCAGCCGGAGCCCCAGTCGGCCGGTGGGCCGGGCGGCGCGCTGTACGAAAGCGTGATCGAGGCGCTCAAGGACATCTACGATCCCGAAATCCCCGTGAACATCTACGACCTCGGTCTGATCTATGGCGTCGACGTGACCGAGGACGGCGACGTGGCGGTGTCGATGACGCTGACCACGCCCCACTGTCCGGTCGCCGAATCGATGCCGGGCGAAGTCGAGCTGCGCGTCGGCGCGGTGCCGGGTGTGCGCGATGCCGAAGTCACCCTGCTGTGGGATCCGCCCTGGGACCCATCGAAGATGAGCGACGAAGCGCGCCTCGAACTGGGGATGCTGTGATGACTGAAACGAAACTGCGCCAACGCCCCGCCGCCGTCGTGCTTACCGCCGCCGCCGAGGCACGCATCGCCGAGCTGATGGCGAAAGCGCCGGTGGGCGCACTGGGTGTGCGCCTGTCGACGCCGCGACGCGGCTGCTCGGGTCTCGCTTACTCGGTTGATTACATCACCGCGGAAGAACCGTTCGACGAGAAGATCGAGACGCCCGGCGGCGCCTTCTATATCGACGGGGCGAGCGTGCTCTACCTCATCGGCAGCACGATGGACTGGTGCGAGGACGATTTTGCAGCGGGGTTCGTGTTCGCGAACCCCAACGCCAAGGGCGCATGCGGCTGCGGCGAGAGCTTTACCGTTTAGACCTTTCAGGGCGAACGGTAAGAGGTCAGCGCCTGAGCGCCGCCACGCACGAGGCGCGGTTGACGTCGAGCCCGTCGCTGCGCCGCCGCGCCTCGACCCAGGTCGCTTCGGGCTCTGCACGGTCGTGAAGCGGATAGAGGAACACGTCGAGCACGCAGGCCTCGCCGGCGAACTGCAACTTGCGCATATCGCCCTCGCGCACATCGAGCTGGGGCTGGCCGAATAGCCGGATCAGCGCTGCGGCGCGTGCGCCGATCACCGCATCGAGTCCCGCTTCACGCATGATCTTCGGCTGGCGAGAGCCGCTCGAGACCGCCGGCGGCGCGGGCTGCGTTGGCGGAACCTGATGCGCCTGCGCCGGCGGAGGAGGCGCGGGCGGCGGCGTCGATGCCGGGATCGTGGGCCCGCAGCCGGCGAGCAGCAGGGCGCCGACGATCGCAGGCGACAAGGCTGTGCGAAGGCGGCTCATCGTGCTTGCGATTGCCGCCGGGGCGAGCCAAGTCAACGCGCAATTCCTCGTTACCGAAAGGACGTTCATGGCCGCTTCCGACCCTCGCCCGGCGAGATACGATGTCGTTGCGATCGGCAATGCCATCGTCGACGTGATGGCTCCCTGCGCGGACGAGTTGATCGCGGAGCTTGGCATGGAGCGCGGCGGGATGACGCTGATCGACACCGAGCGGGCGAACGAACTCTACGACGCGATGGGCCCGGCGCGCGAGATTTCGGGCGGCTCGGCGGCGAACACGCTGGCGGGTTTGTCGGCGCTCGGCGCGCAATGCGCGTTCGTCGGCCAGGTCGCGCAGGATCAGCTCGGCGACGTATTCGCGCACGACATCCATGCGGTGGGGATCGATTTCGATGTCCCCGCGCGCGCCGGCGATCCGCCGACCGCACGCTGCCTGATCTTCGTCACGCCGGACGGCCAGCGGACGATGAACACCTATCTCGGCGCAACCCAGTTCCTTCCCGCCGACGCGGTCGACGAGGCGCTGATCGCCAGCGCCTCGGTGCTCTATCTCGAAGGATACCTGTGGGACCCGGAGGAGCCGCGCAAGGCGATGCGGCGCGCGATTGCCGCGGCGCGCGGTGCGGGCCGCCAAGTGGCTTTCACGCTGTCGGACCCGTTCGTGATCTCGCGCCACGGCGACGATTTCCGCCAGCTGCTCGACGAAGGGCAGATCGATATCCTGTTCGCCAATCATCACGAGCTTGCCGCCCTCACCGGCGAGGACGATCTGGAAGCAGGTCTCGCCGCGTTGGCGCCGAAGGTGCCGGTGCTGGTCGTCACCCGCAGCGCGGACGGCGCGGTGGCGGTCGCAAGCGGTGAGCGCGCCGATGTTCCCGCGGAGCCGATCGCTGAAGTGATCGACACCACCGGCGCGGGCGACCTGTTCGCCGCCGGTTTCCTTTACGGCCACGTGCGCGGCGAAAGCCTCGATCGCTGCCTCAAGCTGGGCGCGGCGTGCGCGGCCGAGATCATCTCGCACTTCGGCGCGCGGCCGGAGGCGGACTTGCAGGCGCTGGCGGCCCAAAAACTCGGCTGATTAACCGGGCTGCGCGATGTGCTTGAGTGCCTCGCGCCTGCTCAGCGGGCTGAGGTGTTCGGCATTGACGGCGACGTAACGTGAGACTTCCCGAGGGTCGGTGCGGGCGTATTGGCGCAGCGCCCAGCCGATTGCCTTGCGGAGGAAGAATTCCTTCGAAGAGATCGAGGGCTCAATGCAGTCGTAAAGCAATGCGAGGTCGGTCTTTCGTTTGGCCGCGAGCTGCGCGATGATTGCCGCGCGCCGGACCCACATGTCGTCGTCATGCGCCCAGTCGCGCAGGACGAGGCCCATCGCAGCCGGCTCCGCCTGAAGCAGTTCGAACACCAGGCTGGGCGCGATCGAATCGACCATGTCCCACCACGCGCCGCTCTCGATCATCTCGCGGTAGAGCGGCTGCGCGGCCAGGGTGTGGAAGGGGCGACCGGAGCGGTGCCTTGCAAGCTCGATCGCGGCGTAGCGTTCCTCGCGATGGGTGGCGCCGCGCCACAGCTCACGGACTGCGCGTTGCCAGCGCTCGCCGTCGTCCCATGTCAGACCGGCGAAGCAGTCCTTGCAGATCGCCCGCAGCGGCGTGGTCTGGACGCCGCGATAGGGCATCGCCGACTTCATGTAAGCCTGCATCGCGAGCGCCTTGGCGGGGTCGGCTTCAGCCCGCAGCCGTTCGCGCACCTGATCGCGCAGTGCGCTCACTGACTTTCGCGCGCGACCTCGCGCGCCACTTCCTTTTGGCCGATGTCGCGCCGGCAGAAGCCATCCGGGAAATCGAGCGCATCGACCGCGCGATAAGCCGCGGCTTGCGCTTCGCGGACACTGCCCCCGGTCGCGGTGACGTTGAGCACCCGTCCGCCGCTGGCGACCAGCTCCCCGTCCTTCATTGTAGTGCCCGCATGAAATACCTTGGCGCCGGTCGCTTCCGCCGCCTCGATGGCGCGGATCGCCCCGCCCTTCTTCGGCGTGCCGGGATAGCCCTCCGCCGCCATCACCACCGTCAGCGCGGTGTCGCGGGCGAAACGCGGCGGTTCGCAGCTGGCGAGGCGGTTTTCGGCGCAGGCCAGCATCAGATCCCCGAGATCGCTCTCGAGCCGCAGCATCAGCACCTGGCATTCAGGATCGCCGAAACGGCAGTTGTACTCGATCAGCTTGGGGCCTTCGCCGGTCAGCATCAGCCCGGCGTAGAGCACGCCCGAATAAGGCATGCCGGCATCCTCCATCGCGCGCACGGTGGGGGCGACGATGCGCTCGATCGCCTCGCCTTCGAGCATCGGGCTGAGCACCGGTGCCGGGCTGTATGCGCCCATGCCGCCGGTATTGGGGCCGGTATCCCCCTCGCCGACGCGTTTGTGGTCCTGCGCCGAGCCGAGTGGCACCCGCGTCGCCGCCCGCAGGACCAGGGTCGTCGAGCTGGAGGCCGCGGCGAGCGCCCGGATGCCCGTCGTGAGCTTCACCGTCGTCGCGCTGGCGACCCTGCTGATCATGGTGATCCTGCTCGTCATGGCGGCCTCCACCGCGGTTCTCCGCGACGATCTCCAGCAGCAGTACGAGGGACGTGCCCTGGCCATCGCGCAGAGCGTCGCCCAAC
>CAYNXB010000106.1:0-7228 GCA_964401045.1 uncultured Sphingomonadaceae bacterium | reverse complement strand
TGTGCCTCACCTTCACCAAGGCCGGCGCGGCGGAGATGGCGGTGCGGGTCAACGAAGTGCTCGCGCGCTGGGTGCGGCTGGACGAGGCGCTGCTGGGCAAGGAGCTCGGCTATCTCGGCGCAGCGGTCGATCCCGAGACGCGGGCCAAGGCCCGAACTTTGTTTGCGAGCGTGCTCGATTGCCCCGGCGGGGGCCTCCGGATCGACACGATCCATGCGTTCGCCACCTGGCTGCTTTCGGCGTTTCCCGAAGAAGCGGGCCTGATCCCGGGCACCAAGGCGATGGAAGACCGGGACCGCGAGCTGCTTGCGCGGAGGACGCTGACGGAGTTGCTGGAGAACGCGCCGGATTCGGAGATCGACGCGCTCGGAACGCTCTCGCTGCGAATGGGTCCCGATGGGGCGCAGGCGTGGCTCAGGCGCTGCGCTGAAGCGCGCGAGGCGTGGTTCGGCCCCGGCGCATGGCAGCCGCCGCTCGACGCGCGCGTGCGGCAGTTGCTTGGCCTCGCCGCCGATGCCGATGATGCGAGCCTTGCCGATCTGTGCGCGGACGCGGCATTCGATCTCGCCGCCTTGCGCGCCTGCTGCGAGGCGCAATCGGCGTGGGGCGCGGCGACCGGGCTCAAATGCGCCGAGCTGGTCGAAAGCTGGATGGCACTCGATCCGGCATTGCGCGCGGCGTCCCTCGCCGAGTTGGAAAAGGCGCTGTTCACGCAGGAAGGCAAGCCGCGTTCGCTCGCTTCGGTCGGGAAGCACTTGCCGAACTATGCCGATTACGCAGCACGGGTCCGTGAGAGCCTCGATGCCGTGATCGAGCGGCAGCGGCTGCTCGCGGTTGCCGCACTGCTTACGCCCGCGCTCACCATCGGTCGCAAGTTTGCCCTCGCATGGGACGAAGCCAAGGCGCGCGAGGGGCTGATCGATTTCGACGACCAGATTCGCCGCGCCGCCGCGCTGCTCGCCACTGAAGGGCTGGGCGAATGGATCCGCTACAAGCTCGACCGGCGCTTCGACCACATCCTGATCGACGAAGCGCAGGACACCAACGAGGCGCAGTGGCAGATCGTCGAGGCCCTGGCGGGCGATTTCTTCGCTGGCTTCGGCCAGAAGGACGACAAGCTGCGCACGATCTTCGCGGTCGGCGATTTCAAGCAGGCGATCTTCCGCTTTCAGGGCACCAGCCCGGAGAACTTCCGCGCCGCACGCGAACGCTTCCGTGGCGCGATCCGCGCGGCGAAGGAGGGTCTGGACGACTTGCGCACGCGCGCGCGGATGCGCGATTTGCAGGACCTGGGCCTCGACCGCTCGTTCCGCAGCGCGCAGCCGGTGCTCGAATTCGTCGATCAGGCGATCAAGGCCATCGGGCATGGGGCATTCGGGCTCGAAGCAAACCCCGAACCGCACGTCGGCGAGGATCGGCCGGGTCTGGTCGCGCTGTGGAATGTGATTGGCGGTGAGAGCGACGAGGGCCCGCCCGACGAGGGTGACGACACCTGGTTCGCGCGTTCGGACCGCCAGCTCGCCGAACGCATCGCGCGCCAGGTCCGCCAGTGGATGGATCACGGATTCCCGCTGATGAAAGGTGGCGCTCGTCGCGCCGGACCCGGCGACGTGATGGTGCTGGTCCGCAAGCGCAAGGACCTGGCCGGGCTGATCGTCGCGCGGCTGCACGCGGCGGGTGTGCCGGTGGCGGGTGTCGACCGGCTGCGCCTCGGCGCGCCGCTCGCGGTGAAGGACCTGATGGCGGCGCTGCGCTTTGCCGCGCAGCCGCTCGACGATCTCAACCTCGCCAACCTGCTCGCCTCGCCGCTGATCGGATGGGGCCAGGAGCAGGTGCTCGAGCACGTCTGGAGGCCGAAGGGCGTCGGGCTGTGGGATCATCTGCGCCGCTCCCGCCATGGCGATGTCGCGCAGGCGCGGGGGTTGCTCGATCCGCTGTTGGCTCTGGCCGACTACGAGCCGCCGCAGGCGTTGCTGCACTGGATACTGGTCGGCCCGTGGCGCGGCCGTGCCAAGCTGGTCGCGCGGCTCGGGCGGGAGGCCGAGGATCCGATCGACGAACTGGTCAACGCCGCGCTCGCCTTTGCGGCGACGCAGACGCCGAGCCTCCACGGCTTCATCCAGTGGTTCGACGCGGGCGAGGGAGAGCTGAAGCGCGAGGCCGAAGGGCCGGGTGGACAAGTGCGGGTGATGACCGTGCATGGCGCGAAGGGGCTTCAGGCTCCAATCGTGATTCTGGCCGACGCGGCCGGCAATCCCGACGCCTCACCGGTGCGCGGGCTGACCCTTGATGAAGAGCTTCCGGGCGGGGGCGGGCGAACGATCCCCTTGCCGTCGCTGCGCAAGGAGGAGAAGGCCGCGCGCATCCTTGAGGCGGAAGCGGAGGCCGCCCGGCTCGACCGCGAGGAGCACTGGAGACTGCTCTATGTGGCGATGACACGCGCCGAAGAGGCGCTGTTCGTCGCCGGCGCGCTTGGCGCGCGCGAGAAAGAGCCTGCGCCCGACAGCTGGTACGCGCGCCTCAAGCCGCTGTTCGATACCGGGCCTGCGCCCGACGCCATATGGGGCGAGCGGCACGAGTGGGGAGCGCTGGCGCCGGTCGTGCCGGGGAAAGAAGGAGACGCTGCCGACGCGAGGCCCGAGGTGCCCGCATGGGCGCGCGCGCCGATCGGCCCTGAGCCACGCCCGCCGCGCCCGCTCGCGCCATCGTCGGCGGGCGAGGACTTGTCGCCCGATCCGCCGCTGCCGTCTGGCGCGCTGCGCGAAGCCGCGCGGCGCGGCGTGCTGGTGCACAAGCTGCTTGAGCGGCTCCCCGAGTTGGATTCCAACCAGCGCGCCGAAATGGCCGGACGCTGGCTTTCGCGCCATGCTCCAGAGCTATTGCCAGAGGCGCGCACGGAGATCGCCCGTTCGGCGCTGGCCGTACTGTCCGAGCCGGGCTGGGCGGAGATATTCGGCTCTAAAGCGCTCGCCGAAGTACCGCTTGCCGCGACCGTCGGGGGGCAGGTTATCGCGGGAACCGCCGACCGGCTGCTGATCGAAGCGGACCGCGTGCTGGTGATCGACTTCAAGACCGCGCGCCGCCCGCCCGAATCGCTGGATCAGGTGCCGCTCTCGACCCTGCGCCAGATGGGTGCTTACGCCGCCGCGCTCGGCACGATCTATCCGGGCCGGCGGATCGAGGCGGCGCTGCTGTACACCCACGCTCCGCGCCTGATCGCGCTTCCGCCAGAGGTGCTGGCGGCCCACAAGCCCGCATTATCCACCGCGCAGGAAAGCTTTTCGGGGTGAGCCGTTGTCTTGGAACGGCCACGGCTTAGATTGCACCGACAGGACGATAAGGAGCAAACCGCATGGCCACCAAGACCGTCACGGACGCCAATTTCCAGACCGAAGTGCTCGATTCCCGCACTCCCGTTCTGGTCGATTTCTGGGCCGATTGGTGTGGGCCGTGCAAGATGATCGCGCCCGCGCTCGAGGAAATCAGCGAGGAGCTTTCCGGCAAGGTCCAGATCGCCAAGATGGACATCATGGAGAACCCCGAAGTGCCAGGGCAGATGGGCGTTCAGTCGATCCCGTTCATGGTGCTGTTCAAGGATGGCCGCCCGGTCGCGCACAAGCTTGGTGCTGCGCCGAAGAACCAGCTCAAGACCTGGCTCGAAGGCGTGCTGCAGCAGGACGCAGCGTAAATTTTAGTCGAGCGGCGCGAGCCGCTCGGCCATTTCATCCCACAGCCTGGGGCTGGCCGCGCCGATCAGGCCGGGCCGTTGCCATTCGTCCACCCGGTAGGGCGAGCCGTCCCGCCGCGCGGCCTTGCCCCCGGCTTCGTTGAGCCACAGCACACCGGCGGCGTGGTCCCACGGCAAAGTGCGCTCGAACAGCGCGAGATCGTTCTGGCGGAGCGCCAGGCGCGGGTATTGCTCGGCGCAGCACCAGGGGATGTCGACCTGGCGGTAATCGTCGCCGAGCGCGGCCTTCAGCCCCGCGCGCTTCGCCGGATCGACGAACACGAGAGATATCGCTACGACCGGCTTCTCTTCCCCGGTCGGGCGGGCGGCGATCTTCTCGCCATCGACGAATGCTCCGTTGCCGCGCTCCGCGGCGCAGAGCCGGCCGCTAAGGCAATCGTAAATCCAGCCCCTGCTCGCCTCGCCGCCCTGGGCCATCGCCAGGAGGATGCCGAACGGGGGCCGTCCGGCGGCGTAGTTGCGGGTCCCGTCTATCGGGTCGACGATCCAGCAATCGCCTGCCGCCAGTTCGAGCACCGTCTCGTCCGCGAAGGCCGCTTCTTCGCCGAGCACCGGGAGGTCGGCGATCTTCGCGAGCCCTTCGGTCAGCATGTCCTCCGCCAGTTTGTCGGCCACCGTGACCACGTCATCGGCGACTTTCTCGGTGATCTGGTCCGCTGCGAGCTTCTGGTAATACGGCAGGATCGCCCGCTGGGTGACGCCTCTAAGCAGGTCGTGGACCGCGCGGTGGAGCGCCGCGGTCATGAACGGTAGTCCGCGTTGATCGCGATGTATCCGTGGGTCAGGTCGCAGGTCCACACGGTCGCCCGGCCATCGCCGAGGCCAAGATCGACCTCGACCGTGATTTCGCGGCCCTTGAGGTGCGCGGCTACCGGCGCTTCGTCATAATCCGAAACGGGAAGCCCTTCGCGCGCGGCCCAGGTTCCGCCGAACCCGATCGAGAGCTTGTCGCGGTCGGCCGGCTCACCCGCCTTGCCCACGGCCATGACCACGCGGCCCCAGTTGGCGTCCTCGCCGGCGATGGCGGTCTTGACCAGCGGCGAGTTGGCGATCGCGAGGCCGACTTTGCGCGCGCTTTCGTCCGACACCGCGCCGCCGACTTCGACGGTGATGAATTTCTGCGCCCCTTCGCCATCGCGCACCACCAGTTGGGCAAGCTGGCGGCAGACGTCATGGAGTGCCGCAGCGAAGGCTTCGCCGCCGGGATCGTCGAGCGATGCGAGCGGTGCATTGCCCGCCTTGCCGGTCGCGAAGGCGAGCACGGTGTCGCTGGTAGAGGTGTCGCTGTCGACGGTGATGCAACTGAAGGTGCTCCCGTTGGCGGCCGACAGGCATTGCTGCAGGAACGCCGGCGCGACGGCGGCGTCGGTGAAGATATAGCCCAGCATCGTCGCCATGTCGGGCGCGATCATGCCGCTGCCCTTGATGATTCCGACGAGGTTTACGGCTGTTCCGGCGATCGGCGTCTGCGCCACTACGCCTTTGGCAAAAGTATCGGTCGTCCCGATGGTTGCGGCGGCCTCCTGCCAGGAGCACGCGGGTGCTTCGAACACCGCCGCGACACCCTCGCGAGCCTTGTCCTTGGGAAGCGGCACCCCGATCACCCCGGTCGAACTGACGAACACTTCGCCCGGCGGGCAGCCGAGATGATCGGCAACCTGATGCATGATCTGCTCGACCGCTTCACGGCCGCGATAGCCGGTGAAGGCGTTCGAGTTGCCGGCGTTGACCACCAACGCCCGCGCATGGCCGCCACGTGCCTGCTCGCGCCCCAGCTCCACCTCACTCGAGCAGCACACGTTCGTGGTGAACAGCCCGGCTACGACGGTCCCCTCGGCAAGTTCGACGTAAGTCAGGTCGCAACGGCCCCAGTCCTTGTATCCGGCGCGCGCGACGCGGGGCGTGACGCCGGCGATCTGCGGCATTGCGGGAAACGGTAACGCCAGCGGCGAGGGCTCAAGGTCCATGCGCCGCGCTCTACTGGCCACTTTATCGCGCGTAAACGCGCTTTCGCCGCTGGACGCGGCGGCATGGGTGCCTTATTTATCGCGAACCATGCTGCGCAAGCTGCTGACCCTGTTCGTGTTCCTTTCGGGCCTCGCTGCTGCCGGCGCGCCCGCGCACGCACGTGTTGCGGCGTTCAACGAAGTGCGGCTGGAGGCTTCGAGCCCGCTTGCCGCCCAGTGTGTCGCCACGCAGCGCCAGGGCGCCACGCATTTCGGCCAGGGCCGTCCGAAGATCGATCGTTCGCTGGATATATGCCCGCGCACGACCGTCACCATCCGCATTCCCGCGGTGATGCTCGGGATCGACCGTTCGCGCGAATAGCGCGTCACTTTCCATAGAATTCCGCACTTTTCCGGGCCGGGTGCGCGCAGTGGCGCGTCGCCGGCCGCAGCTATATTTTCCAGGGGCATCCCAATGATCGGCGCCATCGCCAAAGCCGTGCTCGGCTCTTCCAACGACCGTTACGTCAAGTCGCTCGACAAGATCGTGCGCACCATCAACGCGCTCGAACCGCAGCTCCAGCAGCTGACCGACGAGGAGCTCTCGGCCCAGACCGTCAAGTTCCGTCAGCAACTCGAGGCAGGCAAGAGCCTCGACGATATTCTGCCCGAAGCCTTCGCCACCGTGCGCGAGGCATCGGTGCGCGTACTCGGCATGCGCCATTTCGACGTGCAGATGATCGGCGGCATCGTGCTCCACCGCGGCGAGATATCCGAGATGCGCACCGGCGAGGGCAAGACGCTCGTCGCCACGCTCGCGGTGTATCTGAACGCGCTTACGGGGAAGGGCGTCCACGTCGTCACCGTAAACGATTACCTCGCCCGCCGCGACGCCGAATGGATGGGCCAGGTCTACCGCTTCCTCGGCCTTACGGTCGGGGTGATCGTGCCGAACCTTGGCGAGTATGAGCGGCGTGAGGCCTATCATTCCGACATCACCTACGGCACCAACAACGAGTTCGGCTTCGATTACCTGCGCGACAACATGAAGCACGAGCGGGGCCAGCAGGTGCAGCGCGAATTCAGCTACGCCATTGTCGACGAGGTCGATTCGATCCTGATCGACGAGGCGCGCACGCCGCTGATCATCTCAGGCCCGACCGAGGATAAGAGCGATCTCTACATCGCGCTCGACGCTGTCATCAAAGACCTCGAGGAGGAATTCTACGAGGCGGACGAGAAGACCAAGAGCATCTCGCTCACCGAGGATGGCACTGAGGAAGTCGAGAAGCGCCTGATCGCCGCCGGCATTCTCGCCACCGACAACCTCTACGACGTCGAGAACACCCAGGTCGTCCATCACCTCGACCAGGCGCTGCGCGCGATCGTGATGTTCAAGCGCGACATCGACTACATCGTGAAGGACGACAAGGTCGTCATCATCGACGAGTTCACCGGCCGCATGATGGACGGGCGCCGCTGGTCCGATGGCCTGCACCAGGCGGTCGAGGCGAAGGAAGGGGTCAAGATCGAG
>CAYNXB010000105.1:0-7412 GCA_964401045.1 uncultured Sphingomonadaceae bacterium | reverse complement strand
GCCGTCATTCACTTGACGCTCACCGACGACCACCCATGGGCCCAGGCATTCGTAGTGATCGAGGCGCGTCCTGCTGGATAACGAAGACAAGAGCGTGAGCGACCGCGCCGCCGAGCCCGTCCCCGCCGATACCAATGGCGAGGGCGAGAAGCAGCACGTCAACTGGCTTGCCGAGCTGCGCGGCCTCGCACTGATGCTACTTGCGGTGCTGGCGTTCCACACCCTGGTCGCCAAGCCGTTCTACATCCCCTCGACCTCGATGATGCCGAACCTGCTGGTTGGGGATCGGCTGGTGGTGAGCAAATATCCTTACGGCTGGAGCTGGGTCTCGGTTTCGCTGCCGTTCCACCTGCTGCCGCGCAGCGATTGGCGCATCGCCCCCAAGACGCCCGAATACGGCGACATCGTGATCGCGGTGCCGCCCGACAAGGCGGAGGATTACATCAAGCGGGTGATCGGCCTGCCGGGCGACACGCTCGAGGTGCGTCACGGCAGGGTGATCCTCAACGGCAAGCCGGTGCCGCAGGAAGTGGTGCCGCCGGTGGAGATCCCGGTCGCAGACCAGCAGTTATGCGACGGCCGGCTGTGCATGAGCGATTTCGAAGCCTACCGCATGCGTCTGCCGAGCGGGCGCGAAGTCTACGAGCCGCCGACCTTCCGGGAGACGCTGCCCAACGGGGTCAGCTACCTGATCATCGATCACCTGCAGCAACAGCTCGACGATTACGGACCGATCAAGATTCCGGCGGGCCACGTGTTCCTGATGGGCGACAACCGCGACCATTCCGCCGATAGCCGCGCCCCGTCCGGGCTCGACATCCCCGGCGGCGTGGGTCTTGGCGGCCCGGTGCCGCTGTCCAGCGTTGGCGGGCGCGGTGAGTTCATCACCTTCTCGCTGGATGGCAGCCAGAGCTGGAACCCGTTGACCTGGTTCAAAGCCTTCCGCTCCGGCCGCGCATGGCATACGCTTCGTCCGGCAAAAGCGGATGGGGGCAATGGCGATCACCAAAACCGATAGCGAGACCGAAGCCCCGGTCGGCAGCAATCCCACGCGCATTTCCGATCCGCTGCTGCGGCGCGAGGCGCGTCGCGCGTTCGTGTGGGTAGGCATCGTCGGCCTCGCCGCGGTCACGGTATACATGGCGCAATCGCTGCTGGTGATCTTCGGCGGGATCGTGTTCGCGGCGATGATCGACGGCGGCGCGCGGCTGCTCGAACGGGTCCTGCCGATCGGCCGTGGTTGGCGCGTCGGGATCGTGATGATCGGCGCGGTCGGCTTCCTCGGATGGCTGATCTGGTTTGCCGGCTCGTCGATCGCTGCCGAAGCCGCGGCGCTGCCCGATATCATCCAGGAACAGTTCCAGCACGCGATCGCCTGGGCCCACGCCAATGGCCTGCAGGTCGAGGCGAGCAGCCTGCAGAGCTTCGGCGGCCAGCTCACAAGCGGCGTCGGCACCGTGACACGTGCGCTGACCGGCATTCTCGGCGGGATCACTACCGCGCTGCTGATTGCGGTGATCGGCATCTACATCGCGATCGAGCCCCGGCTCTACGAGCGCGGTGCAGAATGGATGATCTCGGTCAACCGGCGTGAGGAAGCCAAGGAGACGCTCGCGCTGATGGCCAGCCGACTGCGCCACCTGCTCGGCGGCCGCCTGCTCGGCATGGTGATCGAGGGCGTCTTCACGTACCTGATGCTGATGTTCTACGGCGTGCCCCTCGCGGCGCTGCTCGGCCTGATCACTGGCGTGCTCGCGTTCATCCCCAACGTCGGCGCAATCATCTCTGGCGTGTTGATGGTGATGGTGGGCTTCACCGGCGGCGCCGACATGGGGCTATATACGATCTTCGTCTATTTCTTCGTTCAGACGATCGATGGCTGGCTGCTGGTGCCGATGATCGCCAAGCGCACCGTGGACCTCGCGCCGGCGCTGGTCCTCGGCTGGCAGCTGATCCTGGGCGTGCTGTTCGGCGTCCTCGGCCTCGCGCTGGCCGATCCGATGCTGGCGATGATCAAGGTTGCGCTCGAACGCCGTGCCGAACGGCAGGACGAGGAACTCAAGCGTGAGACGGCCCGTCCGCGCGCACGGGCACGATCGCCCAGACGGCGCGCGGCGAAAACCTGATGGCGCGCAAGTTTCTCTACCTCGTCGTCGTCGTGATCGTGCTGACGATCGGCGCGATGTTCGCGCTGCGCTACTGGGCTGACGATCTGACCGCAGTCGCGTTCGTGCCAAAGGGCGAGTTCGTCGAGCAGGACGCGCTGGCGGCTAACGCCTACCAGGATCCGGCGATGTGGTTCTCACGACCAGGCCTTGGCGTGAGCGACCCGGCGCGCTGGCAACCGGCTTTCGCAGCGGACGAAACCGGTGCGGCTCCTTCGTCCCCGTCTTCGCCCTCGTCCGCGTCTTCACCCTCGCCCACGCCGAGCGACGAGGCAACACCGGGCGATCCGCCGGTGCCGGCATTCGCGGTGTTCTTTGTTCACCCCACCAGCTATTTCGACCGCGCCCAGTGGAACGCGCCGCTCGATGACGAGCAATCGCAGAACCGCGCGCGGCTGTTCCTGCGTGGGATGGCTTCGCCCTTCAACCAGGCGGCCGAGATCTGGGCTCCACGTTACCGCCAGGCCGCGTTCGGCGCGTTCCTGACCGACGAACCGCAGGCCGACCAGGCGATCGAGGCGGCCTATCGCGATGTCGAGCAGGCTTTTGCTTATTTCGTCGACAGCATCGGGCCGAACACGCCGATCGTGCTCGCCGGCCATAGCCAGGGCGCGGCGCACGTGCTTCGGCTGCTGCATGACAGGATCGCGGGCACGCCGATCGAACAGCGGGTGGCGATGGTCTACGCGATCGGCTGGCCGCTCTCGATCGCGCACGACCTGCCCGCGCTGCCGCTGCCGGCCTGCGCGACGCCAGATCAGACGCGTTGCATCGCCGGCTGGTCGAGCTTCGCGGAGCCTGCGAACCCCGGCATCTTCATGACCCGCTACGAGGCATCGCCCGGCTTCGACGGCCAGCCGCGCGGCAACGACCCGATCCTGTGCTTCAACCCGCTGACCGGCACGATCAACGGCACGGCGCCGGCGAGCGAGAACCTCGGCACGCTCAAGCCGAGCGCCGATCTGAGCACTGGTCAATTGATTCGCGGCATGGTCCCGGCCCGCTGCGATGCACAGGGCCTGCTATTGATCGGCGACGCGCCCGACATGGGCCCGGGCGTGCTTCCGGGCAACAACTACCACGTCTACGACATTCCGCTGTTCTGGCGGAACCTGCAGCTCGACGCTGGCCGGCGGATGCGCGCGTGGGCGACGGCCCGCTGATCACCGAGCAGGCGGGTGCGTTCCGCGATGCGCTGCCCGATGGCGGCGTGCTGCTCGCGCTCGACCTGGGCACGAAGACGATCGGCACGGCGCTGTGCGACGCTGGCTGGCGCTTTGCCACTGCGGGCAAGACGCTGCCGCGCGGCAAGTTCTCACGCGATCTCGCCGAGCTTCGCAAGCTTGTGGAGACCCGCACCGTCACCGGGATAGTGCTCGGCTTGCCGCGCAACATGGACGCCAGCGAAGGCCCGCGTGCCCAGGCGACTCGCGCCTATGCCCGCAACCTCGCGCCGCTGGGCTTGCCGCTGCTGCTGTGGGACGAGCGCTGGTCCACGGCGAGCGCCGAACGCGACCTCATCGCACAGGACACGAGCCGGGCGAAACGCGCAGCGCGGATCGACAGCCACGCCGCGGCGGTGATTCTGCAAGGCGCGATCGACGCGCTGGCGGGAAGTGCTTTTTAAAGCGATCGCACGTGCGAAGGCCTGTCACTCGTCGGTTAAGCCCAGTACTTCATACACATAGGACGCGACGATGATGATCGAATCATCGTGACCTTTCCGATTGGGGATGAGTTCGCCGGCATCGAATTCCGGCTCGGACGAGGACTTCGGATTTACCTCGGTTTCGTATGATTGCATAAAAATATGGCTATATGATCGCCACGCCCGAAGAAAGCATTTTTTCCGTGTAAAATCAACGTCTGAAGGCAGAGTCAACGCGCGCGGCGAAGCTCGATCACCAGGCCTTCGGGTAAGCCGCCGTCGAATGGCAGCTGGCGTCGCACGGCATCGGCGCGCGCGCGGACAAGGATCGCAGCAGGTACCGCGGGGTCATGCAGCACCGCATCGGCGGTGCCGAGCAGCCGCGCCTCGCGCAGGGTGAGATCATCGGGATCGTCGCTGCGCAATTCCACCACGACATGTTCGGTCCCGACCGGCGGCTCTGGCGCGGCAAGCCAGCGTTCTATCGCGTCGGGCGCCTGATCGCGCAACGGATCGAGCGCACCACCCTGGGCCAGCGCCGAGTCGAGCGCACGGCGGCGGGCGTCAAATCCGGGCCAGCGGCCACGCATCGCCTCCCTCGCGCCATGCAGCCCGTCCGCCAGCGCGCCGAGACTCGCGGGAAGCAGCGCCTCTAGTCGAAGCCGCAACTGCTTCGCGAGCCCCGCCGATGCGCCTGAAGTCCCCACCGCGATCAGCACGGGATCGCGCTCGAGGATGCTCGGCACGGTGAAGTCGCACAGATCGGGCCGGTCGGTGACGTTGACCAGAAGGCCCCGCGCCTTCAGCCGCGCGGCGGTCTCCTCCGGCTCGGGGATGACCACGAACGCGAGGCGCGCATCGGCATCGTCCTCGCCAACGATCATCCCGCCGGCGCGCTCGATCAGCCGGCGCTTGGCTTCGGCCTGCGTTCCCGCGCCAAGCACAACCACGTTCTTGCCGGCGATGCGATGGAAGAGTGGCAGCGAGCGCATCTTACAGCCAGTCCGGCACGCGCTCGGCGGCGGCGATCGCCGCCGGAGCGATGCGGTCCGCGACCACCGCGAAGCGCTCACCATCGACCAGCACCTCGGGAACGAACCCGCGGCTGTTGTAGCTCGAAGCCATGGTTGCACCGTAAGCGCCCGCAGTGCGGAACACCGCGAGATCGCCCGGTTCGAGCGCCTCGACATCGCGGCCGGTGGCGAACGTGTCGCCCGTTTCACAGATCGGCCCGACGATGTTGGCGGTCATCCGCGTGGAAACCGGGCGCACCGCGATGAAATCGTGCCACGCACCGTACATCGCGGGCCGCGCGAGATCGTTCATCGCGGCGTCGACGATCACGAACGGGTCGCGGTTGCCGCTGCGCTTCACGCGCACAACCCGGGTAAGCAGCACGCCCGCGTTGCCCGCGATCACCCGTCCCGGCTCAAACGCCAGCCGCACGTGCCAGCCCTCTGTCACGCGCGCGATCATCGCGCCGTATTCGGCCGGGCTCGGCGGATTGTCGCCGTCCTTGTAAGGAATGCCGAGCCCGCCGCCCAGATCGACATGGGTAACGGTCTGGCCCGCGGCTCGCAGGCGGGAAAGCAGGTCGCCGATCTTTCCGAACGCACGCTCGAGCGGATCGAGCGACATCAACTGGCTACCGATGTGCAGCGCCAACCCCCGCAGCTCGAGGCCGTCGAGCGCGGCCAACTCGGCGTAGATCGCTTCGGCCTGGTCGAATGCGACGCCGAACTTGTTGTCGGCCTTGCCGGTAGAGATCTTGTCGTGAGTCCCCGCGTCGATATCCGGATTTATGCGCAGCGCACACGTCGCCCGCTTGCCGGCGGCGCGGGCGATCGCAGCCAGCTCCACGCCTTCCTCGGCGGACTCGATGTTGAACTGGCCGATCCCGGCATCGAGCCCCTGGCGCATCTCGGCGGCGGTCTTGCCGACGCCCGAGAACACGATCTTGTCCGGCGCCATCCCGGCGGTCAGCGCGCGCGCCAGTTCACCGCCCGAGACGACGTCCGCGCCATAGCCTTCCTGCTGCAGCACCTTGAGTACCGCGAGGTTAGGGTTGGCCTTGACCGCGAATGCGATCAGAGGATCGCCGAGCGCGCCAAGCGCCTCCCGGAAAACGCGTGCATGACGCACCAGCGTGGCGCGCGAATAGACGTACACCGGGGTGCCGACGTCCTCCGCGATGCGCGCCAGCGGAACGTCCTCGGCGTAAAGTTCGCCGTGTCGAAGTTGAAAATGGTCCAAATGAGTCAGCCTTCGGGCGGGATATCGAACGGATCGTCCTCGCGCTCCTCGGAGCGGCGGCGCAGCTCGACGCTGCGCTCGGGCGCGGCCTGCTCCGGCGGCTGGAGCAGCTCCTCCGCGTTAGGGCGGTGGTCCTGCCCGTAGGCGGCGACCGGCAACTGGCGGCCCGCAGGCGGTTGCAACGCGGCTTTCGAGCCACACGCGGTGAGCGCGGCAGCGAGGAGGATTGGCGCGACTTTGCGGATCATGCCTCGCCCTCCAGCGCGTGGCGAGCGGCGGCGGCCTGCTTGCGCACCTGCTCGGGCGCGGTGCCGCCGTGGCTGCTCCGCGCTTCGACCGAAGCTTCGACCGTCAACGCCGCGAAGACGCGCTCGTCGATCCGGCCGTCGATCGCCTGCAGGTCGGCGAGCGACAGTGCGGAGAGCGCCAAGCCCTTCTGCTCGGCCAGTTTGACTGCCGTGCCTGTGATGTGATGCGCCTCGCGGAACGGCACCCCGGCCTGGCGTACCAGCCAATCGGCAAGGTCGGTCGCGGTGGCATAGCCGAGCTCGGCGGCTTCACGCATCCGCCCGGTCTTGAACGTCGCGCCCTCGATCATCCCGGTCATCGCAGCGAGCGACAGGCCGAGCAGGCCCGCGGCTTCGAACACCGGCGGCTTATCGTCCTGCATGTCTTTCGAATAGGCGAGCGGCAGGCCCTTCATCGTCACCATCAGCGACACCATGCAGCCGACGATCCGGCCCGAGTGGCCGCGCACCAGCTCGGCGGCGTCGGGATTCTTCTTCTGCGGCATGATCGAGCTGCCGGTGCTGAGCGTGTCCGGCAGGCTGACGAAGCCGAACGGCTGGCTCGCCCACAACACGAATTCCTCCGCCAGCCGCGACAGGTGCAGCGCGCATTGCGCGGCCGCGGTGAGGTACTCGATCGCGAAGTCCCGATCCGAGACCGCGTCGAGGCTGTTGGCGGTCGGCGCGTGGAAGCCGAGCGCTTGCGCGGTCATCTCGCGATCGATCGCGAATCCGGTCCCGGCGAGCGCCGCTGAGCCGAGCGGGCAGCGATTGAGTCGGGCGCGGGCGTCGGCGAAACGCCCGCGGTCGCGGCTCGCCATCTCGTAATAGGCGAGCAGGTGATGGCCGAGCGTCACCGGCTGCGCGGTCTGGAGATGCGTGAAGCCTGGCAGGATCGTCGCGGCATGCTCGTCCGCACGCACGACCAATGCCCGCTGGAACGCGGCGAGCCCGGCATCGGCCTGGTCGATCGCATCGCGCACCCACAGCCGAAAATCCGTCGCGACCTGGTCGTTGCGGCTGCGCGCGGTGTGGAGCCGCCCGGCTGCGGGGCCGATG
>CAYNXB010000104.1:0-7675 GCA_964401045.1 uncultured Sphingomonadaceae bacterium | reverse complement strand
CCGGCAGCTTGCGCTTGCGGTCGATGCGGACGTTGACGATGTCCTTGGCGTCGAACTCGAAATCGAGCCACGAGCCGCGATAGGGGATCACGCGGGCCGCGAACAGGAACTTGCCCGACGAATGGGTCTTGCCGCGGTCGTGATCGAACAGCACGCCCGGCGAACGGTGCATCTGCGACACGATCACGCGCTCGGTGCCGTTGATGATGAAGGTGCCGTTCTCGGTCATGAGCGGCATGTCGCCCATGTAAACATCCTGCTCCTTGATATCGAGCACGGAGCGGGTTTCGGTTTCGGTATCCACTTCGAACACGATCAGGCGCAGCGTGACCTTCATCGGCGCCGCGTACGTGATGCCGCGCTGGCGGCACTCGATGGTGTCGTACTTGGGATCCTCGAGCTCATAGTGCACGAAGTCGAGTTCGGCGGTGCCGGCGAAATCGCGGATCGGGAACACCGAACGCAGCGTCTTCTCGAGCCCCGAAACATAACCGGTCGACGGATCCGAGCGCAGGAACTGCTCATAGCTTTCGCGCTGCACCTCGATCAGGTTCGGCATCTGCACCACTTCGTGGATGTCGCCGAAGATCTTGCGGATGCGCTTCTTCTTGCTGGCCCCCGTCACCTTGTTAGGGTTCGCGCCGGCCGACTTGCCGGTGGCTTCGGATGCGTTGGTTGCCATGAGTGAGAGCTGCCTTCTGTGTGATCGGTCCGGCGGTTAGCCGGAGAATTCGTTGCCATGCGCGCCGTGGCAGTCCACCAAGACGACAAAAGCGCAGCCGAGGCCCACCTTTGCGGGAGGGGCCGGCTACAATAATCATCGTCGCGTGGAACGTCGCCGCATCCATCCCTGGAAGGCCCCCGCGTAAGGACCCGCCTTGCTCGAAGCGGTCGAACGAGGGCGCATATAGGAAGCCGCCCGCGCAGTGTCAAACGCTGCGGCGCAGCATTTTCGCCCGCCCGCGCGTCGGAGATCGAGTCGACGGGGCCGTTTTCCTTGACTCGCCGGCCCAGGAAGCTAGAGGCCCGCCACCGACCGGTGGGCCTTCGCGCGCTCCGGTCATCCGTCCGAGACAGCTGCTGAGGGTTTCCCTCTTAATCTGCAGCCTAGGCGGGGAAACGAGATTTTCGCGGCGCCGCGGCGTCGCTTTCGCGTGCTCCGGCACGCACCTCCTTCCCCATCGGTGGACTTGCTTGCGGGCATCAGCCCGGAAGCGATTTGAGCCGGCCACTCTGCCCCAGCAGCGTGGCCATATGAAGGAGTAAGGCATGGATCGTTCGCAGAAAGCCGAATCGGTCGCCCAGCTCAACGCAGTCTTCAACGAGGTCGGCGTGGTGGTAGTCACCCGCAACCTCGGCCTCTCGGTGTCGGCTTCGACCGACCTGCGAGGGAAGATGGGCGAAGCCGGTGCGGCCTACAAGGTGGCGAAGAACCGCCTCGCCAAGCTCGCCCTGAAGAACACCCCGTACGAAGGCCTCGAGGGATACCTCACCGGCCCGACTGCTCTGGCGTGGTCGGCCGATCCGGTCGCCGCCGCCAAGGCCGCGGTGGACTTCGCCAAGACGAACGACAAGCTCGAGATCGTCGGCGGTTCAATGGGCGGGCAGATGCTCGATGCTGAAGGTGTCAAGGCGCTCGCCTCGCTGCCGAGCCTCGATCAGCTGCGCGGCACACTGGTGGGCCTCATCAACGCCCCGGCGACCAAGATCGCCCGGGTCGTCAACGAGCCCGCCGCCAAGCTCGCCCGCGTCTTCGGTGCCTATGGCGCCAAAGAAGCGGCGTAAGCGGTTTTTCAAGCGACACTCGGGGCATTTCGCCCCTCCCAATTTGAACGGAGTACGAAGTCATGGCCGATATCGCCAAGCTGGTTGAAGACCTTTCGAAGCTGACCGTCCTGGAAGCCGCTGAGCTCGCCAAGGCGCTCGAAGAAGCGTGGGGCGTTTCCGCTGCCGCTGCTGTTGCCGTGGCGGCCCCCGCCGGCGGTGGCGCCGCTGCCGAAGCTGCCGAAGAGAAGACCGAGTTCGACGTCATCCTCACGGGCGACGGCGGCAAGAAGATCCAGGTGATCAAGGAAGTCCGCGCCATCACCGGCCTGGGCCTCACCGAAGCCAAGGCTCTGGTCGAGAGCACGCCCAAGGCCGTCAAGGAAGGCATCAACAAGACCGAAGCCGAAGAGATCAAGAAGAAGATCGAGGAAGCCGGCGGCACCGTCGAGCTCAAGTAAGCTCTTTCTCCTTCGAGAAAAAACGAGGGGCGGTGCCGAGAGGCACCGCCCTTTTTTTCGCCCAACTGGATGCTTGACCGCAACCGTTGACAATGAGCATCTACCCCAAGTCGGAGAGGGGCTGACCGACGAACACAATCACGACAGAACGGAACCGGCGTACGATGCAAGCGAAGACGAAATCCGGCACCGGAAAGCACTCCGGCGCCAAGCCGACATTGCCGGAGATGATTGCGTTGACCGGTATACGCCGGGAGGGCTTCGAGTTTATGCTTCGGTACTTGCGGCAATGCCAGCAGCCCCGGACCATCGAGACCGGATGCGCCCGCAAGGAAGCGGACTTCAGCGGCGATGGGGCCTCCACTCTGATTTTCGATGCGATCGCCGAAGAACTGAACGGATCAGTGCTCAGCGTCGACATCAACCCGGAAGCCGTGGCCGAAGCGCAGCACCAGGTAGGGCCACGCACCACCGTTCATTGCGGCGATTCCGTTGCCTGGCTGGCTCGCGCCCGACGAAAGGTGGACATGCTCTATCTCGACAGCTTCGACTTTGAGTTGGCGACTCTCTGGGCTTCGATGGCGCACCATATGCAGGAGCTTGCCGCGGGCTTTCATCTGCTGAAGCCCGGCGCGCTGGTGGCCGTCGACGATA
The DNA here is from genome assembly GCA_964401045.1 of uncultured Sphingomonadaceae bacterium. GTDB lineage: Bacteria > Pseudomonadota > Alphaproteobacteria > Sphingomonadales > Sphingomonadaceae > CAYNXB01. The sequence goes on along the minus strand of CAYNXB010000104.1, from coordinate 4,796 downwards.
ATGTTACGTCACTGTTCGGGTCGATCGGCAAGGGCGCGGTTGTTGGCCAATTCTTCGCCCGGATCGGCATCCCGCAAGTGTTCGATGGCTATCAGCGCATTTGGCAAGTTCCTGGCAGGTCGCACGCCGCCACGGAAACACGCATAATCCCATGATAACGGGGAAGGCGTAGCTTTACGGGATCGACTCGCCGCTGCGGCAAGGTTTCCTTAAACAGTTCACAGGCAAGCATTCCGCATCAATGGGGTGCACGAGCCGGGACCGCGCGTCCTGCCGCAAGGGGACGCAATCGACATGCCGCAGCGCACACGAGAACCGCGCAAGCCGGTGCGGATCGGCGTGCGCCTGAAGGACGACGCGGGCTGGAGCGACGCGCAGATTCTCAACATATCCTCACGCGGGATAATGGCGCTGTGCCAGGACCCGCCCGGCCGCGGCAGCTACGTCGAGATCCGCCGGGGCACTTATGTGATGATCGGCCGGGTGGCCTGGACGGCGGCGGACCGCATCGGCGTCCATGTGCGGGAGCAGATTTCGGTTGAAGACCTGCTGCTGCCGGTAAGTCCCGGCCGCAAGGTAGCCCGCACCGCCAACGACGTGCAGATGCGCGTGTGCGAGCGACGCACGCCTTCGGCCGAAGAACGCGCCGCCGCCAGCCGCCGTTTCGCACGCGTGTTCGACTTCGCCGCCATCGGAATCCTCGCGACCGGCCTCGCGGTGGTCGCCTCCGGCATAGCGGTCGGGGCATTCGTGGAACCGCTGGCCGAAGTCGAATTGGCGTTAGGCCAGCGGGGACCGTAGCCCGGCTCACCAGCCGGCGACACCCGGGTCGCGAGGTCGCGACAACCCGCACCCGCTCTGTTATGCCGAACCAGGGCGGAAGGGTTGGAGAGGAGACAGGCGATGGCACGCCTTCCACTTCGTTATCTTGCAATAGCGACCGCGGTCGCGATTCCGGCAGCAGCAGCGGCCCACCATGGCTGGGCGTGGACCGACGACAGCGAAAGCCGCCTGTCGGGCACAATCCAGGCGATCAGCTTCGGCAACCCGCACATGCACCTGCAGTTGCGCGCGGTCGACGGGCTGTGGGAAGTCGACCTGTCGCCGCCGATCGTCGCGCGGGGATCGGGCTTCGGGCCGAGTGCGGCAAAAATCGGCGATCAGGCGAGCCTGACCGGCCACCGCGCGCGCGATCCCAAGATGCGCGCATTCAAGGGCGAGACGATCACCGTGCGCGGCAAGACCTACGACGTCTACCCGCAGCGCGAGAAGACGCTCAAACCAGGCGGCTGAGCGCCGCTCAGAACGTGTAGGCGATGCCAGCTCCGGCGAGCCACTGGCTGGCGCTGCCGCGCTCGGCAGTGAACGGCGTGTCGGCCGCATCTCCGAGCAGCTTCGAATAGCCGCCGACCGCGAACAGCGCGAGGCCGCCGTTTTGCAGGTCGTTGTCGAGATCCCACCCGAGCAGCAGCTGCGTGCCGACCGACCTGAAGCCGCTGCCGGCATTGAACTGGTCAAGGCCGGTGATCGTCGCCGCACCGGCGTCGATCGAGTAGTAGTAATCCATGAACTTGTCGTCGGCCCACTCGCCGCCGACGCTGAGGACTGCCGCCATGCCGCGCGACAGCGGCGTGGTGTACGACAGCGAAGGCCCCACGGTCATCCCGTCGTGTGCGCCGGCCACGTCCCACCGGACGTCGACTGTCATCGACAGCGAATCGTATGGATTGAGCACGCCGGCGAACGAGACGCCAGCCGACGGGCCGACCTCGATCGCCGTGTCGAGTTCAGGCAGCAGTTCGACCACCTCGTCTTTAATATCGTTGGCGCGGCTCATCCGCAGGCGCACCGTAGGGCCGAGCGAGAAGCGTATTTTGCTGTCCGCGCGGTCTGGAATGAAATCGAGCGCGACGCCCGCCGCGCGCGGGCTGATGCCCACTCCGCCGATGCTGCCCTGGAGCATCGGAAGCGCGGTGAACACGTAATCGTCCGAGCCGTCATAGCTCGGCACGTACGCGCCGCCGATGCCGATGGTGAGATAATCGCCATCGAACACGCTCGCGCCCGCATCGGGATCGGACGCCGCCGGTGCATCGACGTCTTGCGCCGTGGCCGGCGCGGTAAAGGCCACTGTGCCAGCCAGCGCCAGCAATCCGGCAACCGCATATCTCATCGATGGCCCCCCATGTTTTGTCTCGCTCAAAAACTCTCGCTCGACAACGCCATCCTCACTGCGCGGTTCCTGCTGTTTTGTCGAGAGTTAGCCCTGCGCCTGCCACTGGGCGATGGCGTCCACCGGCGACAGCAACATCAGCACGTTCAACGTGAGATTGTCACGAATGATGGCCAGCGTGAGCAGCTCGAACGCCACCGCCAGCACCACGCTGAGCCAGGCCGGGATGCGGCTCGCGAGCAGGAATCCGATCGCCATCCAGCCGATATCGGCCATCGAGTTGACAACGCTGTCCCCGGTATAGCCCCAGCTGACCGTGACCGAGCGGTAGCGCTCGATCACCGGCGGCGAGTTCTCGACCAGCTCCCAGAACGCCTCGAACGCCACCGCGATCGGCAGCGCCCATTTCGCCGGTAGCCCGCCGAATACCTTCCACCGCGTCCACAGCACCCAGGCGAAGAAATAGAACAGCAGGCCATGGATCACGTGGCTTGGCGAATACCAGTCGGTCAGGTGCTGGCTGTTCTCCGCCGATTGCACGATCCCGTGCCACAGCTTGACTGTGCCGCAGGTGCAGATCGGCGGACGGCCCATCGCCAGCAGGATCGCCGCGGCGACCGCCGCTACGATCAGCGTCGCGATCAGGGCGCGGCGGTGCGGCAGGAGATGATTGCCCATCGCCCGGGTTGTGCCGTTGCCTTCCATCGTGCGCAAGCCTCGCCCCGCCTTGTCCTTGCCGCCCGGTACGCTACAGCCGTACGCAATGAGCGGATGTGACATCGCCATTGCCGGAGGTGGGCTGTCAGGCGGCCTGATCGCGCTGGCATTGACGCGGGCGCGGCCCGAGCTGAAGCTCGCGCTCGTCGAAGCGGGCAAGATGCTGGGCGGCAACCACCGCTGGAGCTGGTTCGCGAGTGATTTGCCGCCGGGCGGCGAGGAATTGCTGGCGGCGTTCCCGCGAGCCGAATGGAACGACGGCTACGAAGTGCGTTTCCCGGCCTATCGGCGCAAGCTCGCGACACCATACCACTCGCTGATTTCGGCCGACTTCGCGGCGACACTGCGCAAGACGCTCTCACCGGCGGCGATCTATCGCGGCACGCCCGTCGCGGCGCTCGACGGTGAGGGCATCACGCTGGAAAACGGCAAGCGGATCGAGGCGCGCACAGTGATCGATTGCCGCGGGTTCGATCCGACCCCGCACCTGACGGGCGGGTGGCAGGTGTTCCTTGGCGGCCACGTGCGCACCAGGACACCGCATGGGCTCGACCGGCCACTGATCATGGACGCGACCGTGGAGCAACTCGGCGGTTACCGCTTCGTCTATTGCCTGCCGCTGGGACCGAACGAGCTGTTCGTCGAGGATACCTATTATGCCGATCACCCAGTGCTCGACCGCGACGTGCTGGGCGAGCGGCTCGACGCCTATTGCCGGCGGCGCGGGTGGATCGGCGATGTGCTCGCCGAAGAAACCGGCGTGCTGCCCGTGGTGACAGGCGGCGACTTCGCGGCCTGGCAAGCCTCGCAAGCGGCCGGAGGGGTTGCCCTGGCCGGTGCGCGGGGCGGATTCTGGCACCCGCTGACGAGCTATACTCTGCCGCAGGCGGCACGGATTGCGCTGCTGGTGGCGGACAACGCCGACTTGTCGGGCTCCGCGCTCGCAACTTTGCTCGCGGACAAGGCGAGCGAGCATTGGCGCGCGACACGCTTCTACCGGCTGCTCGGCCGGATGCTGTTCCGCGCCACCGAACCGAGCCAGCGCTACAAGGTGCTCGAGCGGTTCTATCGCTTGCCCCGCCCGACGATCGAGCGGCTCTACGCCGGCGGTTCCACGCCGGCAGATCGCCGCCGGATCCTGTGCGGAAAGCCGCCGGTGCCCGTCACGCGCGCGCTTGCCGCACTGCTGGCCGAAGGCCGGCCACTGGAGCCCGCCACATGACCGACGCACTTACCGGCAAGCGCGCCTGCGTGATCGGCGCGGGGTTCGGCGGGCTCGGGCTCGCCATACGCCTGCAGTCGGCGGGCGTCGCGACCACGCTGATAGAGGCGCGCGACAAGCCCGGTGGCCGGGCCTACTTCTGGGAGCGAGACGGCTTCACGTTCGACGCAGGGCCAACCGTCATCACCGATCCGAATGCGCTGCGTGAGCTGTGGGCGCTGTCCGGCCGGACGATGGACAATGACGTGGAGCTGTTGCCGGTCTCCCCGTTCTACCGCCTGACCTGGCCCGACGGCACGCACTTCGACTACGGCAACGACGACGAGGCGTTGCGCCGCGAGATCGGACGCATAAGCCCGGTCGACATTGCCGGATACGAGGCGTTCCTCGCCTATTCGGCAAGCGTCTACCACGAAGGCTACGTCAAGCTGGGCGCGCGGCCGTTCCTCGATTTCAAGTCGATGATCAAGGCCGCGCCGGCGTTGCTAAAGCACCAGGCGTGGCGCTCGGTCTATGCGACGGTGTCGAAGTTCATCGAGAGCGAAAAGCTGCGCGAGGCATTCAGCTTCCACAGCTTGCTGGTCGGCGGCAACCCGATGACCACGAGCGCGATCTACGCCTTGATCCATAAGCTCGAGCGCGACGGCGGAGTGTGGTGGCCGCGCGGCGGCACCAACCGGCTGG
>CAYNXB010000103.1:0-7792 GCA_964401045.1 uncultured Sphingomonadaceae bacterium | reverse complement strand
CCGTCGGCGACAACGGCCCACGCGCCCGCCGACTCATCGACGCTGTTTATTCCGCCCTCTGAAGGACTAACGATGGACAAGCCTCTCTACGACAAAGGCATGAAAATTCGCCGCGAGGTGCTCGGTGACGCCTACGTCGACCGCGCGATGGCGAAGGCGAACGCGTTCAACGATCCGCTGCAGGAGCTGGTCGCGACTTATTGCTGGGGCTGGACCTGGGGGCGTGAGGAGCAGCTTCCGCGTCGCGATCGCAGCCTGATCAACCTCGCGATGATTTCGGTCCTCAACCGCCACAACGAGCTGAAGGTCCACATCCGCGGCGCGCTCAATAACGGGCTCACCAAGGAGGAAATCCGCGAGGTCTTGCTCCAGGTCGGCATTTATGGCGGCATTCCGGCGGCGGTCGACAGCTTCCGCATCGCCAACGAGGCGTTCGCCGAGATCGAAGCCGAAGGCGTGGAGGAACTGGGCTGATGGACGATCTGACCCGCCTTGCGATCGAACGGGAATGCGGCCGCCTGCCGCTGCTGTTCGCCAAGTATGCCGACAACAGCGATCACGCCGCGCTCGCCGCGCTGTTTGCCGAGGACTGCGAGTTCGCCCGTCCGTTCCAGCCCGATCATCCGTTCTACGGCCGCGCGGCGGTGCAGCGCCTGTTCCGGGACCGCCCGCCGATCCTCGTGCGCCACGTCGTCACCAACGTGCTGGTCGACGTGCTGGGCGAAGACGAGGCCAGAGGCACGAACTACCTGGCGATGCTGTCGAGCCACAAGTCGATCACGCCGCCGCAGGAAGCCGGCGGTCTCTACGTCGGCGGGTTCGACGATCATTACGTGCGCACCGAGGACGGGTGGAAGTTCAAGAGCCGCTACGGGATGGTCGCGCTGCACCAGGGCGGAGCAATGCCCAACCTGCCGCCGCCGAGCGATGAAGCGAGAGGACTGAAGTGATGGGAGTGACTGCCGCGAACGCCAACGAGCAACTGGTGCTCGATTTCTTCGACGTGCTTTCCTCGGGCGATCTCGAGAAGCTGCGCGCGTTCTACCATGACAAGTCGACGTGGGAACCCAAGGTCAAGGGCATCGCCGGCGCGGGCAAGCATGTGGGCATGGACATCATCGACAAGTTCCTTGCCCCGGTGCGCGGCATGTTCGAGCCGGGCGATCCCAAGGTCCACGTGCAGAACATGTTCTCCGCCGGGCCGTTCGTGTGCGTCGAAAGCTATTCGACCGGCAAGACGCTCGACGGCAAGATCTACGAGAACGACTACTGCTGGGTGTTCGAGGTCTCGGGCGGCAAGATCGATGCGATGCGCGAGTACATGGACAGCCATTACACGGCCAAGCTGTTCGGGATGGAATGATGCGGTTCGCGGGAAGGCCGATCCTGATCTCCGGCGCCGCGCGCGGGCTTGGCGAGGGGATCGCGAAGCATCTCGCGTCCGAGGGCGCGGTGGTCGGCGTGATCGACCTCGACGGCGACACTGCGCGGAACGTTGCCGAGGCGATCGGCCAAGCTGGTGGCAAGGCCCATGCCTATGAGGCCGATTGCGGCAGCAGGCAGGCGTTCTTCGATGTCGCGGAGGCGTTCGCGAAGGATGCCGGCCCGCTGCGCGCGGTGGTCAACAACGCGTCGTACCTGGTCTACGAGCCGATCGAGAAGGTGACCGAGGAGACGCTCGACAAGATGCTCTCCGCGGGCCTCAAGAGCGTGTTCTGGGGCGTGCAGGCGTTCCTCGCGCATCGTGACGAGAACGCGGGCGGCAACGTCCTCAACTATTCCTCACCGGTCGCCTATCGCGGGCGGCCGAACACCGGGGCCTACACCACGATCAAGGCGGGCATCGCGGGGCTGACGAAGGTGCTCGCCGGCGAGCTGGGTCCGCGCGGCGTGCGCGTCAACGCGATCGCGCCCGGCAGTGTGCCGACGCCCGCGACCGAAGGCTTCGTCACGCCCGAGCAATACGAACAGCGCGCGAAAAACATTCCGCTGCGCCGCAACGGCACGCCGGAGGACGTCGCGCGGGCGGCGGCGTTCATTCTCTCGGACGAGGCCGAGTTCATCAACGGAGCGATGCTGGCGATCGACGGCGGCATCATTGCGGCGGGATAGAGTAATGGCGATCTGGCACGAAAGACTCGAAACCCTGCGCGAAGTGATCCGCGCCGACATCGCGCGCGACGATTACTTCGGGCTGGCGCTCAAGGTCGGGCGCGGCGGCGACGTGATTTTCGAAGAGGCGATCGGAGCGGCCGACGGCCAGGGCCAGCGCCCGCTCAAGCTCGACGACGTATTCTCGATCTTCTCCGTCACCAAGGCGTTCACCAACGTCCTCATCCTCAAGGCGATCGAGGAAGGCCGCTTTGCGCTGACCACCAAGGTGAAGGACGTGCTGCCCGAGTTCACCGGGCTCCCTCGCGAGGACGCGACGTTCTATCACCTGCTGACCCACACCGCCGGGATGCCGGGCGTGTGGACGCCCAAGGAAGGCATGTTCCTCGATCGGCTCGACGAGCTCTACGAGGCGGTGATCGACTTCGTGCATGGCGAGGTGCCGCCGGGCACGCGCTGCGACTATTCGCCGCTCGCCAACCACGTGCTGCTGGGCACCGCGCTGGTCCGCACCGACGCAAAGGGCCGCAACTACCAGACCGTGCTGCACGAAGACCTGTTCGCCCCGCTCGGCATGAACAGCACCTCGATGGGCCTGCGCGCCGACCTCAAGGACCGCCACGTGCGGCCGGACATGCGCGGCACCGTTCCGATCAAGCACCTCTCGCGCAACATCGAGGGCGATCACGCGCTGTTCGAGGATCCGGCGACGGAGAGCCCGCATGTCGGCGTCGCGTCGACCGCGGGCGACTTGTGGCGCTTCGCCGAGATGCTGCGCCGTGGGGGAGAACTCGATGGCGTCCGGCTGCTGTCACCCGCGATGCTGCGGCTGGCGCGGCAGGTTCACACCGGCGACATGCCGAACCAGCTCTACAAGCGCGTGGCGGAGAACGCCGGCTGGATCGTCCCGCCGGCCAACCAGGGGATCGGGTTCCAGGTGCGTGGCGCCGGCGTGTTCCACCACCTGTTCGGCACGCTCGCCAGCCCTGAAACGCACGGCAACTACGGCGCGGGCAGCACGATGTTCTGGGTCGATCCGGCGGCCGATGTCAGTTTCGCGCTGGTCAGCGCGGGTGTGATGACCCAGGCTCGCAACATAGAGCGGTGCCAGAAGCTGAGCGACCTCGTGCTCAGCGCGTGCATCTGAGGAGAGCGAATGGCCGACGCCGATATCATCGCCATCGGTTCGGGCCATAACGGCCTGGTCGCCGCGGCCTATCTCGCGGTGGCGGGCAAGAAGGTGCTCGTGCTCGAACGCAACGAGTGGTTCGGCGGCGGGGTCGTCACCCGCGAGCTGACCCGGCCGGGCTTTCGGCATGACCAGCATTCGATGAGTCACATCTTCATCCAGGGCAATCCGCTGCTGCTGGCCGACGAGCTGGGCCTCAAGCGCAAGTACGGCCTGCAATACGTATTCCCCGACGTGCCGATGATGAGCGTGTGGGAGGACGGCACCACGCTGCCGCTGCACCGCGATCCGGCCAAGAGCGCCGAGGCGATCCGCAGGTTCTCAACCAAGGATGCCGAGACTTTCCTCGAGCTGTCGCGGCAGGCTGCCGAATGGCTGCCGATGATCCAGGCCTCGCTCTATGCCCCGCCGATGCCGGTCGGCGCGTCCGCCGCGATGATGGACCAGAGCGCGGAGGGGCGCGAGATCATGCGGACGATGGCGATCTCGACCTTCGACCTGATGGAGGAGCTGTTCGAGCACGACAAGTGCAAGGCGCACTTCGGCCGGGTGGCGGGCGAAAACCTCGTCAGCCCGGACGAGAAGGCGACCGGGATCGGCGCTTACGTGTTCCTCGGATTCCTCGAGAAGTTCGGCTTCGGCGTGCCGGTCGGCGGGTCGGGCAGTCTGACCAATGCGCTGATCGCGTGCATCGAGGACCACGGCGGCGCGGTGCGCTCGGGCGCCGAAGTGCGCGAAGTGCTGGCAGAGGGTGGCCGCGCGACCGGCGTGGTGCTCGACAATGGTGAGCGGCTGACCGCGAGCGACGGGATCATCGGCGCGATCCACCCGCATATCCTGCCCGATCTGGTGCCGTCGCTGCCGCAGGATGTCGCCGCGCACGCCAAGCGCACGCACATCACGCCGGCTGCGTGCTTCACCGTCCACGCCGCGCTCGACGCGCCCTTGAAGTTCAAGGCGGGCGACCTCTCGGCAGTGATGTACGAGCTGATGCCCGCGAACTACGAGGACATGCGCCGCGCGTTCGACGAGCTGCGTTACGGCCAGTTCTCGCCGACGCCGCTGGTCGGGGTCGGGCAGCTGACGCAGCACGATCCCTCGCGCTGCCCAGAGGGCAAGGCGATCTTCCACGCGTGGGACTATGTGCCTTACGAACGTCCGGACGGCCGTTCGTGGGACGAGAGCAAGCGCGAGTTCGCCGACAAGATCATCGCCCAGATGGCGAACTACATCGACAACGTGCCCGAGGTGGTGCTCGATTATCACTGCGACAGCCCGGTCGACATGGAGCGCACCAGCCCCAGCTTTTTCCGCGGCGATCTCCACGGCATCGCCACTACCACTTACCAGTCCGGCGCGCACCGCCCGACGCCAGAACTGGGCCAGTATCGCGTGCCGGGGGTCGAGGGCCTCTATCTCGTCGGCCCGTTCCAGCATCCGGGCGGAGGCGTGTTCGGCGCAGGCCGCGCGACCGCGATGGTCATGGCCGAGGACCTCGACATCGAGTTCGACAGGATCGCCGTGGCATGAAGATCTTTGCCGCCGACAAGTCCGAGCTGATGCAGGTCGCCAGGATCGAGCGCAAAGGCGACGACCTGGTGATCAAGGGCAAGGTGTTCGGCACTATGCCGATGAGCGCCACCCTCACGCCCGAGAACGCCCGCGCCGCGCTAAAGCTGCTCACGCCGCGGTTGGTGCTGTTCCTGCTCACGCTGCCATTCCGAAAGGGAAGAAAATGACGAAGCGCCACGAAGGCAAATCGATGCTGGTCACCGGCGCCGCCGGCGCGATCGGGTTTGCCACCTGCAAGATCCTCGCCCGCGAAGGCGCCAGGGTCATGCTGGTCGATATTGACGACGCCCGGCTGGAGGCGCGCACCAAAGAGCTGACTGACGCAGGCCACGACGCGCTCGCGTTTCATGCCGATATCTCCGACGAGGCGCAGGCCAAGGCCTATGCCCAGGCCGCGCTTGATGCGTTCGGCCAGGTTGACGGGTTCTTCAACAACGCCGGCATCGAAGGACATCTCGCGCCGACCCATGAATACGAAGTCGCCGAGTTCGATCGCGTGCTGCACGTGAACCTTCGCGGCATGTTTCTCGGCCTGCGCTATGTGCTGCCGGACATGGTCCGGCGCGGCTCGGGCGCGGTGGTCAACACCGCCTCGATCGGCTCGGAACGTGGGCTGGCGGGCGCCTGCGCCTACAACGCCGCCAAGCACGGGGCGGTCGGCCTCACGCGCACCGCCGCCAGCGAAGTTGCCCAGAAGGGGGTGCGGGTGAACTGCGTGATGCCGGGCGTGATCGAAACGCCGCTTCTTGTCGGCATGCTCGAACAGATGTTCGACAGTGTCGAGGCCGGCATGAAGAAGCTCGGCGAGGTCGCGACGCTCAACCGCGTCGGCCAGCCGGAGGAAGTCGGCAGCGTGGTCAGCTTCCTGCTCTCGGACGAGGCGAGCTACGTCAACGGCGCCAAGTGGGAGATCGATGGCGGCGCCCTGGCGACCATCCGCAACGACGTCTGAGGACGCGCGGAACGCCTGGCCGGGCACGGCCGTTACAAATGCATGGCTGGTGGTTGGACGCGCGACGGTGCGGTGCAGGATCAGATCGACGACACCGTGAAGGATGCGGTGTTGCGCGCCCGCGCCAATGTGCCGCGCGGCCCGAGCGCCACGCATTGCGACGAATGCGGCGAGCCAATTCCAAAGGCGCGGCGCCAAGCCTTGCCGGGCGTGCGCACGTGCATCGCCTGTCAGTCGGGCCGCGATGCCCGCCGCGCTATCGCCGGGATCAACCGGCGCGGCAGCAAGGACAGCCAGCTGCGCTAGGAACCGCGTGCGTGCTCCGCCGGTTACTCTCCAAAAGCACAGGAGAATTCAGATGATCGGCAAGCTTCTCGCGGGGGTGGCCGGCGCCAAGGCCGCCAAGGGGGCAGGCGCTGGCGGCGCGGGCGGAGCCCTGATCGGTGTCGCGGGTGCCACGCTGCTGCGACGGCTGAGCTTTCCCGCGCTGATCGCGCTGACGGCGGGCGCCTACGCGCTCAAGAAATGGAACGGCAAGCGCGAGCCCGCTCACGAGCCCGCGCCCAAACGGCCCGCGCCGAAGCGCAAGCCGCGCAAGACCGCCGCCTAAGCTGCCGTCAGGCTCAGGATCGAGCGTTCGTAATCCCGAGTGCCGAGATTGCCTTCGGGGAAGATTTCCCGTTCGCCGATCCATGCCTGCGATTCCTCGAACATCGCCTGCGAATAGGGTTCGAACACGATCCGTTCGCCGGGCCCCCAGCGGCCGGTGTCCATCGCCTCGTGGAAGCGCAGCGGGAACTCGCTCTTGTAGTAGTGGGTGTAGAGCTCCGGTCGCAGGTCGATGTCGGCCTGCGCGCGGCGCAGCGCGGCAAAGTATTTCTTCACGTCCTCCGGATCGGGTTCGCCGGTGACCATCGAGGCCATCATGAAGGTCGTGTCGATGATCTTCCTGAAGCCGAGCTGCTCGAGGAAGTAGTAAGGCCCGCTGAACAGCGAGGCCGCCTGGATCTTGCGGTCGATCAGCAGCTCGAGCCGGCTGAACAACATGCCGTCGGCGAACGACAGGTTGATCTGCTCACGCGGCAGGTACGCCTCGAGCGCCTGGATCGTCGAATAATGGCTGCCCGACTGGTAGCCGACCGAGATCGGTACGTTCGCCAGGTCGCCCGGCTGCTTGATGTCACTTTCGGGCGCGACGAAGACCGCGCACGGGCTCACCGAATAGGCATCGGCGAACAGCTGGCCGTGCCCGGCCGAGGCGGCGACGTTGACCGTCCAGTGGCACGCGCAGGAGACGTTGCCTTCGCGGCCCTTTTCGAAGGTCTGGTAGGCGCCGACCTTGTCACCTTGCTGGTGGTTGCTCGCCTGCGTTGAATCGAACGTCTCGCGGAACTCGTAATCGAGCCCTTCGGCGGCGAAGTAGCCCTTCTCTTCCGCGACCCATTCATGGAGCCGGAAATGCGGCTGGATTACGAACTTGGACATGCGACTCTCCTAACAACAATCGGGGGTGGCGGCGGCGTCCTCGCTGACGCGGCGCGCGCGGATCATCCTCACGTGATCGTCCATCAGCCTGCGCGCGGCGGCGGCGTCACGCGATTCGATCACGTCGGCGATCTGGCGGTGCACTTCGAGCACGTGGCGCGCGACCGGATCGGTCAGCGTGCGATTCGCCGCCGGCCACGAGACGTGCTGCAACGACAGCAACTGCGCGATCAGGACCTGGTTGTGCGATGCTTCCGCCACCGCGAGGTGGAAGCGCATGCACGAGCGGGTGTAGGCGGCGTTGTCGTCGATCGTCGCCTCATGCTCGGCGAGCAGATCGCGCAGCCGGGCCAGGTCTTCGGTGGTGGCGTTTTCCGCGGCGAGTTCGCACGCCATGCCTTCGATGGCGCGCTGCGCGTCCATCATCTCGCGCACACTGGTGCCGGCGAGGCTGAGCTGGACCGCGAGCGCTTCGGCGAACA
>CAYNXB010000102.1:0-7893 GCA_964401045.1 uncultured Sphingomonadaceae bacterium | reverse complement strand
TGCCGGCGACGACGACGGCAACGTCCTCGACCAGCGGCGAATAGGTCAGCGGCTCCGGACCAACCGCTCCGGCGATGCTGCCCACGACGAAATCGAGGCGGCCGGCGTTCAGCTCGGGCAAGAGCACGTCGCTGGTGCCCACGCTGAGCGACACTTCCACAGTCGGATAGGCTTCCGCCATTCTTGCCAGGGCCTGCGTGACCGGCGCCGGCACGGCGGAGATGATCGCGCCTACGCGTACATAGCCGATGATGCCGTTCTGCAGGCCGTCGATGTCCTGCTGCATCTTGCTCAGCTCGGCGAGGATGAAGCCGGCATGACGCGCTGCCATGATACCGGAAGGCGTCGGCTTCATGCCGCGCGGCTCGCGGATGAAAAGCACAGCACCCAGAGCCTCTTCGATCTCCTGGATCAGCTTGGTCGCTGCGGGCTGCGACATGTTCAGGGCCGAGGCGGCGTCGTGCAGGTTGCCTGTACCGACCAACTTCAGGACCAGGGCCAGCTGGCGCATCTTGAAGCGGCCGTAGCGGGGTGTGACGCCATCAAGGCATTCCGCCAGGGTGGCATCGAGGCTCGTTTTCAGCGGCCGGGCGGCAACGAAATCGCGCTTGGCCGGCTCGTCTCGGAAGGTATAGGCGTGCTCGCCATCCCCCAGAAAATCCTGGCGTTCACTCATGCCGGGCTCCTTGAACTCGCAGATCGGCCATAGCTCGGTCCGAATGCGGCCGTTCAGCGGGGAGCGCTCGATGGTTGCTCATGTTGGTCCCTCTCCCAAGAGGCGTCTTATCGTTCGCAAAGGCGTTCTTCACAGAGTTTCACAGCTCTTGTTCCAGAGTCCAGCCTCTTGTTGGGCCGCCAAGCACTTTCGCCCGGCCATGCACGCCATTTGCAACCCACAGCCTCGCCGTGCTCCGCCGGCTCTCTACCTCGGGCGCTCCCCGCGATTTCCCCCGATTGCGAAGATCGAAAAAGGGCACGCGGCAGCCACAGACCGGAAACCAATCAGGATTTTCTATCGGTGGCATCAGAAGTGCAATTGGCGGTTAATATTGCGGCTTCTAAGCAGGATACGGAGGGCGACTGGCTCTGGCGGTTATCCGTGGAAGCCATTGCGTCCGGGCGATCGGCAATGCGAGTTTGATCTATGAAGTGTTTGAAAGCCGCGTTCACACTGGGCGTCGCAGGCGCCAGCATTCTCTTTCCGCTGGGCGTAAGCGCCCAGGCACCTGAACTGCCCGACGGTCCCGGTAAAGCATTCGTGTCGGAAAACTGCACCGGCTGCCATGCCTCTGAGCTGATCACGGCGCAGCGCAGGTCGCCGGAGGAATGGAGCGATGTTGTCAGTCGCATGATCGCGAATGGAGATTCGCTGACCGAAGATCAGTATAACGAGGTTGTGACCTACCTCGGAACGTACCTGGGCAAGGCATCGGCCGATGGTGCTGCCTCGGCTCCTGCGGGCGCCGGGAGCAACACCGCTGGCCCCGCTCAAACGGCGCACAATACCAAGAAATAAAGACCGCGACGAAGTTCGCGTCCTCTTCGCCGCCACGCGGATAATGCAGCATCGATTGCAGGCGCAAAGTCGGCGATCTGGTCCCGCCAGGCGGCTGTTGCGGTGCGCCCGTCGGATACAGAATGAAGCGCCTGGTCGAACCGCCGCCTGAGTGCGGATTTTGATTTTGGTACGTCGACGCAAAACGGCGGCCTGTTCAAAACAGGCCGCCGTTGCGATTCACAGGTTCCGCCTGCAAGGCGGCGAGCTTGCGGCCCCCCGCCTTGCAATCGGAAGTCAAATTACATCTTGAAGCGTACGCCCAGCGAGTAGACCGTGTCGAACCGGGAAAGGTCCGCGGCATAAAGCAGCTCGTTCTCGGCGCCCTTGCCGGCACTCTGCCGCTGGTAGTTGTCAAGCAGGTTGGCAACGTCGAACGACACCGTCACATTGTCGTTGAAGCGATAGTTCGCCGAGAAGTCCATGTTCTCGCGGACGCTCGCCCATCGTTGCTGGGGCTGCACGCCTCCGGTGAAGTTTCCGACGAGGTAAGGGCTGTTATAGGTGTATGACAGCCGGAGGGAGATCGGACCCTTCTCGTAAATACCTGTCAGGTTTGCGTGGAACTTCGGAACGTTAACGAACGGCGCCTCGATATAGGTGGCGTTCACGTCCCAGCCGAACCCGCTGAGGAACCCGGGCAGGAAATCCAGGAACTGCGAGTAACCGGCTTCGATGCCCTTGATGGTGGCATTCTGGTAGTTTTCCGGGCGATTCCGGTTGTAGTCGTCGCCATTGATCTGAACCACCGTCGTCTGGGTCTGGATATAACCATCCACCTGACGATAGAAGATCGAGGCGCCGATATGGTTCACCCCGCCCCAGTAGTAGGTCAGGTCCAAGTCATAGTTGGTGGACTTGACCGGCGCGAGATCGGGGTTGCCGCTCGTAATACTGCCCCGAATGGTCGCCGTCGGCGAGTTGACGGTTTCTCCGGGATTGAGCTGCGCGAATGTCGGACGGGTAACCGTCTTGCTCCAGGACGCACGGGCATAGAGGCCATCCAGCAGCTCCAACCGCGCGTTGAAGCTGGGCAGCCACTGGGTGTCCGTCACCTTGCCGTCGGTCCGTGTGTAGACCAGGCAGGTGATGCAAGTCGCGTTCGCACCCTGGTTTGCCGGCACGCTGGGATCGAGCGGGACGTATTTCGACGAGAAGCCGCCTTCCTCCAGGGTGGTCCTGATCATCCGAACGCCGAAGTTGCCGTCCAGGACCATGCCATTGGCGAAGTCGATGCCGTAGTTCACCTTGCCATAGAGGGCGTTGCTGGTTTCCTTGACGTCGAAATGCTGGCTCGGGATGAAATCCTGCTGGCCGCTGTAGCCGAACAGGTTCCGCACTTTCTCGAGGTTGTCGAAAATCCAGGCCTGATCCAGGTTGACCCAGCTGACCGTGCCGTATCTGCCGTCGAAGAAGCTGCCCTTGGTCGAGTGATAGGAGTCAGACCCGAGATCGGCATACGAGATACCGCCAACTGAGCGAATGGCACCCTGCCCCGCGTAGGGCTGCGGCGAGGACTCGTTCCGATAAGCCGTGCAGGCTTCGCTGTTCGCGGCAAGCTGGCGATATTTGTTATAGGGATCGCTGCCGCCGTTGAGGCCGAAGCCAATGGCGCTCGCGCAGTTCAGGCCGGTCCCGGCCTGGTCGGACGTCGCCTGGCGGGTGTTGTACCGATAACCGAGGTCCACCGAGCGCAGGAGGCCTTCGTCCGAGGTGACGTAGTTCACATCGATGCGGCCCGAATATTCATGGCCCTTGCGTGGAGTGACAAAGTCATACCACTGATCGAGATAGGTGTCGGGGCTCGCCTGGGGATTGCCCGGCTGGTCGACGACGTAACCACCATCGCCGTACGGGTTTACGGTGACTGTCACGCCGTCCGGGCCGTAGTTATACTGCGCGTCGACAATTGCCGAGTCCGAACGGTCCTTCGACGTGGTGTAGTTGCCTTGCGCCTTCACCGTCAGACGATCACTGGCTTCCCAGTTCAGGCCGGCTGCGAATTGGTGCGTGTCTTCCTTGGCCTTACGCGCCTGCATCGACGTCAGGCCGTAGCAGCCGCTATTCAGGACTTGGCCGATATTGGTACCAGGGAAAGCCTGGTTCCCGGTCGCGCTAGGACAGGTGGCCATCAGGATCACGTTCACATCGCCGCCGCTGAACGTGTCCAGCCCCGCGTAGAAATAGTCCAGATGGGCTTCCACCGCGCCGCTGTTCGATCGCCATTGCAGCGATGAGCTGACCGTGGTCCGCTTAACCTCGGCATTGTTCTGACCCAGGAGCACGGTACCGGGATAGGCGACTTTGCCCGCCGGAACGCCGGTGGCTGGGCCGCTGCCGGCATTGTCGGCAGGGGTGAATTGCCTCCACGGCTGATTTTGATTCTGAATCCGGTCCTGCCTGGTGGTGCGGTCGCTATACGCCGCGTTGACGAGGATGCCGAATTCACCGGCGCCGGTATCCCAGCGGTTGCTCAACAAGAGGCTGGCCTGGGGCGAAACCTTCTTGCTGAGCGAACCATAGCTGCCCTTGAGCGAACCGGCGATCTGCAGGCCCGGGAAGTCGAGCGGGCGATGCAGCTCCACGTTGATCACGCCGGCAATGCCGCCCTCGATATCGCTGGCTTCGGGCGCCTTCTTGACGTCCACGCGCGCCAGCAACTCGGCGGGAAAGTCCGGCAACGAAATGGAGCGGCTGGAACTCGTGAAGATCTGGCGGCCACTCAGCGTCGTCGAAATATCCGGCAAGCCGCGGATGAGGACCGTGCTGGGCTCGGCGCTGTCGCGAATGATCGAGACGCCTGTGACGTGCTGCAGCGATTCCACGACGTTGTTGTCAGGAAGCTTGCCGATGTCCTCGGCGACGATCGATTCCTGCAGCGAGGTGGCGGTCCGCTTCAGTTCGAGAGCGCTGCCGACCGAGGCACGAGCGCCGGTAACGACGATCTCCGTGCCCTGGTCTGCCGCCGCCGCGGGCGCGTCTTGGGCAAAGGCGGGGCTGGCGATCGCCACACTCATGGCGCCAAGCCCGGTTCCCAAAAGCATGAACGCGCTTGCACGCGTGCGAATTCTTAAGCTCATGATTACTCCCCCACTTTATCAGGCACCGCTGATGTACGTCTTTTCTTTGCGACCTAATTCGGCGGGGATCTCGCGTAACACCCACCGCAACAGAATAGTGGCCAAACCTGCTTCCATCGGAAAATCGTAATTTTCTGCGGAATGATCAGGATCTGCTATCAGTGCGGGTGGTCTCTCCAGCGCAGGACGCAGACGTCGAGGAGGGGGCAAGTATTTGGTGAGGTCGAACTTGCGAAGTGACGAAGTAATTCGCGTAATCGATCGAAATGGATTTATGGATGCGCTTACATTTTTGAGTATCATCTAACCGGTCTTGGCAAAAAAGCGCTATTTCCTGTGAAAATGGTTGGAAGCCATTATGAGCGCCGAACCGGCTGGCTTCGTGGTGGGCGGAAAGATTTCCGGCAGTAGCTTGCATGACCTTGGGGCGCCCAGAGCGATACGGACCGGGGCATGAACTTCTTACGTTGCTCTTGTATGGCGGGAAGGCCCGCCTTGACCTCTATTTCAAAGGCGGGGGTGCTGGATGAGCCCGCTCGGTCGAGCAATGCCAATCGCTGATCGCTCTCGCCACTTTCGGCATCGAAACCCATTTGAATACGTGTGGCGAGCGGCGGCGCGGTCTGCCATTTCGCGGCCGACCCGGGCGGTCTGCAGGCAGCGGGAGGCAACGGAAGTTCCCCCGCGACCAGTCCCTCGAGAGATCGCCTTCCGCCTCGATAGGGAGAACCCATGGCGCCCGAATTGAAGAAAACGCTGTCGCGAATCTCGACCGCGTCCATTGCTGGCGCCCTGTTCAAGCTGGGCCTTCGCAATATCTGGATCCGCGGCGCAATGCCGATCGCTGGTGGCGGCGCCAACCGCTTCGGCACGGCTTTCACCATGCGCTTCCTCCCTGCGCGCGAAGACCTCGTCGGTCCGGCCCTGGCCAGGCTCAAGAACTCCCGTGCCGCCATCGAGGAGATGGAAGCGGACAGCTTCGCGGTGATCGACGCCATGGGAGTCACCGATGCCGGGGTTGCCGGCGATGTGCTGTGCGCACGCATGGCCCTGCGTGGCGTGACCGGAATGGTCACCGATGGCGCTATTCGCGATATTGTCGGCGTTGAACGGTCCGGACTGTCGGTCTGGTCGCGTGGCACCGCTTCACCGGCTCCGAACAACTGGCTGACCTTCATGGATTGGGGACTGCCGGTTGCCTGTGGCGGGGTAACCGTGTTTCCGGGCGACCTGATCGTCGCCGACCGCGACGGCGCGGTAGTGGTTCCGCAGGCGCTGTCCGAGCGGGTTGTCGCAGAGGCCGCCGAGATCGAGCGGTTCGATGGCTGGGTCGTAGCGAAGGTTATGACAGGCGAACAATTGCCGGGCCTCTATCCGCCCAGTCCAGAAAATCAGGAGCGCTACACGCGTGAAACCGCGCGGGACTGATCACACCGCGATGATTCTCGTCTCGATTACCACAGGTCACCGGGGCGGGCGGCCCCGGTGATGACGCAATAATGTTCTGCGTGTGGGTTAGGGCACCGGCTTGCGGCTGTAGCGGGCGATCTGGCCGAATGGCGCGACTTGCGACGTGAAGATGTGGCCAGCCGCGTCGGTGGCGACTCCCTCGGCGCCCGTCGTACCCCTAAGCGGGGCCCAGGGCGTGGGATTGCCCAGGACGTCGGGAAGGAAGGCGGTGACCTTGCCAGTCTTTGCGTCGCCCACATGGACGCCGCGAACATAGGCGTTGCCGCTGATGACGCTGGATTCGGAGTCGGCCGCGTAGAGAACGTCGTTCTTGTCGATGTACAGCCCGCTGGGCCGCCCGAACTGCTTCCACACGGCAAGTTTCTTGCCATCCTGATCGTAGATGACGATGCGACTGTTGCCACGATCGGCGACAAACAGGCGGCCCTGGGAATCCATCGCCAGGGAGTGGCTGCAGTCGCTTGTCTGGACGCCGGCGTCGTCGCACAGCGGCCATTCCTTGATGTAATTGCCGGCCTTGTCGAACTTGACGATGCGGTAGGGCATGTTGGTCAACTCGTGGCCGTCAGCCACGAAGATGTCACCGTTGGGCGCGGTGATCACGTCCGACGGCTGGTTGAAATGGCTGTTGTCATGGCCGTAGACGCCCGGCGTGCCCAGCTTCATCAGGAGCTTGCCATCCGGGCTGAACTTCAGGACCTGGTTGCCGTTGGGGACCGTCCCGGCCGGGGGCGCCACGCCGCGGCGTGATTCCATGTTCGACTGGGTGTCGGCCACCCAGACATTGCCTTCCTGGTCCACCCACATTCCGTGGGGGTAGACGATCATGTCGGCGCCGAAGGAGCGCACGAACTTCCCGTTCTCGTCGAATTTCATGACCGGATCGACGTGACTGTCGGAGCAGCCGTTCACTTCGCAGCGGCGGACGATCCAGACGGATTTGCCGTCCCTATCGATGTCGATAGCGCTGGTCGAACCCAGCGTGCCTTTGCCCGGCGGCATCTTCAGCCAGGTTTCGTCACGCTCGTAGGGGTTGGGAAGGTCGATATCCGCCTTGGACCGTAGCGACAGGTTGTAGTCGCCTTGCGGGATGCCGATCTCGAACCCCGGGCAGCGTATGGCCGGACCGGTGCAGAGGGATGCAGCGCCGCTGTGATAGGTGGGTTCTGCCGGCTGAGCCGCGGCTCCCGACTGAGCCATGGCGGCACCTCCGAAGGTGCTCATGATCAGTGCCAGGGCCGTGCCCGTCCGACGTGCGGTCGTCATCGACAATATCGAGGAAATGTTCATGCTCCCTTGCCTCGGCGAATACTTGGCATCGGCACGAGTGGCCAACGCCCGGCGAATTTGCAGCCTGAATCGCGCTTGCGGACTTCTACGTCTTATTGAGGCCGTAATCGACCCTGACGGAGACTAGGGAAGCACCGGGGGCAGTGCCAATAACGGATCGGGCGGTTTCGATCAGGTTTGCTGATCCCTGTCTATCGCGTGTTGCCAGCCGATCGCTCCGGTTCAGCGATGTTCCAGTCCGTTGGCGGGAGTGCGGCGTTTTGCTCAGTTCCACTCGCTTGCGCCAACCGGCGGAAATCTGAGCGTTTTAGGCTTCGTTCGATCACATTATGTGATCGATGGGGTTGTTATTGGGATTTGTATTGAGTGGGGCCGGAGCGTCTTAGCTTTACAGCCTGGTTTGAGCGCGCCGCGGCAGTGGCGTGGCTCGGGGGTACGGCAACACGCTTTTTGTGGAGGGTCGGCACCGGCTGTCGGAGTTCGGTGGCGTTGTTCGGT